>CAZNWF010000004.1:0-59537 GCA_964576485.1 uncultured Geobacter sp. | reverse complement strand
CTGCATTCAGAAGGTTACAACATTTTTGGCAGTTTAACTGCCGTTTTTAGGATTATTGATGAGTACAAGCCCCGTCTGGATGGCAAAAAGGTCATGTTGCTGGTGGGTGGTCTGCGCCCCCGCCACACCATCGGCGCGTATGAAGACCTGGGGATGGAGTGTGTCGGTTCAGGCTATGAATTTGCCCATACCGATGATTATGACCGTACCGCACCTGAAATGCCCAATGCCACGGTGGTGTATGACGATCCTTCCAAGTATGAGTTTGAGAAATTTGCCCATGCACTGAAACCGGACCTGATCGGTTCCGGTATCAAGGAAAAGTATGTCTTCCAGAAAATGGGTATACCGTTCCGTCAGATGCACAGTTGGGATTATTCCGGCCCGTACCACGCCTATCAAGGGTTTGAGATCTTTGCCCGGGATGTGGATATGGCGGTGAACAGCCCGACCTGGAAACTGGTAAAGGCTCCGTTTTAAGACCTAAATAGCACGCGGATGACGCGGATCTGGCAGATTAGCGCGGATAAAGGCGAAATGAAGGGTAAAAGCCTTAAAGACAAACAATAGCGATAAAGAAAACGTTTTGGGTTTTGCCTTTGCCCTTAAAAGATTCTCGGGTTTGATCAGCGTACATCCGCTTAATCCGCGTCATCTGCGGCCCATTATCAAGGCTCTCAACAAACAAACATCTGCCGTGGCACAGATTGGTGCCCGGAGAGGAGATAAACATGGCTAACCTACTCGGACTTGAAGTAAAAAAAATTGTCGAGACCCCGCCTGAAGAGATAGAGAAGGTCAAAAACTGGATCAACTCTGAAGAGTATAAAGAGCAGAACTTTGCCCGTCAGGCGCTGGTGATCAACCCGGCCCACGCCTGTCAGCCGCTGGGGGCGCAACTGGCAGCCCACGGTTTTGAAGGCACCCTGCCGTTTGTGCATGGATCACAGGGCTGTGCCTCCTACTATCGCTCAACCCTGAACCGGCATTTCCGTGAGCCGGCCCCGGCGGTATCCGACGCCATGACCGAGGACGGCGCGGTGTTCGGTGGCCAGAACAACCTGCATGAAGGCCTGGAAAACGCGGTTGCCCTCTACAAGCCCAAGATGATTGCGGTCTTTACCTCCTGTATGCCAGAGGTTATCGGCGACGACCTGACCGCCTTTATCAAAAATGCCCGTACTAAGGGCCACGTACCCAAGGAGATGCCGGTACCGTTTGCCAACACCCCCAGCTTCAGCGGCACCCATATCCACGGTTATGATTCCATGCTGCTGTCGATCCTGCAAAACCTGACCGAAGGCAAGCAGGTTGAAGGTCGCTGCACCGGCAAGCTGAATCTGATCGCAGGCTGTGACTTCAACACCGCTGATTATCGTGAGTACAAACGGATCATGAAGGAGTTCGGCGTGCCGGTTACCCTGCTGGCCGATATCTCCGACAGCTTTGATTCGCCCTGTAACGGCACCTACACCATCTACGCCGGCGGCACTCCGCTGGAAGATGCTGCTGATTCGATCAACGGCAAGGCCACCATGACTCTGGGGCCCTATGCAACCCCCAAAACCTTCAGCTGGATCAAGGACAACTATGCCGGCAAGCATGTTTCCCTGCCGATGCCGATGGGTATCGAGAAGACCGATGCAATGATCATGAAGATTGCCGAGCTGTTTGGCAAGGAAGTGCCTGAATCACTAAAAAATGAGCGTGGCCGCGCGGTGGATGCCATGACCGACGCCCAGCAGTACATGCACGGTAAAAAGTTTGCGGTCTACGGCGACCCGGACTACCTGGTGGGCTATGTATCCTTCCTGCTGGAGATGGGCGCCCATCCGTACCATATTGTCTGCAGCCGTGGTTCAAAAAAGCTGGAGAAGGAACTGCAAGGCCTGCTGGATGGCTCCATGTACGGCAAAGGCTGCACAATTTACATGAACAAGGATCTCTGGCATCTGCGTTCACTGGTGATGACCGATCCGGTGGACGCTATCATCGGTGACTCCCACGGCAAATTTACCGCCCGCGATGCCGGTATCCCTCTATTCCGCTTCGGTTTTCCTGTTTTTGACCGGGTCAATATGCACCGCTATCCGCGGATCGGGTATCAGGGGGTGATCTATATGGTGAGCCAGATCTGCAACAAGTTTCTGGATATCAAGGATGAGACCTGTGAAGACCGGTTCTTTGAATTGATGCGGTAGCACCATCGGTGTAGCTATAGACAAACGGGCGCCCCGAAAAACCGGGACGCCCGTTTGTACTGGCCTAAAGAAGTAACGTTAGCCTTGCACGCTAAAGCTGCTCCCTTTTTGTTGCTGTGTCATCTGCTGTGTCATCTGCTGCTGACCGGTTGCACCTGCCTTGGCCTGATTAGTCTGGGGGGTGCTGTTGCCGGTCATCTGCAGCGCCTGTTGCGAGATGGTCACCGTATCGGTCTGAGCGGCCTTGGCCGGTTTCTGGGCATCCTGATTACCTTGTTGGATTGCCCCTGCTTGTGTTTCTGTTGTCTTTGCAGACGGGTTAACATACGGGCTGTTGGTTGCTAAACTGTTGGGCGATATCTGACTGATTGGCATGATAACCACCTCCTTCTTAAGCGGTTGTTGATACGTTTTGAGTGCTGCTACTCATACCTTGTGAACTTTGTAAACTCTGTTTGTCAGCATATGAAATATTTAATGGTGTCGGTACAATCATTCTTAATATTTCACGATACAATGCTGGCGAACTTTCCTTCAGCAGTTTCAACTCTTCACTGTTGCCCATGTAGGGCGGATAGGCCTTGGTCATCGCTTTATAAGGTTTTTTTTCTTCTGTCTCCATTGCTGCCTGCTGCTTTACCGCTTCTTGCTTAACCGCCTCCTGCTTGATTTCAGTCTTTTGCTCATGCTGCTGAATCAGGGCCTTACTCATATCCAAAGCAGCAGTTGATAATGTTACAGAGTCCCCAGACGAAACCTGACTGGTGTTGCTGCTTGTTGACGGTTTGGTTGTCGCTACAGACGATGCTGGCTGTGCAGAGAGGGCCTCGCTCTTAACAGGAACAGTGGGCAGATCAGGCATTGGAGGCATTATGTTTGTGGTTACCGGAGCTACCATGGCACTCACCCACAGAATTCAGTATGTTCTTATGTATTATCCTATGCTTTTTGTGCCTGTAAATCAAGAGAGTTATTAACACACATAGAGCGTTTGAAGTGACCCATGCGCACAGCTTTTTTGCAGCAGATCAGCAAACTGTGTATTTCATCGGCAGTCGGCAGTAGAGACGAACTTGCAATCCCCCCTTTATTGATAGCTTGTTGAGCAAAATCAGCAAATTACACTGTTGGCACGTCCAGTGCAAAGTCAGGTCACGGGCAGCAACGATGCCGCCTGTTGGGAGGCAGCAATGGCCAAACCTGATTATTACGACGTTGAAGACTGTTCCACCCACGAAAAGGGTGCGCCAAAGTTTTGTAAAAAGTCTGAACCGGGTGAAGGGACTGAACGTTCCTGTGCCTATGACGGTGCCCGGGTCGTCTTAATGCCGGTGACCGATGCGATCCATCTGGTGCATGGTCCGATCGCCTGCGCCGGTAACTCCTGGGATAACCGGGGTGCCCGTTCATCCGGCTCACAACTGTACCGCCGTGGTTTTACCACCGAGATGCTGGAAAATGACGTGATCTTTGGTGGCGAGAAAAAGCTGTACAAGGCGATTATTGATCTGGCGGCCCGCTACCCTGAAGCAAAAGGGATGTTTGTCTACGCCACCTGCGTCACCGCCATGACCGGCGATGATATTGAATCGGTCTGCAAGGCTGCCCAGGAAAAGGTGGGCATCCCGCTGGTGCCGGTCAACACCCCCGGTTTTATCGGCGATAAGAATATCGGCAACCGCCTGGCTGGCGAGATCCTGTTCAAACAGGTAATCGGCACGGCGGAGCCGCCGGTACTAGGCGAATATCCAATCAACCTGATCGGCGAATACAACATTGCCGGTGACCTGTGGGGGATGCTGCCGTTGTTTGACCGGCTGGGAATCCAGATCCTCTCCTGCTTTTCCGGTGACGCCAAGTTTGAGGAGCTGCGCTACGCCCATCGGGCCAGGCTGAACATCATCATCTGCTCCAAAAGCCTGACCAACCTGGCCAAGAAGATGCAAAAGACCTATGGCATGCCCTATCTGGAGGAGTCGTTCTACGGCCTGACCGATATTGCCAAGGCGCTGCGCAACATCGCCATTGCCCTGGATGACGCAGTCAACGGTCTTGAAAAACGGATCATGCAGGATCGGGTGGAGCAGTTGCTGGAAGAGGAGGAGTCCAAATGCCGTGAACGCTTGGCCCCCTACCGCGCCCGGCTGGAAGGGAAACGGGCTGTGCTGTTTACCGGCGGGGTCAAGACCTGGTCCATGGTCAATGCCCTGCGTGAGCTGGGGGTAGAGATCCTGGCTGCCGGTACCCAGAACTCCACCCTGGAAGACTTCTACCGGATGAAGGCCTTGATGCACAAGGATGCCAAGATCATTGAAGATACCTCCACCGCCGGACTGCTGGGGGTGATGAAAGAGAAGATGCCGGACCTGATCGTGGCCGGCGGCAAGACCAAGTTTCTGGCCTTAAAGACCAAGACCCCGTTCCTTGACATCAACCATGGCCGCTCCCACCCCTATGCCGGGTATGAGGGGATGGTGACCTTTGCCAAGCAGCTTGACCTGACCGTTAACAACCCGATCTGGCCGCTCTTAAACAGCCCGGCACCATGGGAGGATGGGTATGACATCACCGTAGGGGCGTATGGCCATACGCCTCTTCAACATGCCAAGGTATTATTGGCAGAAGACCTGTCCGCCTCACGGGTGGCTGTGCCCAAGAAGGCTGCCACGGTCAACCCGCAGAAGAACTCACCCGCCCTGGGGGCAACCCTGGCCTATCTGGGGATTGATCAGATGTTGGGTCTGCTGCATGGCGCGCAAGGCTGCTCCACCTTTATCCGGCTGCAGCTTTCCAGGCACTTCAAGGAGTCCATTGCCCTGAATGCCACGGCCATGAGCGAAGACAGCGCCATCTTTGGCGGCTGGGAAAACCTGAAAAAAGGGATCGGCCGGGTGATTGAGAAGTTTGGTCCGGCGGTGGTGGGGGTGATGACCTCGGGACTTACCGAGACCATGGGGGATGATGTCCGCTCAGCTATCCACCAGTTCCGCCAGGAACACCCGGAGCATGACGGGGTGCCGATCATCTGGGCTTCCACCCCGGACTACTGCGGCTCGCTACAGGAAGGTTATGCCAACACGGTTGAGGCGATTCTGGAGGCGCTGCCGGAAGCTGGCGATACCATCCCAGGCCAGGTGAATCTGGTGCCGGGGGCACAGCTGACCCCTGCCGATGTGGAAGAGCTGAAAGAGCTGATCGAGTCATTCGGCCTCTCCGTACTCTGTGTGCCGGACATCGCCAATGCCCTGGATGGTCATATTGATGCCGATGTCTCGCCCCTTTCCACCGGCGGCATCAGCGTCGACAAGATCAAGCAGGCCGGACGCAGTATCGCCACCCTGTATGTGGGTGATTCACTGGCCAAGGCTGCCAGCGGGTTGGAAGAACGGTTGGGCATACCGGCCTATGGCTTCACCTCCCTGACCGGCATGGCCGAGACTGACCGCTTCATGGCGGTCCTGTCAGCCATCAGTGGCAACGCAATACCGGAAAAACAGCAGCGTTGGCGGTCACGGTTGGCTGATGCGCTGGTGGATTCGCACTACCAGTTCGGCAACAAGAAAGTTGCCATCGCGTTAGAGGCAGACCACCTGAAAGGGATGACCCGTTTCCTGGCAGGCATGGGGTGCGAAATTCAGGCCGCCCTGGCAGCCACCCGCACCCGTGGTTTGGAGGGTCTGCCCTGTAACAACATCTTTGTGGGGGATCTTGAAGACCTGGAAACCGCTGCGGTTGGCGCAGACCTGCTGGTGGCCAACAGTAACGGCAGACAGGCAGCAGCCAGACTTTCGATCGGCGCCCATTTAAGAACCGGCCTGCCGGTGTTTGACCGGCTGGGAGCGCACCAGAAGATGTGGGTCGGCTATCGCGGGACGCTGAATTTGGTGTTTGAGGTGGCCAATCTGTTTCAAGCCAACGCAAAGGATGCCCAGAAACTGGCGCACAATTAGAAATCCTAAACCCTCCCCAGCCCTCCCTTGTCAGGGAGGGAGTAAGAGTAAAGATGTTTTGAGCTTCCCCCCTGACAAGGGGGGATTGAGGGGGGTCAGAAAGAGGTGACACCATGAAAATCGCATTTACCACCACCAACGGCACCATGATCGATCAGCATTTCGGCCAGTGTGAAAGTTTCCAGATCTGGGAGATCGGGCCTGATCAGGCATCATTTCTTGAATCAGTAACAACTGAGGCACACGGTTCTGATGAAGAGGACCGGATCGCAGCGCGGGCCAAGATTCTGTCTGATTGCGCCATTGTCTACACCATGCAGATCGGTGGACCGGCAGCAGCAAAACTGGTAGCCCTGAAGATCCATCCCATGAAAACCAACACTGAAGTTAGCCTGCCGGAGACCGTGGCAAAACTACAGGAGGTATTACGGGGCAATCCCCCACCCTGGCTACGCAAGGCGATGAACAAGGGACAAGCGGTATCGTTCGAAGAAGATTAAGGCAATAGCACGCGGATAACGCGGATCAGGCGAATTTACGCTGATTTTTCTAAGACAAATTAGAGGTTTTATCCGTGGAGATCAGCTCAATCCGTATCATTCGCGGCCCATCAAAACCTTAAAACAAAAGGAGGAAATTAAAATGGCCTACATCACCGGACTAACCAAAGACAAAAAGGAATGGACCCCGCAGTATATTGTTTCAATCGACGAAGAGACCTGCATCGGCTGTGGCCGTTGCTTCAAGGTCTGCAGTCACGACGTGCTGGCATTTGAAGAACTGGACGAAGACGATTCAGCCAAGATGTTCATGCGGGTGGCCAATGCCGGCAACTGTATCGGCTGTGAGGCCTGTGGCAAGACCTGCTCCAAGAAATGCTTCACCTTTGCACCGGTGGAAGCATAGGGACGGTTCTTTTTCGCTCTGGCATCGTTCCCCCCGGTCGTACCTGCTCGACGTACTCCTTCGGGTGCCTTGCCAGAACGAAAAACTCCTCGTCCCCGTGACAGACAAGAAAGGTTTTATCATGTTGATTGCCGTAACATCATCCGATGGCAAACATATTGATACCCATTTTGGCAAGGCCGATCGTTTTCTGGTCTACGAGGTTGGGACAGGTGAGCCTGCACTGTTGTATGAGGTGCAGGCGCCTCCTTACTGCAGTGGGACCGGGCCTGGGCACAGTCTGATGGCGGATAAGCTGGCAGCCATTGCGACCGGGTTAGGCGCCTGCCGGGTGGTGGTAACTGCCATGATCGGTGCATCCCCGAAAGAGGAGATGGAGCGACTGGGGGTTGAGGTCATCAGTCTTGGCGGGCCGGTTAATGATGTGTTGAAGGAAGTACTGAAGCTGTATTGAGCTGAGTCAGCATAGTCATAAATCTTAAAGACAATGGCACGCGGATCAAATCTGATTTTAGCGGATTTACACGGATTTCAAAGATTAGATTAAAATCTGCGTATATCCGTTCAATCCGCGTTATCCGCGGCCTATTATCATGGCCTTTCATCATTACTTGCAAAGAGGCCTCTCAATGTCGAGTACCGCCTTCAATTTATGCAACCTGCCTCCCTGGGTGATCGCCTCCCGTCACTTCAATGAACATCCGCAACCGCTGTTTCTGCAGGGGGTGCGGGATGCCAACCGTTTTCTGTTCAACAAACTTGATGCCGTTGAAAGCCGTGAAGAGCGTGGTCAGGTCTTCAGTGACTACCTTTCAGTCAAGTTCCAGCTCCACCATGAGGATGGTCATACCGATTCTGCCCGCAGAGCCCTGCGTAACAGCTATCTGCGTTTTCTGAAGGGCTGGATGATGGAGAGCAACTCAGTGGAAGGGGCGGTCTTAAAAAGCTGGGTTGAGAGCAGAATGGGGATCGCCCCCACCTTTCATAATGGCCGGATCAGCGGCACGGATTCAGAGGCACATTACCGCTATATTGTGGATCGGACCCGCGGCAGCAAGCGGACCAACGCCATCAATGCCCAGCTGGATCTGTTGTACGAATACTGCCAGTACGAACTGCAACGCAGTCACGGCAAGCTGGGGACTCTGACCCTGTTTCGCGGCACGAATGGCGCAACCGAGGACCAGATCCTGGAGCAGGTCGGCAAACGGGAGCAGATCGTGCGGCTGAATAACCTGGTTTCCTTTACTGATGAAGAAGAGCGGGCCTGGGAGTTTGGTTCCGTGGTCTGGCGGGTACAGATACCCACCTCAAAGATCTTCTTTTTTGACCAGCTGCTCCCCACCAGCCTGTTAAAGGGCGAAGGGGAGTATCTGGTGATCGGCGGGGAGTATCTGGTCAAACGGATTATGTGTACGGTTTAGATACAATAAACAGCACTGCCTGATGATCAGCTTCTCTGTAGGCAGTGCTGCTATCAGCTTAAACAGCTACTTTTTAACTCTGGTATACACTGAAATGGCAACAACCTTTGAATCTTTGCCAGGTTCCATGTAACGAACTTTGATGCTGTCTTTTGCCTTATTATAGGTACAGATAAAGACACCATCGTCATCCACCATGTAGATCGATTTCCCGTCATCATCGATCATCCCCAGTACCATTTCCTTTGCCTTGGGAGAAAACCGCTCACCATGAAAATGTTGACCATTCTGACTGGTTATCCGCAGGGTAAAGTCAGGAGGGATATTCATAAACTTGGGTGTTTGGGTTGGTTCAGTATGGCCCAATTTGCCATGAACAACCGCACCATTACCTGTAGACTTCCAGTCACCAACAAGGTTGGGCAGGGCTCCGGCAAAGGCAGAGCCAGCACCCAGGCAAAGCGAAAGAATTGCTGTCAACAGGATGTTCTTAGCTTTCATAACGACCTCCTTAAGATAGAATCTATCACTACAGCATAGACTCAGTTCAGTGCAAGTCAACTCAGGTAGAACAAATTTAGTTTAGCCGCGATACAGCCTCTTTTGTGCTATCAGCCCCTCGCCTGCCTGTTGTACTTGCAGTCCGTATCTTGCAAGTAGTCCGACAAGAGTTTCTTCCGGCACAAGTTTTTTCCAGCCGTCGTGAAAATGATCGGCAATCAGCAGCACGCCCTCCGGTGCAAGCAGGCTGTAGAGCAGTATTACTGTCTGCTGCAGTTGTGACTGTTCATGCAGGATCGGTCCACCCAACAGGCCATTACAGAGAATCAGATCAAAGGGGGCTGACTCAATCTGCTCAGCCAGCAGATCCACAGCCCTGAAGCTAATCCGTTCTCCCCAGCCCTGCTCCCGTAATGGCTGCACCCGCTGCTGATAGTTCTTCTCACGCTGCGGATGGTGGGGCAGACACTGTGTCTGCGCTGCCCAGACCTCTAGCGGCTCCAGGGTCCAGCCCTCAAGCTGCACCTGCTCCGGCTGCCAGCCATTCTCAGCCAACAGTTCTGCCATTTCCCAGGTCCCTTCACCACTGCCGCAGGCTGCATCAAGAATCCGCAGAGAACCGCTCTGTTTTTGCAAATACTGTTGCAGCCAGCCAAGCTGATCTGGATAACGCCCGAATCCGGCACCATTAAAGCGGCCCGGTAAAAAAGAGAAAAAGAGGAAGCGGGTCAACAGTTGCTGATCCGCCAGCAACCTCTCCAGCAAACAGGCCGGATTGGCTGAAAACTGTAGCCAGGAAGGAGACGAAGCAAAGCAGTCAGCCCAACTGGGGCTGGCATGAAACGGGGTGCTGCTTAGAATGGGGATATGCTTGAGGCTTGCAGCGTACAAACGATTAAATAGGCGGCTGATCTCTTTGATCGGCAGGTATAGTTCGGACTGTAACCGGATTTCCGGGGTGATGAACAACCCCGGAGCCGGTAGCGGCTGAGGTGCGGTGGTAACATAGGTGATAAAGCACTGGTTTAGCTGCCGCAGGCCTGCCTGAAACCGGGCAGGGGCAGGCTGTTTGATACGCGGGCAGCGGATCATGGCAAGACGTTAGTTGGCTGCGCGAGTAACTGCCGTTTCAAACACTAGCCCCCATCACTCACTACACTGATCCACCTTAAAGGCCTCATGCAGCACCCGTACAGCAAGCTCGGTGTATTTTTCTTCAATGGCCACTGAAACCTTAATTTCCGAGGTGGAGATCATCTGAATGTTAATATTGTTGTAGGCCAGCGCGGTAAACATCCGGGCTGCCACACCGGCATGGTTTTTCATACCAAGGCCCACGATGGAAACCTTGCTGATGTTCCGATCAGCAAGCACCTCCCGCGCATTGACCTCTTTGGCGATCTGGGCGGTGATCTGGTGGGCCTTGTCCAGATCGGTCTTTGAGACCGAGAAGGTGATATCGGCCAGACCATCCTGCCCCACGTTCTGGACAATCATATCAACAGAGATATCCTTGTCAGCCAGACCGGTCAGGATCTTTGCAGCACTGCCCGGCTTGTCCGGCACACCCAACACTGCAATCTTCGCCTCATTCTTGTCAGCCACAATCCCGGTAACAACCACACCTTCCATAGGCATATGCTCCTTTACGACCAGGGTGCCCCGTTCGGCACTGAATGCCGAGCGGACATGAATGGTCACGTTATGCTTTTTTGCGTACTCAATGGCACGGATCTGGACACCCCGTGCCCCCTGACTGGCCAGTTCCAGCATCTCATCATAGGAAATCTTCTCAATTTTACGGGCATCATCACAGATAGCTGGATCTGCGGTAAAGATGCCATCCACGTCCGAGTACAGTTCACACACCGCTGCCCCCAGGGCATGGGTCAGGGCAACGGCAGAGGTGTCACCACCGCCCCGTCCCAGGGTGGTAATGGTGCCGCTGCGGTCAATCCCCTGGAATCCGGCAACCAGTACAATGGCGCCATGGTCCAGATCGGTTCTGATTTTTGTCGGATCTATATATTCTATGGAGGCTCTGGTGTGCAGCGAGTCGGTGATGATCGGCACCTGCCACCCCAGGTAGGTCTTGACCTTGTAGCCCATGGAACTGATGCAGAGCGCCAACAGGCCGATGGAGACCTGTTCACCGGCAGAGATCAGCAGGTCATACTGGCTGCCGGCCTGCTGGGGGGACATTTCCTGGGCCATTTCAATCAGGCGGTTGGTTTCACCTGCCCGGGCCGAGATGACCACCACCACATCATTGCAATCGTTATAGGATGCAATAATCCGCTGGGCGATCTTCCTGATCTGCTCAGGCGAGGTGACTGCTGATCCGCCATATTTTTGCACTACCGCTGCCATACCAACCTCGTGGTGTAGGTTTATTATACGCCTCTAGCCCAGCGATGGACTGGGCTAGAGGGAAAACAAATCCTGCTGGGATACCGTTAGATCAAGCCGTGGGCTACCATAGCATTAGCCACCTTGATAAATCCACAAATGTTCGCACCCAGCACATAGTTGCCCGGTGCACCGTACTCTTCAGCGGTCTCGTAGCAGTTGGCATGGATGTTTTTCATGATGTTTTCCAGCTTGGCCTCAGTATCCTCAAAGGTCCAGGAATCACGCTGGGCGTTCTGCTGCATCTCCAGCGCCGAGGTGGCGACGCCTCCTGCGTTGGCAGCCTTGCCCGGTCCGTAGGCAATTTTAGCATCCAGGAATACTTTTACCCCTTCCGGCGTGGTGGGCATATTGGCGCCCTCGCCGACAGCGATACAGCCATTTTTTACTAAGGTTGCGGCATCCTTGCCGTTTATTTCGTTCTGGGTTGCAGACGGCATAGCAACCTGGCAAGGGATGTCCCAAATGTTACCGTTTGGAATATACTTTGCATCTTTGTGGGCAGCAACATAGTCGGAAATACGACGACGCTCAACCTCTTTAAGCTGCTTGATCAGGTCGAGATCAAGGCCTTTTTCATGATAAATAACACCATTAGAGTCTGAGCAGGCAACGCATTTGCCGCCCAGTTGATGGATCTTTTCGATGGTATAAATGGCCACGTTACCGGAACCGGATACCAGACAGGTCTTGCCTTCAAAGGTCTCTTTGCGTACTTTCAGGGCTTCGTTGATGAAGAAGGTGGCACCATAACCGGTTGCCTCCGTCCGCACCAGCGAACCACCCCAGGTCAGCCCCTTACCGGTCAGGACGCCCGGCTCATAGCGGTTGGTAATCCGCTTGTACTGGCCAAACATATAGCCGATCTCACGACCACCCACGCCGATATCACCGGCAGGCACATCGGTATGCTCGCCCAGATGGCGATACAGTTCGGTCATGAAACTCTGGCAGAAGCGCATCACTTCATCATCAGACTTACCCTTGGGATCAAAGTCCGAGCCGCCCTTGCCGCCACCAATCGGCAGGCCGGTCAGTGAATTTTTGAAGATCTGCTCAAAGCCGAGGAATTTGATGATACCCAGGTAGACCGAGGGGTGAAAACGCAAGCCCCCCTTGTAAGGTCCCAAAGAGCTGTTAAACTCAACCCTGAAACCACGGTTGATATGCACCTGGCCCTTATCATCCTGCCAGGGTACCCGGAAGATGATTTGACGCTCAGGCTCGCAGATCCGCTCAATGATCTTGCGCTCAAGATATTCGGGATGCTTGACCACAACCGGTCCGAGAGATTCAAGAACCTCCAGCACGGCCTGATGGAACTCAATTTCACCTGGGTTGCGCTTGAGTACGTCGTTGTAGATACCTTCAATCTTTTCGTCCAGCTTGGCCATAAATGCCTCCTTAATATGCAGAACCTCTGGTCCTGAATGTATAAACTCAGCATGATATGCAGCATATGTGCCCAATAAATATTCAGATGCTTCTATTTTACACACAACACCCTGAGATCAGCACACAAAATAGGCGTATTTTTATTTTGACCAGATGTATACCAGATGGACAGCGGCCCACAAAGAACGCTTATGTGTTGTTAAATTACTTATTTTGTTTTTTATGTGTAACACGTCAATGGGCTCGTTATCTGTTCACGCAATAGCAAAATCAGCACTTTAGGTGTTGCATGATTTATTTTGATGCAGTATTTACATCAGTTCACTGATCTGCCCAATAGCAACCTGGCATCTTGCATATTAAATAGTCATATCGAGGAAACCATGCTGATTGTCGCCTGTATCAAACAAGTGCCTGATACGACCCAGGTCAAGATTGACCCGGTCACCAACACGCTGGTGAGGGAAGGCATCCCCTTTATCATGAACCCCTATGACACCCATGCCATGGAGGCGGCGCTGCAGCTGAAAGACCAGTTTGGCTGCCGGGTTGCGGTGCTTTCCATGGGGCCGCCCAATGCCGAGGCAACTCTGCGCAAGGCGTTGTCTGCCGGCGTTGATCGTGCCATTTTGCTGTCTGACCGGGTCTTTGGCGGTGCCGACACTCTGGCCACCAGCAAGGTGCTGGCAGCAGCCATTGCCAAGCTGAATAATGAAGTGGAACCGGTGGGGCTGGTAATCTGCGGCAAGCAGACCATTGATGGCGATACCGCCCAGGTGGGGCCGGGTATTGCGGTGCGTCTGGGCTACCAGCAATTGACCTTGGTGGACAAGGTTGAAGAACTGGATATGGTCAACAAAAAACTGGTGGTCAGCCGTAAACTGGAAGGCCGCCACGAGCGGGTGCAGGCACCGCTACCGGCCATGCTGACGGTGGTGCGTGAACTGAACCGCCCTCGCTACCCCACGGTGCCAATGCGGCTTGCGGCAGCCACAGCCGAGGTTGAGGTCTGGGATAACGGAGTACTGCACCTTGACCCGCAGACCATTGGACTAAAAGGTTCACCAACCTGGGTTTCCAAGATCTTCTCTCCGCAGCGGGATAAAGGCGAGATTGTGGGGGACGGCTATGCAGACCCGGAAGGAGCCGTTGATCTGTTGCTGGCCAAATTGATGGAAAAGGATCTGCTACCACTATGAGTGAAACCACACCAAAGATCAAAAAGCCACGTGGCCGCGCCCACCTGCTGGATGGCAAGTGTATCGCCTGTGGCGCCCGCTGCGAAAGCTCCTGTCCGGTCAACTGTATCAGCATGAATGAGGCTGGCGAGCCGGTGGTTGCTGCTGAAAAATGTATCGGCTGCCTCAAGTGCGTCAAGGTCTGCCCGGCCCAGGCGATTGAAATGGTCTTCACCCCTGAAGAGCAGAAGATTCTGGATCAGCTGGCAGCAGCAGGGGCACCACCACAGGTTGAAGATGATGATCCTGAGGCAGCTGCTATTGCCCGGATGCAGGCACAGTATCGCGGGGTCTGGGTCTTTATAGAGCAGACTGACGGTGAGGCTGCCAAGGTTTCCTGGGAGCTGCTGGGCAAGGGCAAGGAACTGGCTGCCAAGCTGGGGGTTGGGCTGGCTGCTGTGGTGATCGGCCACAAAGTAGAGCCGCTCTGCCATGAAGCATTCAGCTACGGCGCAGAAAAGGCCTATCTGCTGGATGCGCCCCTCTATGCCGATTACCGCACCCAGTCCTACCTTGAGGCGATGTGCCACCTGATTGAGCAGCATAAGCCGGAGGCGATCCTGATGGGGGCCACCGGCATGGGACGCGATCTGGCCGGGGCAGTGGCAACCCATGTCGGCACCGGCCTGACCGCCGACTGTACCGGCCTGGATATTGATGACAAACGCAATCTGATGCAGACCCGCCCCGCCTTTGGGGGCAACATCATGGCCACCATCATGTGCGACAAATACCGGCCCCAGATGTCCACGGTCCGCCCCCATGTGATGCAGATGCCGGAACCGCTGCCGAGTGCAACCGGCCAGATCATCAAAGACAGCTTTACCACGCCGGAGGATCAGGTGCTGGTCAAGGTGCTGGAGATCATCCGCGACGGCGACAGCAAGCACAAGGTGGATATCGGCGGCGCAGAATTCATCATCTCCGGCGGACGGGGAATGATGGGGCCGGAAAACTTTGGCATGCTGGAAGAGCTGGCCAAGGAGTTGAACGGTGTGGTGGGGGCTTCCCGCTCTGCGGTGGATGCCGGCTGGATGGCCCATGACCGTCAGGTGGGCCAGACCGGCAAGACCGTGCGCCCCAAGATCTACATCGCCTGCGGTATCTCCGGCGCCATCCAGCATCTGGTGGGGATGCAGGATGCTGATCTGATCATCGCCATTAACCGGGACAAGGAAGCACCGATCTTTGAAGTGGCCCATTACGGCATTGTGGGCGACCTGTTCCAGGTGGTTCCTGCCCTGACGCGCAAAATTCGTGAGCTGAAAACACGAGGCAAAAAACCATGACACCAACCCCGACCATCTTCGCACCGCTCTTTATTGCAGCCACCGCCCTGTTCATCTGGAGCTGCTGGAAACGACTTTCGCTGACCGCGCTGGGCAGGCCTGACAACCGTCTTGACACCATTGGGCAACGGATCGGTGACACCTTAAGCTACGCCTTTGCCCAGAAGCGGGTACTGGCCAAGCCGTCCGGCCTGATCCATGTGGCTATCTTCTGGTGTTTTCTGGTGTTGATGGTTGCCAATACCGAATTTATCCTGCATGGCCTGTTCCCCGGCCTGGCCTTTACCAAGCTGCCGGACAGCATCTTTATGCCGCTGATGCAGATGATTGACGTGGTCTCGCTGATCACCCTGCTGGCTGTGACGGCAGCTGCCATCCGCAGGCTGGTGGCCCCGCCCTATCCTGAGGCCCGTACCTTTGAGGCGTTCTTCATCCTGTTTCTGATCGCCACCCTGATGCTGGCAAACTTTGGCGTGAATGCCGCCAAGATCTCACGCATGCAGGGCTCAGTGCTGCAGATGGCACAAAACATCATGCCGGTTTCCAGCCTGTTTGCCCCCTACATTCCCAAGGCTGCTGGCAAGCTGGTGCATGACCTTTCCTGGTGGACCCACGCCCTGGTGCTGCTGCTGTTCATGAACCTGCTGCCGTTAAGCAAGCATTTCCACATCATTACTGCCATCCCCAACGTGTTCCTGCGTCGGCGCCAGCATCCACCCCTGCCGGAGCGGGAGGAGTTTAACGCCGGTAACAGCTTCGGTATCAGCCAGGTTGACGGCTACACCTGGAAAGAACTGCTGGATTCCTTTTCCTGCACCGAATGTGGCCGCTGCCAGAACGTCTGCCCGGCTGACCAGACCGGCAAGCCGCTGAACCCGCGCGGGGTGATTGCCCAACTGAAGCATAACCTGATGGCAAACGGCCCCTGGCTGAAGCAGGGTAAAGCGGGGGTTGTGCCATTGATCGGCGAAGGAGATGCCTCCATCTCTGAAGAAGCGATCTGGTCCTGCACCACCTGCGGCGCCTGCCTGCAGGCCTGTCCGGTCTTTATTGAGCAGATGCCCAAGCTGATCCCGCTGCGACGGCATCTGGTGGAGATGGAATCACGCTTCCCGGAAGAGCTGCTGAATCTGTTTGAAAACATGGAAGGACGCAGCAACCCCTGGGGTATCGCCCCCACCGAGCGAGGCAAGTGGGCGACCCAACTGGGTGAACGGCCCTTTGAGCCGGGCAAGACCGAGTATCTTTTCTATGTTGGCTGTGCCGGTTCCTTTGACGCCCGGGCCAAGCAGATTACGGTGGCCACCGCCCTGTTGCTGGACAAGGCCGGGGTTTCCTGGGGCATGCTGGGCAAGGATGAGAAGTGCTGCGGTGACTCCCTGCGTAGACTGGGCAATGAGTATGTCTTTGACAAGCTGGCCAAGGAAAACGTGGCCCTGTTCAAAGAGCGGGGGATCAAGAAGGTGGTGGTACAGTGCCCCCACTGTCTGACCACCCTGAAAAATGATTACAAGCAGTACGGAATTGAACTGGAAGTCATCCACCACAGTCAGCTGCTGCTGTATCTGGTGCAGGATGGCCGCTTGAAGCTGCCCAAGCAGGCTGATCTGGGCAGGCTGGTCTACCATGACTCCTGTTATCTGGGACGTCACAACAACATCTACGACGAACCCCGCGAGGCGCTGGCCCTTGCCACCGGTGCAGAGCCGCTGGAGATGCCCCGCAACCGTGAAGACGGCTTCTGCTGCGGCGCCGGTGGTGGCCGGATGTGGCTGGAGGAGTTTACCGGTGAACGGATCAACCTGGTGCGGGCAGCCGAGGCACTGGAGCAGCAGCCGGATACGATCTGTACCGCCTGCCCCTACTGCCTGACCATGCTGGATGACGGCATCAAGGATCTGAAAGCTGACAAGGTTCAGGTGAAGGATATTGCCGAAGTGATGGCCGAGGCGGTGTTGCGGTAACGTAAGCGTCCGAACACGCTCACCATGATACTATAGCACGCGGATGACGCGGATTAAGCGGATTGACACAGATTTAGAACAGCTTGTTTTAAATCGCGGATTAGAACTGAAATTCAGGTTATCCCTTCTCCCTCTGGGAGAAGGTGGCCGAAGGCCGGATGAGGGCAGACACAAAAGTGGCAAAAGTACAGGTAAGCTCGCCCTCACCCTGACCCTCCCAGAGGGAGAGGGAACTTTTCTGTTTTGCTGAATCTTCGTGCTAATCATTTTAAATCAGACTTGAATCCGCTAAAATCAGACGCGGATTTAATCCGCGTGCTAGTGTCTTTCTTTCCCCCGCGCAGCCAGGCAGTCTTTTACCGCCTGCAGCAGCTCCATGAAACTGATCGGCTTCAGAATGATCATATCCGCCTCCGGGCAGTAGTGGGCATCGTCATCATAGGCAGTGGTAATGATAATCGGAATGCTATGATCCAGCGCCCGTATCCTGCGGATCATCTCCATACCGTTCATAATCGGCATCTCAAGATCGGTAATAACCACCGCAGGACGTTTTTCCTGATACAACTGCAACCCTTCACTGCCGTTTGCTGCCAGTAACAGCTCCCCCACCTGCCTCCGCAAAAAGGTACCGATGGAGAGACGGGCAATATCCTCGTCCTCCACATACAGCAAGGCCAACTGCTTCAGCTCGTCAGTCATTACCATCATACTTCTCCCCTGTGTAACGGAATCGTGATAGTTATCAGGGCGCCCTGCCCTTGGTTACAGGCCTCCACCGTGCCGTTAAAGCGCTGCTCAATTATCTGTCGTACGACAAACAGCCCCAACCCCACCCCCTGAGCACGAAACTTGCTGGTAACGTAGGGATCAAACAATGAATTCAGCAACTGCTGCGGAATACCACCACCTGTATCAGCGACCATGACCGTCAGTTTGTCATCAGACTGAGCATCGTCGATCTTCACCACAATATGCCCCACACCATCATTACGCGCCACGATGGCATCCCGTGCATTGCTGAAAAGATTGAGGATGCATTGTACCAGATCCTGCAGTGAGCCTTGTACCTTCTGTTCCGAAAGCAGGTTCAGCTCAAAACTGATCCCTAACTGTTGATAGCTGTCCCGAACTATCAGGATCGAACGATTGACCGCATCAGAAGGTAGCACTGCCTCATCCAGTCCGGCTGGGCGGCACAACAGGTGGAACCCCTCAATGGACCGGGACAGCTGCTTTAGCTCCTGCATAATCTGATCAGCTGCAACCATGGCGTTTTCAGGAGGCAGCTCACCGGTTGACAGCTGCCAGGCAGTTTCCTGTACCCGCGCCCCGATGTTATTGAGCGGTTGACGCCAGTGATGGGCGATGTTGACCAGCAACTCCCCCAAGGTCTGATAGCGTGCCTGTTGCAGCAACAATGCATCCTTTTCCCGGCTTTTGGCAACCTCCTCCTCTACCCGTGTCTCAAGGGTCCGGTTCAATTCAAGCAGTTCCTGTTCAATCCGCTGCAGTTCCGTTGAGGCGTAGTTAAGCGATTCCCCCAGATCCTGCACCTCGGTCACAAAACGCTCAACCGGCAAGGTTGTCCCTTTATGCTGGGGCAGTTCCCGGGCAAAACGGGAGAGCTTGCTGATAGACCGGATCGGCCTGCGCAACAGTAAGGCAACCAACAGGATGCCGACCGCCACTTCAACAAGCGCAAAGATAATGCCGTTACGCCAGATCTGGCGTTGCACCGCGGCAACCTCTTCCAGCCCGTACTGTACCTGCAACCATCCCAGCAGATTTCCGGCCTGTACCGGCTGCCAGACCACCAGCAGAGTACCGGTACGGGTGATGCTGCCTGACGCTGAAGCCGGTATGCGCACCGTATCAGGTCCGTTGCTTAACTGAGGCTCCTCACTATCGGATGATCGCTTGAAATCGGAAAGGACAACGCCACGGGCATCGGTGGCCACTACCCGGCGCACCCCCGGCAAGCCCATGGAGTGACGCAAAAAGTGATCAAGCGCCGCATAATCTTCCAGTACATAGGAATGGGCAGACCCTTCGGCAAGATTACGGGTCAACAGCTCGGCCTGCTGATGCCGCGCGGCAATCAGCTGTCGTGACTGGCCGTAGGCGGTCCAGAAGGACAGGGCCAGGATGCCGGCTGCCATGGCCAGGGTTATTGCCAGTAGCAGGCGGGTATGCAGGCGGCGGGGCAAAAGCTGCATAGCAATCAGATCCCTTTGGTCAGAGCATCATAATCCATCTTCTCAAGCATCTTGTAATCACGAACATAGTCGGCAGCAACCGGATCAAGCAGTTGCACATCCCGCAGCATTTTTTTGCCTTCCGGAGTTTTGGCGATCTGCACAACAGCCCTTACCAGCGATTGCTGCAGTTTTTTGGGCACCCGTGGATGAGCCGAGATCGGATGGGGTGCCATCTTTGGGGTATAGGTCAATGCCTGCAACTGCGCTTTAATATCTGCTGGCTGAGAGTCAAAATCTACATCCAGCACCGCACCGGCAGCGGCTCTCCCCATCAGAACGGTCTTATAGACATTACTGCTGGAGCCGGCGAACAACTGTTTCAGATTCAGCTTGACCGGTTGTTGAGACAGGACCTGTCTCACCACCAGGCTTCAGACATTTCGGCTGCCGACAAAGGCAACTTCCTGACGATCAAGGTCTGCCAGGGTTTTGATGGCAGAATTTTTCCTGGTGAACAGCACCCCGGCAATGGTATGACTCCCCCGCACCAATGGCTGATACTTCTGGCTCTGGTGCGCCAGCACCACATGGGGCGGCGTAGAGAAGACAAAATCAGCCTCGCCCCGTTTCATCTCCTCTTCAAACTGCGGCATGGTCTCGTACAGCTTCAACTTCAGGCTGACCCCCAGCTGTTTTTCCAGCTGATCAAGAAACGGCCTCCAGCTGGCATGCATCGCCACCGGCGGACGCTGGGGCAGTACGGCAAACAGATACTGTTTCTGCTGTTCTCCAGATGCTGTCTGCGCTCCTGAGAACAGTGCCAGTAGCAACACCAATCCAATTACCGCTTTCATGGCGCATCCCCCTTTTTGCTGCATTGCTGAGTATTCAACAGTAGCCGGTTCACCTCTGCCAGTAATTCTTCAACATCAATCGGCTTTGGCACATAGCCGTCAAAGCCCTGCTCCAGCAATTTATTCCGGTCTCCCGTCAGGGCATGGGCGGTCAGGGCGATAATCGGGATATGCACCGTGCCCCCCTGTTCGTGCTTGCGAATCGTTTCTGTGGCCACAATCCCGTCAATACCAGGCATCTGCACATCCATCAGGATCAGGTCAAAACAGTTCTGTTCCCAGGCATCAATCGCCTGGCTGCCATCCTCCACCGCCGTTACCCGATGTCCCAGACGTTCAAGCAGCCGGGTGGCATACAGACGACCTACCGGCTGATCCTCTGCCAAAAGGACGCGCAGCGATTGGCGTTGCTGAGGGATCGACACCTTTGCTACCAGATTCGGGTGCATGATGGCCCCTACCGGCACTTTCATCGGCAGGACCACCGTAAAACAGCTGCCAACACCGGGGGTACTTTCAACCATGATGGTTCCTCCCATCAGCTCGGTCAGGCGTTGACAGATGGTCAGCCCGAGCCCGGTACCGCCGTAACGGCGACTGATGGTCTCATCTGCCTGGACAAACGGCGCAAAAATCCGTTTCAGTGTATCCTGCTCCATACCGATACCGGTATCGAGCACACTGAAACGGGCCTGGAGCGGTTGCCCCGGCCGGGACAGCGACTCAATCTGCAGCGTCACCTGCCCCTGATCGGTGAACTTGACCGCATTACCCACCAGGTTATGCAGCACCTGTTTCAGGCGGGAAGGCACCCCCCGCATGGTGTCAGGCAGGTTCGGGGCAAGCTTGAGCAGCAACGTCACCCCTTTGCGCTGGGCAACCGGCTGATGAATCCGCAGGACGTCATTGGCCAGTTCATCAGGCTGGAAATCAGCCAGTTCCAGGCCAAGCCCGCCAGCCTCAATCCGGGTCAGATCCAGCAGATCATTAATGACTGACAACAGACTCTGGGCGGAGTCATCCAGGTGGCGCAGGTAGTCCAGTTGCTCATCCACCAGCGGTGTCATATGCAACAGATGGCTCATCCCCATAATGCCGTTCAGAGGGGTACGGACTTCATGGCTGATGTTGGCCAGAAACTGGCTCTTGGCCCGGCTGGCTGCTTCAGCCGCTTCTTTGGCTGCCCGTATCTCCTGTTCAACCTGTTTTTGTTGCGTCAGGTCGGTGACAAAGGCAAAGGCATTATCCATCTTGCCGTCAGCATCACGATGAGTCGTGGCGGAGAACATCACCGGTAGCAGATGTCCTTTTTTATGGAGCAGGCTGATTTCATAACTGCGGTGGAGCAGTGCGTCGATTCGCCCCATCTGGTACAAAAAAATGGGCCGGTTGTTCGAATCGACAAACTCAAGCGGTGAGCGCCCCAAAATCTCTTCACGACGGTAACCCAGCATGGTGCAAAGGGCCGGATTGACATCCATGGTCAACCGGTCAGGCCCCAGTTGCCAGAACCCTTGTCCGGCGTTTTCAATAAAGTCACGAGCCCTTGACTCACTGGCTGCCAGTTCCCGGGTCCGCTCCAGCACCTTCCGCTCCAGCTCCCGATTCATATTAGCTATGGCTGCCTGGGCCTGCTTGACCACGCTGATATCCGTAAAGGTCAGCACCACGCCATCTACGCTGCCGCCTTCCTCTTTGTAGGGCAGAATACGCTGCAGCACCCATTGTTCCGGGCCAGCCTGAATTTCCTGCTCCATCCGCAGGCCGGTTTCAAGCACCCGGGCAAGATTCTTCCTGAACTCATGGGGGGAACTCAGTTCATAGGCAATATGTTCAATGGGGCGTCCCAGGTCCTGGGGCAGCAGCTTGAGAAACCCGCTGATGGCGCTGGAAAACTTACGGATACAGAGCTGCCGGTCCAGAAAGACAGTACCCACCTCGGTACTGGCAAGCAGGTTGTCATGGTCGCTATTCAGGCGCAGCAGTTCTTCATTACGATGCTCAAGCTCACCATTGACAGCATAAAGATCCTCATTGACTGATTTCAGTTCTTCATTGGTGCTCTGCAGCTCTTCGTTGGATGAGATCAGCTCCTCATTGGCCAGATCAAGTTTTTCATTACTGGCCTGCAGTTCTTCAATGGTCAGCTGCAGGGAGTGACGGGTGGAATGCAGCTCCTGTTCAAGGTCTGACAGACGGTGGTGGCTAGCTGAATCGGCAGCATCATGGTGACAACTGGCAAGATCACGTTCCTGGGTCGGCTGCCAGTCTGAAGGGGCCAGGGTGACATGGAAATGGATCTCACTACTGCGGTCATCCCTCAGGCAGCTGACTGCCAGATCAACATAGCTGCTGCCGGCATCCTGCAACAGTGGAATCCGGTCCACCACCGAGCTCTCATGCTGCTGCTCCGCCCGGAGCAGGGCGGTGGAAAGGGCAGGCCGTAGTTCATCACGCAGGCTGCCCAGAATATCACCGCTCAAACGGCCGGTCAGGGGGCGCAGATAGCGTGTCAGATCACCAAAGATATGAAGCACCTGGCGGTTGCTGTTTAACAACATGCCGGGAGGGGCAAACCGTTCCAGAATCAGGTCATAGTCATGCAGCAGATGGCGATCCAGGGCAATGGCATTGCGTGGCCCCTGATGCAGTGAGGCAATCAGGGGATTGCGGGCCATCCAGGGGATGCCCGGCACGGTGATGCTGTCACGGGGGGTGGCCTGTTTGCGGAACAGCTTGATCCCGGCCTGTACCGCACTGAAGGCGTTGGGCAGATGACTGACCCCTTCACTGGGGCCCAGCAGCAGCAGGCCACCCGGTACCAGCGAAAACTGCAGGGCGGTCAGCACCCGCTGCTGCGCCTCAGGCTGGAGGTAAATCAACAGATTGCGGCAAACTGCCAGATCGATACGGGTGAAAGGTGGGTCAGACAGCAGGTTGTGGTGGGCAAAGACCAGCATACGCCGGATCTGGGGGTCTATCCGGTAGCGCCCTTCATCTTCAGAACGAAAGTAGCGATCAAGAAATGCCGCAGGCATGCCGGCCAGCAGATCACCGCAGTAGATCCCCCGTGAGGCGATCTCCAGGGCGCCTTTATGGACATCGGTGGCAAACACCTTCAGATCACCACTGAAACCGACCTCCCGGGCGATGCTGTGCAGCAGTACCGCCAGCGAGTAGGCCTCTTCACCGGTTGCACAACCGGCGGACCAGACCCTGAACCCGTCGGATGCCGGTCGTCCCCGCAACAGCTCCCGCAACTGTTCTTCAAGACCTCGAAACACCTGGGGATCACGGAAGAACTCCGTCACACCGATCAGCAGATCCCGGCCCAGCAGCTCAACCTCTTCCTGGTTGGCTGACAGCAGGGTAACATAATCAGCCAGATCATCCAGTTGCTGCAGTTCCATCCGGCGCGAGATCCGGCGCCCCACCGTACCGGAACGGTAACAGCCAAAATCTATGCCCAGAACGCGACGCAGCAGATCGGTAACCGGCTGCCAATCAACACCTTCTTCCTCCTCTGGAGTAGATGCAAGCTGCTCAGACTCAGGCGGTTGTGGTGTTTTCTGATCACTCATACCAGGCTGGTTCCTTTCATGACACTCACTCTTCTCATCTCTGCCAGCAACTGAGCCATCTGGACCGGCTTGCTGATGTAGCCATCAAAACCTGCTGCAATCAATTTTTCCTTGTCTCCTGCCAGTGCATGGGCAGTCAGGGCGATGGTCGGCAAGTGCAGCCCACTGGCCTGCTCGCTCTGGCGCAGGCGGGCAAGCACCTCTTCCCCCCCCATGCCGGGCATCTGAATATCCAGCAGCATCAGATCATAGCTGTCCCGCTCCAGCAGCTCAAGCGCCATCAGGCCATCAGCTGCCGGAACAATCCGGTGCCCCTGACGTTCCAGCAGTCGCTGCACAAAGGTACGATTCACCTCCTGGTCTTCAACCAGCAGGACCCGTAGCGGCTCAAGGGATATTCGGGACAGTTCCGCTGTTTCAGCTTCGTCAGCATCCTGAGAGCCGACATACTGACCAAAGGGTAGTTCCACTACAAACCGGCTGCCCTGGCCAAGACTGCTTTCAGCACGGATACTTCCCCCCATCAGCTCTGACAGGCGACGGCAGATGGCCAACCCCAGACCGCTGCCGCCATGAACCCTGGCGGTGGAGGCATCAGCCTGGGTAAAGGGGTTGAAGATCTTGTGCAAGGTTTCTGCTGACATCCCGATACCGCTGTCAATCACCTCAAAACAGAATCGTGCCCCCCGGGGAGAATCCTCCAGCCGACTGATCTGCAGGATAACACCGCCATTGGTGGTAAACTTGATCGCATTCCCGATCAGGTTGATCAGTACCTGCTTCAGCCGCAGCGGATCGCCCACCAGAGTCATGGGCAGCTCATCTGGCACCTGAATATCCAGCTTTATCCCCTTCTCTGCCGCCGGTTTTTCATACATGCCGGTCACTTCCCGCAACAGCTTGGTCAGGCTGAAAGCCGTTTGCTGGATCACAAGACTCCCGGCTTCAATCCGCGAGATATCCAGGATATCGTTAATCAACGCCAACAGATTGCGAGCCGAGCTATCCAGCATATCCATGTAACCGGCCTGCTCCTCGGTCAGTTCGGTGGTCCGCAGCAGCTGGCTCAAACCCATAATGCCGTTTAACGGGGTGCGCACCTCATGGCTCATATTGGCCAGAAATTCATTCTTGGCAATGGTGGCAGCCTGGGCCGCATCTCTTGCATGCTGCAATTTTTGCGTAACAAGCTTGCGTTCGTTAATGTCACGCACCACCGCCAACAGCCGCTGACGCCCGTTAATATCAGTGGCTCGCAGGCTGACCTCAGTCCAGAAGGTACTACCATCCGGCAGGACGCAGAGCCATTCAAACAACTGCGGTTCTCCTTCGTTGGCAGCCTGAATATAACGCCCTGCCTGCTCAGAACTGAATCCGGGATGATCCACTGGCGAGAGCTGCGCCGGACTTGCTCCGATCAGCTCTTCACGGGGACGGCTGAAGAGCTGTTGAGCCTGCTTGTTGCAGTCGATAATAATGCCGAGGCTGGGATCAAGAATAAAAATGGCATCGTAGGTGGCATTAAAAATGGTGCGGTAGGCGTTTTCTGCCGCCTGCAGGGCAAGAGCATCCTCACGGGCCGCAGTAATATCACGGGCTGAGCCGTACAACAGCAGACATGCAGGGTTGACAGGGTCCTGCACGCAGCGGCTGTGTTCACGAATCCAGCGGATATGCTGATCTTTACGAACGATACGGAATTCAGTGCGGATCTCATCACCTGCCGCCATTTTCAACAGTCCGGCGGCTATACGGTCGCGGTCATCGGGATGGACCAGTGGTAACCAGCAGCCGATCTGATACAGCTCCTCTTCCGTGTATCCTGAAATCCGCTCAAACTGCCCCCCGACCCACTGCACCCGGTACGGCCCGTTGAGGGTGCGGATGCAGACGTGGCAGAAATCTGAGGTCAGCTCCGTGAAAGCCTGATAGCGCTGTTCCGATGCCAACAGCTGCTTTTCAAGGAGCAGGCTATCTGCTGCAGAGGTCATCTAAGCTTCTCCCTTCCGATCTGTTCCAGCACCCGTGCCATCTCTTCAAACAGCTTGGCTACCTGCAGCGGTTTTGCCAGATAGCCGTCAAAACCTGCATTCAGCAGCCGTTCACGATCCCCCACAATGGCATGGGCGGTCAGGGCGATAATCGGGGTATGCCGTCGGATGGAATCTTCTGCCGCCCGAATCACCGCCAGCGCCTTGAGGCCATCCATGATCGGCATCTGGATATCCATCAACACCAGATCAATCGACTCATCCTGCCAGAGGGCTACCGCTTCCTGCCCGTTATTGGCCAGCAGCGGGGTGTGCCCCTGCTTACGCAGAATTTCAGCAACAAAACGCTGGTTAACCGGCTGATCTTCTGCCACCAGTATCTTTAACGGCTGATCAAGGGTGATAACAGGCGCTGTTTCCGGCGCTGCCTTCTGAAGTTCAGCACGTTTAAGCGGCACGGAAAAGCTGAAGGTGCTGCCATGCCCCGGACTGCTGGCTACACTGATACTGCCATTCATCAATTCAACCAGTTGTTTGCAAATGGCCAAGCCCAGGCCGGTGCCGCCGTATTTACGGGTGGTGGAACTGTCCGCCTGGATAAACGGATCAAATACCGCCTGCTGGGTCGCCGCATCCATACCGATACCGGAATCCCTGACTTCAATCTGAAACAGTACGGTCGTGTCATCAACCGCCCGGGCTGAAGACTGTACCGCAATTTCACCCCCCACGGTGAATTTGATGGCATTATTTACCAGATTGGTTACGACCTGGCCCAGGCGGTGGGGATCACCGGTTAATGCCGCTGGCAGGCTGTCACTGCAGACCAGGGTAAGTTGCAGCCCTTTGGCCTGTGCCCGCAGACGCATCACCCGCAGGGTATCGTTCAGAAGTACGCAGGGCTGAAACGGCAGCTCCTCCAGCTCCATCCGGCCCGCCTCAATCTTGGAAAAATCAAGGATATCGTTAATCACGTTCAACAGGCTTTCAGCCGAGATATCGATGTTCTCCAGAAACTCCCGCTGCAGCGCAGACATTTCCATATCCTGCAGCAGTTGCACCATACCGGTGATACCGTTTAACGGGGTGCGGATCTCATGGCTCATCACCGCCAGAAAACGGCTCTTGGCTTCGTTGGCCTGCTTAAGCTGGGTCAGGGTGCTGCGCAGGGTTTCTTCCTGCCAGATCCGCGCGGTAATATCACTGAAGATAGTAGCAAACCGCTCCGACCCGATCCGGCAGACCGATACGCTTAAGTGCAATTGCAGCGGTTCATAGTAGGTATCAAAACTACAGGGCTGACCGGTGGCCACCACCAGCGCATACTCCTGCAGGTAGGGGGCGCAGGAGGTGCGATAGACTTCTGCAGCGCTTTTACCCACCACCTCATCGCGGGAAAGCCCCAGGATATCCCGGTAACGCTGGTTGATCTCTTCAAGCTGGTAGTCGCAAGGCGTGCCTTCTGCATTATAGCAGATCCGGTGCAGCGCCACCCCTTCTGCCATGGCATCAAACAGGGCATGAAACTGTTCTTCACTGGCAGTCAGACGTTCAACGCTACCCTGCAACCGTGCCGACATCTGCTGCAGACTTTCCTGCAGCAGGGCGAACTCATCATGACGGCCCGGCAGCTGTCCAAGCGCCTCGGTATCGCCCTCACCCCGACGACGCACGGCCCGGGAGATCTCATCAAGGGGACGGCTGATCCTGCTCACTATCAGTGACATAACCACAATACCGACCGCACACATGATCCCGTTTACCACCAGCTTGCGCTTCAGTCGTTGACGAGCCTCTTCATAGATCTGGGCTTTGGGAATAGCCACCTGCAGATGCCATCCCCCTGCAGCGGCAGTATGCAGCCCCTGCACCGGCGTTATGATCTGCAGTTCAGTTCCGCTGTCACGCACCAACTGGTCGGTACGGTCAGGTTTCATACTAACCGGAGCCGGGCTGCCACTGCTGCTAAACAGTACCAGCCCGGCCTGATTCAAGAGCGCTACCTGCAGGCGATCGGTCCCGCGCATCCGGTAGTTTTGAAAATGTTCGCTCAATGCACTGAGCCGGTTTACCTGCAGTCTGCCGATGATGACCCCTTTGGGCTGTTCCCCTGCCTCACGACGGACCGGCGCGTAAAACAGTACTCCGGCTGGTGTACTGCCACTTCCCGGCTGGATCAGAAAACCGCTCTGGCCAGCCATCCCTTTCTGCCACAGCCCTTGATACAGCGCTTGACCAGGATTCTGTCCGTCGGCATCGGCGTAAATCCTGCCGTCAGGCCCGCAGAAAGTCAGATGCCCGAACGAGGCGGAGCTTTCACGGAAATCAAACAGACGGCGATTGATGGAGGGAGTGCTGCGACCAGATTCATTGAGGAAGGCAGAGCGTGAAACCATGGCCAGATCACGGGAGGCCTGCTGCAGCAACAGATCTATGGTGTGGCTGACCTGGAGGCTGGTGGACTGCAGATTACGCACCGCCACCTGCTGATCATTACGGGTAGCCCCCAGATAGCTGACCAGCAGTTCCACACTGACAATCAGCAGGATAATCACGGCAAAGGTTATGGTAAGGCGGGTACGGAACTTCATGGCAGCTCCCGGGCAGGTAATTCCAAATATGATTAGCACCAAGATTCAGCAAATCAGAAAAGTTCCCTCTCCCTCTGGGGGGTCAGGGTGAGGGCAAGCTTACCTGTACAATTGACACTTTTGTCTGCCCTCATCCGGCCTTCGGCCACCTTCTCCCAGAGGGAGAAGGGATAATCTGAATTTCAGTTCTAATCAGGCTTCCAAATTGCCAACTTGATCGCCACAGCAAATGAAGACCACTGTCAGATCAGTGTAACACCGCTTCTGCAGTTTACAACGCAAGCGTCCCCGCTTTTATCGACAGCGGCCAGACCACCCTGTGGTGCCGCTGCCCCCAATAGGGGACAAGCGCATCAACCAATGCAGGCACCGGATCATGACCATGCAGTGCAGCGTAGCGGCTGACCGCAGACCAGCTGCGCAGGTAACCGCTTAACGTATCCAGAGTCCAGTCAACCGCCATGGCGCAAACCGGCGGTTCAAGCTGGTGAAAGGGGAACGTCAGATCGGCATAACCGTTCTCCACATGGCGTCGCTCCGGTGGCCAGCAGTCGCCAACGGTCTCATAATAAAAACGGTCCAACAGCGTCTGTATCCCGACAGTATCCGCATCTTCAATCTGAAAGACCCCGTAGGTCCAGACCGCCAGCAGGCCGCCCGGCTTCAGAACACGCCGGACTTCCGTATAAAAACTGTCCAGATCGAACCAGTGCAACGCCTGGGCCACCGTTACCAGATCAGCGGACTGATCCGGCAGGCCGGAGCCATCAGCCGGGGCGGTGTGATACTGCACGTTGGCGCAGGGGGTAGCGGCCTCAATCTGTGCCCCGCTGGCATCGGTGGCCCATACCTGCGTAAAATGGTCAGCCAGCCCTAGCGCTGCCTGTCCGGTACCGGTGGCACAATCCCAGACCAGGCTCCGCGAAGGGGCCTGGGCCGCCAGCCAGCTGAACAGCTCTGGCGGATAGCTGGGACGGTGGCTGGCGTAATGGGCAGCCACCTGTGCAAAATGGTCGATGAAGGGACGGGAATGGCTCACCTTTGCTCCTTTGGGGGGACCAGGGCCAGTGTCTCCAGCAGTAACGAGATATCCACCGGCTTGGCGATGTAGTCGTCAAACCCTTCTGCCAGGATCCGTTCGCGGTCGCCACGCAGGGCGTGGGCGGTCAGAGCGATCACGGCAGTGTGTTCTCCCCGCTGCTGTTCTTCCTGACGGATCATCCGGGTGGCCTCAATGCCATCCAGTACCGGCATCTGCAGATCCATCAGGATGCAGTCCCAATCTGCGCTACGCCACTGTTCAAGGGCCTGCAGCCCATTCTCCGCCGTGGTGACCAGGTGTCCCATCCGGCCCAGAATGACCGTCATACTGCGGGCGTTGATCAGATTATCCTCTGCCAGCAGGATCTTCAGGGGACGGGTCGGTTTCCGTTCCGGGAGCATGACACGAACCTGAGGCTGGGGCTGCTCCGGTTGTTTCTGAAGCAGGAACGGCAGCTCAACATGGAAGCAGCTGCCAACCCCTTCTGTGCTTTCAGCCCAGATCCGCCCCCCCATCAATTCAACCAGGCGGCGACAGATTGAAAGCCCCAGGCCGGTGCCGCCATACCTGCGGGTGGTTGAGCTGTCTGCCTGCTCAAAGGGGGCAAAGATCCGCTCCATTGCAGCTGCTGAAATACCTATTCCGGTATCCCGCACAGACAGACGCAGGGTAACACGGTTACCTTCACGCGAGACCTGCCTGACTTCAATGCTGATCTGCCCCTGTGCCGTAAATTTAATGGCATTGCCCAGCAGGTTGAGGATGATCTGCTTTACCCGCAGCTGGTCACCCTGCAGGATATCCGGCAGCTCCTCTGGCAAGTTACAGGCCAGTTCAAGCCCCTTCTGGCGGATGCGGTAGGCCTGGCCCCCGACCACTTCATGAATGGTCTGACGCAGGGAAAAGTCTGCAAACTCAAGCTCAAGTTTACCTGCCTCAACCTTTGAAATATCAAGAATATCGCTCAGTATCGTCAACAGGCTTTGGGCAGACAGCTCCACATTCTCCAGATATTCGTCCTGCTCAGGGTCAAGTTTTGTTGAACGCAGCAGGTGAGTCATGCTGATGATCCCGTGCATCGGGGTACGCAGTTCATGGCTCATATTGGCCAGAAACTCGGTCTTGGTCCGGCTGGCGGACTCGGCCCGTTCCTTGGCCTCCTGCAGCGAAGCCTCACTCTTTTTCCGTTCCGTGATATCCCGCGCCAGCCCCAGGTTATAGCCCTGCCCATTAAACTCAAGATAGTTGGCCGTTACCTCAACCGGATAGAACTGGCCTGTCTTAGTCCTGTGTCGCCCCTCAAAGGTCAGGGTGTGCTGTTCAATCAGCTGCTGCCAGAGCGCAGGCCACTGGTCCAGCGATGCATCAGTATCAATATCGTCAACCCCCATGGTCAGCAGCTCTTCCCGGCTGTAACCGGTGGCTCGACAGGCCTCCTGATTGACATAATAAAAACGGGCATCTTTATCGGCCATAAAGGCGGCTTCATGGATCGAATCCAGGGCAAAATTCAGCAGCGCCATCTGCCATTCTGCCTCTTTGCGTTCCGTAATAACCTCTTTGATGGCGACAAAGTTAATGATGCTTCCGGCATCATCAAGCAGGGGGGTAATGGTGGCCTGTTCCCAGAATTCAGTGCCATCCTTGGTCCTGTTCAACAGTTCACCCCGCCAGGGCTGGCCGGAGGTAATGGTCTGCCAGAGTTCGGTGTACAGGGATGAAGGGTGATAGCCTGATTTGAGAATACGGGGAGTCCGGCCAATGGCCTCTTCCGGGCTGTACCCGGTCACGTCACAAAAACGTGGATTGACATACTGGATCACCCCGTTTGGATCGGTGATCACCACGATATTGGCGCTTTGTTCCACTGCCAGTGAAAGCCGCTTCAGGGCGATTTCGGCCTGCTTGCGCTCGGTGGTATCAATCACATTCCAGAGCACCCCTGGCTCACCAGTGGGCAGCTGCATCCTGACCCCGGCAAAGAAACACCAGAAGATCGTGCCATCCTTGCGGCGCCAGGGATATTCAGCACTGGCTATCGGCTTACCTGCTCTGGCTTCCTGGTAGCAGGGGGCCCAGTCTTCATAATGCTGCTGGTCAAGATGCAGGATACGGGCACTCTGGCCCACCAGTTCCTCTCGCGGGTAGCCGAACAGGTTACAGAACTGGTTGTTGACCTGCAGAATCTGACGGTTTGAGGAGACCACCAGCATCCCGGAGCCGTTCACCTCAAACAGGCTCTGCAGGTGGCGGCGCTCTGCACGCAGCTCTTCCTCTGCCTGCTTGCGATCAGTGATATCGGTCAGATTCCAGACCACCCCAAGATCACCATCCGGCAACGTAATAGAACCGCCGGAGATCAGGGCCCAGAACCGGCTGGCATCTTTACGGCGATACTGGTATTCAATCTGGGTCAGGGAGCCGTCGATACGGGCGTCCCTGAACCACTGGCCAAAATGTTCGTACTGCTGGCGGTCAAGGTGCAGGATTTCGACGCTCTGACCCACCAGCTCATCTCTGGTGTAACCAAACAGCTCACACAGACGCCGATTCACCTCTACGATCATCCGCTCTGACGATACGATCAGGATCCCTGCGGTTGTGCGCTCCAGCAGCACCTGCTGAAACCGCTGCTGCAGCTTAAGGTAGCGGTAGCGCTGCAGCAAAACGGCAAGGCCGACCACAAGCGCCAGGATCAGCAGACATAAGAAGACGGTGACGCTACGCATAGAGTCCCTCGGTCACGTGTTGCAAAGTTGACAGCAACAATGAGACATCCACCGGTTTGGAGATATGTGCATCAAACCCCGCTGCCAACAGCCGCTGACGCTCATCGTCCAAGGCATGGGCCGTCAGGGCGATAATCGGCAGATGCCCGCCGCTTTGCTGTTCCTGCTGGCGAATACTCCTGGTGACGGCATCACCACCCAGCACCGGCATCTGGATATCCATCAGGACAACATCAAACTGCTGCTGTCCCACCCGCTCAAGCGCCTTTTGACCATTCTCCACGGCCGTGACCTGATGCCCCAGCCGTTCCAGCAGCTTGACAATAAATTCAGTGCTGATCGGATTATCCTCTGCAACCAGAATAGCCAATGGACGCAGCGGCGGCTCGGCTGCAGACGTGCCAGGCATATCGGGTTGATGCGGAGCAGCTGGTTCAGGCACGGTAAACGGCAGTTCAACATGAAAAGTGCTGCCAGCCCCTTCCTGGCTTTCTGCCCAGATCCGCCCTCCCATCAGCTCAACCAGTCGGTCGCAGATGGCAAGCCCCAATCCGCTGCCGCCGAACTTGCGGGTGGTTGAGTTGTCAGCCTGCTCAAAGGGGGCAAAGATCCGCTCCAGCGTATCCGGCGACATGCCGACGCCGGTGTCAGCGACACTCATACGGACCACTGCGCTGCCGTTACTGCGTGTCACCAGCTTCACGGTAATGATAATGGTGCCCTGCTGGGTGAACTTGATCGCATTGCCCAGCAGGTTCAGTAAAATCTGCCGTGTCCGCATCTGATCACCCAGCAGGGTCTCCGGCAGATCGTCAGCCAGATCGATCTGCACACTGACCTTTTTCTGACTGATCTCAAACTGCTGGCTTTCCACCAGCTCATTGATGCAATGCTGCAGCGAGAAGGTGGTAGTTTCCAGCACCATCTTGCCGGCCTCTACCCGGGAGAGATCCAGTATGTCGCCAATCAGGGTAATCAGGCTATGTGCTGAGCTTTCAATGCAGGCAAGATACTTTTCCTGTGCAGGACTCAGTTCAGTGTCACCCAGCAGATGGGCCATACCGATCACCCCGTTCAGCGGGGTACGCAGTTCATGGCTCATATTGGCCAGAAATTCACTTTTAGCCCGGTTGGCCGCCTCGGCTGTCTCCATGGCCTGACGCAGTTCAACCTCCATCTGTTTGCGGTCACTGATATCGATCACGCTCCAGACAACCCCCTGATCGCCATCGGGCAGGGTCAGCCGCACCCCGGTAAAGACGCACCAGATAACGCTGCCATCCTTACGACGTGAGGGATGTTCTATATTCAGGTGGGTACAGCCGTTGCGGGCCTGCACAAAGCGGGGGGCCCAATCCAGATAGTGCTGTTCATCAAGATGCAGCATACGGACCGACTGTCCCAGCAGTTCCTGCTCCGTGTAGCCCATCATCTCGCAGAACTGCTGGTTGACCTGCACAATCCTGCGATCCGAGGCAACAATCAGGTGCCCGGAACCGCTATGTTCAAACAGCGTCTTCAGATAGTTATGATCGGTCTCAAGTTTCTGCTCCACCTGTTTGCGCTCGGTAATATCCCGGCCCACCACGATCAGGCCTTTGCGCCTGCCCTGCTCATCATAGGTGGGCACCTTGATGATATCAAAAATTTTGGTATTGCCATCGGGACGGGGAATAATCTCATCAGAGCGGGAGAGGGAACCGGCGTGCCAGGCGATCTCGTCACTTGCTTCACAGCCTAAAAAAGCCTCTCGATAAAATCCGCTGAAGGCGGCAAGTTCCGAATCCTTTTTGCCCCGGTAGTCAACCCCCTCCAGTTGAAACAGCTGCAGGTCAAACTGATTGGCCTCAAGCCATCTGCCTTCAGCATCCTTGAAACAGACGATGTCTGGCATGGCGTTAATCAATGTCCGCAGCCGATCCTCACTGGCAAGCAGCTCACGTTCGGTTTTTTCCTGTTCATCAATCACTGTCTGCAGACGCCTGCTGAGGTTGCGAAACAGGATAACCAGCACAGACAAAAAACAGAGCAGGCAGATCAGGATGATACGTTCAGTCATGGGCATTCCTTTGACAATGGCAGTTCAACCGTAAAACAGCTTCCTTTACCCGGTTCAGAACGAACCCCAATCCGTCCCCCCATCAGCTCGGTCAGACGGCGACAGATGGTCAGCCCCAGTCCGGTTCCGCCATAGTTGCGGGTGGTGGAACTGTCTGCCTGGGTAAAGGGGGCAAAGATCTGCTGCTGCTGTTCCGGAGCAATGCCGATGCCGGTATCCTGCACTTCCAGGTGCAACCATGCCGGCTCATCACCATACCCATCCTGCACTCTGGCCGCCACGGTAATGCCCCCCTCTGACGTAAACTTGATCGCATTGCCCACCAGGTTCAGCAGAATCTGCCTGAAGCGGATCTGATCACCCAGCATCTGTTCAGGCAGATCATCCGCCAGCTCAAGCACTATTTCCAGCGACTTCTGCCGGGCCGGTGCGCTCTGCAACGCCATAACCTCCCGGATCGTCAGCTCAAGCGGAAAGCTGGCCTGTTCCAGTTCGATCTTGCCTGCCTCGATTTTTGAAAGATCCAGAATATCACTGATCAGAGCCAGCAGGGTGCTGGAACAGAGCTCCATGCTGGTCAGATAGTCCTCTTGATCCTGATTCAGCGGGGTATAGCGCATCAGCTGCACCATTCCCAACAGTCCGTTCATGGGGGTACGGATCTCATGGGACATGTTGGCCAGAAACTCAGACTTGGCCCGATTGGCAGTCTCGGCAGCAAAACGGGCCTCGACCAGTTCTTTTTCATGCTGTTTGCGTTCGGTAATATCCCGTGACAGCACCACAAAGCGGGGCTGCTCTGCATCCACCTCAGGCTTGCGTGCAACAGACAGCTCAAACCACTGCTCACCCTCCAGTAGCGGAAGACAGAGTTGGCGGCCATGGGAATAGCCGGTCCGATTAGCTTCTTGCAACGCCTCAAGGCAGGCCGCTGCAGCCTGTGCCGGCAGTATGTCATGCACCGTCTTGCCCAGCAGCTGTTCAGGGGGAGCAGCCAGCTGTTCCGGGGAACGGGTATAACAGCGGTAATAACGGCCATCAAGCCCCAGTTCAAAGAGCAGATCCGGCACGGCCTGTATCAGGCTGTTCAGATTATAACGTTCTTGCTCCAGGCTCTTTTCCGTCTCAACCGTCCGCTCCATCTGCAGAAACAGTTGGCAGACCAGCAGGAGGGCAAAGGGGTAGATCAGCAGTACCGGTAACGCAATATGAGCCAGCACCTGCCAGATAACAGCTGCAGGCAGCAGCAACATACTGCCAATCATCTAGAGATGTACCAGCAGGCCAAACAGGTAGAGCATCGGCAACGTGGTGAACCAACGGCGAGACTGGCGCAGGTAGTGCCATAACACACCGATTGCGGCGGCACCGATACTAACAACCACACCGGGAACAGCGCCGACCCCACCCAGCCAGTAGCGGTAACCAGCCGCCATGGCAGCGGCAGCGGCAGCGACTATCGGGCCACCAAACAGACCTGCCACCGCCATGATAATGCTACGGCCATCAAAGATCAGGCCCGGCTGCAACGTCACCGGCGTCATCATTCCCACCAGGGCTACGCCGCCAAACAAAAGGCCGGACAGCAATGAGTAGACAACCTTCTGCTGCCGGACACGCCGCAGTAACAGGCTGTGCAGAAACGTCAGGGCAACCAGTAGAGCCGTATTCTGAATCAGGGAAAGATAGATCATCCACTACACCTTAGAGGGGGCTGCCACCTGCATCAAAACCTCAACTATCTGCGGTATCCGAAACGGCTTGGAGAGATACTGATCAAAACCGGCGGCCACCAGACGCTCCTGGTCTCCACGCAGGGCGTGGGCGGTCAGGGCAACAATCGGCGTATGCTGTCCTTGTGACTCTTCCTGACGGATCTGCAGCATCGCCTCCTGACCGCCCATGACCGGCATCTGAACATCCATCAGGATCACATCTACACCACCATTACGCCAGCGGTCTACTGCCTCCTGGCCGTTCCGGGCGGTTTGTACGTTATGCCCCAGTTTCTTCAGTGCGCCAACGGTAAAGGTCATGTTCAGCTCATTATCCTCAGCCACCAGAATATTCAGCAGCGGCCCGCTCCAGGTTAACCGGTCAGCCCCTCCCTGTTGAGCAGCGCTGCCACCTGCCACGGCACTGAGGCCAAAGGGAAGTTCCAGGCAGAAGGTACTGCCCACACCCGGGCTGCTTTCAACCGTAATGGCTCCCCCCATCAGGTCTGCCAGTTTACGGCAGATGGTCAACCCCAGACCGGTACCGCCAAAACGCCGCGTGGTACTGGTATCTGCCTGTTCAAAGGGTGCAAAGATCTTTTCCTGCACCTCTAAAGACATACCGATACCGGTGTCGGCCACCTTGATACGGAACATCCCCCGGTAATCCAGGCGTTCCAGCATAGTGGCAGTAATAGTAATGCCTCCCTGTTCCGTAAACTTGATGGCATTACCCAGCAGATTCAGCAGGATCTGCTTGAAGCGCAGTTGGTCTCCGCTGACAATTTCAGGCAGATCATCAGCCAGGCTGCTGTTAATCTGAAGGTGTTTACGGTGAATAGTGGAGATCTGGGTGGCAACCACATCACCAATCGCCTTTTTAACTGAAAAATCGGCATATTCAAGCTCTATCTTGCCTGCCTCAATTTTTGAGAGGTCCAGAATGTCATTAATCAGGGAGAGCAGGTTATCAGCAGAACTTTCAATATAGGTCAGATACTCTTCCTGTTCAGCGTTCAGTTCAGTAAAGCGCAGCAGTTGGGCCATACCGATGATTCCGTTCATGGGGGTGCGGATCTCATGACTCATATTGGCCAGGAATTCGCTCTTGGCCTGATTGGCGCTGTCGGCTGCCTCCCGGGCCTGCTCCAGTTCAACCTCGTGGCGCGCCCGCTCGGTAATGTCGTGGGCAACATGCACGGTGGCTGCATAGCTGCCATCCCCATCAAAGACAGGTGTGGTGGTGACCTGAAAATGACTGTCCAGACGTTCCACCAGGGTCTCTACCATATGTTCGCCATGATCCTGCAGGGTCATCTTCTGTGGGCAGAATGCAGGCGGTTCATCCGTGCCGTGCATACAGAGGTTGCAGGCGCTGCCGATGGTCTGTTCTCTGGATGCGCCAAGCCGCTGCAGGGCTGCCTGGTTGATATGGGTAATCCGATGGTGGCGGTCGATGATAAAGATCAGGTCCGGCATGGCATCAAAGGTCCGTGCCCACTCATCGCGGCTGCGCCGTAGCTCCTGCTCTCGTTCATTCCGCTGGTGGATCAACACCTCCGTGGTGGCGGCCATTTCGTTAAAGGCCATGATGCAGGTATCAATCTCCGGAATCTGGCATAGCTGGGCACGTGTCGTGTAGATACCGCTGCCAAACCGTTCTGCAGCGTCACCCAGTCTGCGTAACGGTCGCAGCGCCCGCCGGATGGTGGGGGCCATCAGGGCCACAAAGACACACAGTCCCCCCAGCAGGAACAGAGCCTGGATCTGCAGTGAACGCCACAACACCGCCACCTCAACCTGGGGTGAGTGGGCCAGGCTTAAGGTGCCATACGGCCGTCCCCCAATCTCCAATGCCGCTGATTCTCTACGTTCACGGATATTGGCGATGCTTACAAACCAGGCTGGAACCGCTACCTTTGGCAGCTCATCAACCGCCTCAACCACCTTGCCCACCGGGTCAGTCCAACTGATCCGATAGATATGCTGGCGTTTGACACTGGTACGAAAAGCGGCCTGAATAGAGGCATAATCACCCAGAATGGCGTTCTCACTGACCAGTTGCGTCAACTCCCGCAGCTGGTCATGCAGCTCTTCATCAATCCTGCTGCGCAGAGTATCTATCTCATGGGCCACCTGAACCCAGATCAGCAACGAGGTGGTGATCAGCATCACAAATCCGCTGACCAGCAGCAGGCGGCTAAAGAGACTTAAACGTAACAGGACTATTTTTTTGAGCATTACCGGGGCTCCGCGACTACGGTCTGATTAAAAAACTCCCACTGATTGCGATACTCTTTGTTGGTTGCACGGACAAAACCATAGGGAGGCTGCTGTCCGATCAACCCGCCGGCTTTTTCAAGTATCTGCACCCCTTCAGGATCATGGGCCATGCTGACCAGAGCATCTACTACTGCTGCTGCGGTCCTGGCCGAAACCCGGGGGTGGGCTGCTACCGGCAGATTCAGGTACTCCGGCGATTGCCAGACACTCCGATAGCGCCAGCCCTCCCGGTTGGCGTAGGCCCGCATCACCTGTGAATTAACACCGGCTGCAGCCACCCGGCCGGCCTTAAGCTGTGCCATAATCCCTTCCTGATTACCGGCAAAGACCGGCTTGACCCTGATCCCCTTGCGGGTCAGGGCATCAAGCGGTACCGCATAGGCCACAAAAGCAGCCGGTGACGGAAAGCCCACTTCCCGGCCAGCCAGATCTTCAAGCCGGGTGATCGGCGACCCCTCTGGCACAACGATCTCACCGGTAATGGCCGGGCCTGCGGGACGGGCCACTACCCGATAGCCAGCCCTGGCATTGGCCTTGGTAAAAAAATGGTTCGTGTAGACCAGGTCATAGCTGCCTTGGCCAACCTGGCGCGAATGTTCTGGTGCTGTCTTCTCCACCTTCAGAATCAGCGGCACCCCGCTCTTTTTTTCCAGATACTTCAGAATAGGATTCCAGTACTGGGCGGTCAGGATAACGCTGCGCTGCGGCAGAACGCCAAAACGTAACGGTGTATCAGCAGCGTTGGCAGCTGACACTGAACAGGCCAATAACACAAACAGCAGAAGATGGGTTGTGATCAGGTTTCGCATAAGCGCCCCCCTTGCAGACATCATCAAAACAGCCCCACCACGATCAGCGCGACATCACCCGCTTCAGTTCAGCAACAAGCTCGTGCAACTGAAACGGCTTGGCCACATAGCCGTCAAACCCCTCAGCCAACAACCGCTCACGGTCGCCGGCCATGGCATGGGCGGTCAGGGCGATGATCGGGGTGTGCTGATCACCGCCCTGTTCCCGCTGACGGATAAACCGCAGCGTCTCGTGACCATCCATGACCGGCATCTGAATATCCATCAGGATCAGATCCGCGCTGCCGGAGATCCAGTGCGCCAGGGCCTGCTTGCCATTTTCGGCGCAGAGCGCCTTGAGCCCCAGCTTGCCCACCAGGCCTGCTGCCGCCTTCAGGTTAACAGGGTTATCTTCGGCAATCAGCACGGTCAGGCGCGGTCCCTGCCAGCTCGGCAGCGGCTCAGCCTGGTCACTGCCACTGTCGTCCGGGGCACTGGCGCAGAGCTGCAACGGCAGCTCCAGGTAAAGCAGCTGCCTTCCCCCGGCCTGCTGTCAACACCGATGCTGCCACCCATCTGTTCGGCCAGCTTGTGGCAGATGGTCAGGCCGAGGCCGGTGCCGCCAAACCGGCGGGTGCTGGACATATCAACCTGCACAAAGGGTTCAAAGATCCGTTGCAGATCTTTTTCAGCAATACCGATCCCGGTGTCACTGACCTGCAGCCGTAACCGCAGCCCGCTGCCGCCTGACGGCAGGCAGTCTGCAGCAAGGGAGACCCCGCCCTGCTCAGTAAACTTGATCGCGTTGCCCAGCAGGTTGGAGATGATCTGGGTCAGGCGGCGTCCGTCGCCAATCACCAGCTGTGCCAGATTCTCCGGCAGACTGGTTGTAAGCGGCAACCTCCGCGTCTCCAGTGCACTACGGTGCAGGGTGATGGCCAGCTTAATGCTCTCCAGCAGATTGAACGGCCCTGACTCAACCTTCAGGCCTGAAGACTCAAGTCCGGCCAGATCAAGCAGGTCATTGACTAGGGCCAGCTCATTGCCGGCAGAGACCCTGACCATTTCCAGATATTCCTGCTGTTCATCAGTCAGCTCGGTCATCTCCAGCAACTGCACACCACCCATCACGCCATTCAGCGGTGTACGCAGTTCATGGCTCAGGGTGGCCAGCAGCTCTGTCTTGGTGCGGCTGGTGGCCTCGGCGGTCTCTTTGGCACCCGTCAGCAGCTCTTCGATCTGTTTGTGTTCGGTAATATCCTGCAGGACACCGGCGATATAGCTGCCGTTCGGCCCTTCCTGTCGGCCGATACAGCGGAAATCAGCCCAGAAACGGCGGCCAGTGGCAGAGATCATCCGGCAGCTGAGCCTGAACGGGCTGCCCTGTTCAAAGGCGGCAGCAAGCGCCTGCTTGGCCTGGGGCAGGTCCTGGGGGTCAAAGTAGCGGAAGCAGCCTTCATGGCTGATCGGCTCTCCCGCAGGGTGCTCCAGCAGGCGGTAAAACTCGTCGGTCCAGTAGAGCATACCGGTTGCGGGGTTTGATTTCCACCCACCCAGATGGGCTATGGCCTGGCTCTCATTCAGGAACAGGGTGGTTTCGGCTAGGGCCGCCTCGGCCTGTTTGCGACTGGTGATGTCGGTGATGGTACGGACATAGCCGGTGACCGCACCGTTATTGTCAAAGATACTGGCAGACTGACCGAACGCCCAGCCAACCGAACCGTCCGCCCGCAGAAAGCGGTATTCAATGGCAAGATTCTGCTGGCCCTGGAGAGTCTGCTGCCATGCTGCAGAAAACTTCGGGCGATCATCCGGATAGAGGGAGGCAAGCCAGCCGTCCCCCAGAGCCTGTTCCAGCGTGATCCCGGTCAGCCTGGTCCAGTATTCGTTGACGTAACAGCAGGCCCCTGCCAGGTCGGCGTGGAAGATCCCGATCGGTGCGGCGGTGGTCAGCGAGGCGTACAGCGCTTCCTGTGCCCGCAGGTTTTCTTCCGCCTGACGTTCCCGTTGCTGCTGGCGATGGTAGACAACACTGGCAATCGTGATCCCCAGCATCCCCACCAGCCAGATCCCCCCATGGGCCAGACGGACACCCTTCAGACCATTCTCGCCGGCCCGCAGATGCGGCGCCAACGGCACCGCAGCGCTGATGCCCCCTCTGATCCCTCCCACCGGGATCCCGGTGTCGGCATGGCACTTCAGGCAGCCCTGCTCCATCTTCATCGGCAGGATCAGGCGGTAATGGGGAGCTCCATCGATGGTGGTCAACCTATGGACAGCGGCCACCCCTTTTTCAAACTGCAGCAGGGCAGCCCGTTCCCAGGCATCAGGGGCATTACCGGGGTTTTTCAGCACCAGACTGGTAATATGCCCCTTGACGCCGAACTGCTCGCCAAACAGCCCCATGACCTGACGAGTCATATAGGCCGGGTTCATCAGGGTTAAGTGGTCGCCATCAGTGGTCACAACATCACGTTTCGGCACGGTTAACCAGGGGTTGGGGGGAGTTTGTGGGGTAGGATGCACATAGACGCCGCCATGTCCGGTGGCCCAGCGCCGGAAGGCAAGATCTTTATTGATAATGGTGGTTGCTTCATGGCGGGAGTAATCATAGACCTGCTGCCGGATCAGGCGTTCATTCCAAAGTAATGAACAACCGATAATGACACTCCAGAGCAGGCCCCACTGCAGTAATGCCATCCAGATCGTACGATACTTTTTCACGGTAGCTCCAAACGCTGCTGGACTACCTTAAACAGGCCGGTCAACAAGCGGTCTAAGGCATATAAAAGTCTGCCATTAAACCAGGAAATGTCAAGCGGGGTCAGGGCATCAGGAAACGGTCACCCGCAGCAGTTCCCGGGCCAGCTCCCGCATCTCCACCGGTTTGGCGATATAGCCATCAAATCCCTCTGCCAGGAACTGTTCCCGATCCCCCAACAGGGCATGGGCGGTAAGGGCGATGATCGGCGTACGCCCTCCCATCTTGTCTTCCTGTTCGCGGATCGTTGCTAAGGCCAGCCTGCCATCCATCACTGGCATCTGGATATCCATCAGGATGCAGTCAAAGATGCTCTGGTGCCATTTTTCAAGGGCCTGTTTGCCGTTTTCAGCCAGCTCGGCCTGGTGCCCCATCCGAAGCAGCATGGCGGCAGTGGTGCTGGCATTTAACTGGTTGTCTTCGGCAATCAGCACCTTTAAAGGCCTGCTGCCGGCTAGTTCTGAGTGGTTAACAAGTGCTTCAGGCTTTGGCTCGACGATCTCTGTGCGGCTGGTAAACGGCAGTTCGACATAAAAGGTAGAACTTTGTCCCGGAACTGATTCGGCCCAGATCCGTCCTCCCATCAGCTCCGTCAACCGGCGGCAGATGGAGAGCCCCAGACCTGACCCGCCGAATTTACGGGTGGTGGAGTTGTCGGCCTGTTCAAAGGAGTTAAAGATCCGTTCTAACTGGTCGGCGGTCATGCCGATCCCGCTGTCCTGTACCGCCAGACGGTACAGACAGGTGGTATCCTGGCAACTGGTAATGACGATCGAAATCGTGATTGAGCCCTGTTCGGTAAACTTGATCGCATTGCCCAGCAGGTTCAAAAGGATCTGCTTGAAGCGCAGCGAGTCACCTTGGACCAGCCCTGGCAGACGTTCATCGATCTCGGTTGCAATGGTCAGTCCCTTCTGGCGGGCGCGTGAGACCTGGGTGACGATTACTTCTTGTATGCTGTCGCGCAATGAAAAATCGGCCTGTTCCAGCTCGATCTTGCCGGCCTCGATCTTGGACAGGTCCAGGATGTCGCTGATCAGTGCCAACAGATTGTTACAGGAAAGTTCCAGAGCATCCAGATACTCCAGCTGCTCACTGTTTGGCTGGGTGAAACGCAGGAGCTGGGCCATGCCGATCACGCCGTTCATCGGGGTGCGGATTTCGTGGGACATGTTGGCCAGAAATTCACTTTTGGCCCGGTTGGCGGCATCGGCAGCGCGGCGGGCCTGTTTAAGCTGTTCTTCGTACTGCCTGCGTTCGGTCATGTCGGTATGGGTGCCGATCATCCGCAGCGCTTTGTTCTCTTCAGACCATTCAACCACAATCCCCCGGTCCAGGATCCAGAGGTAGCTGCCGTTTTTGTGTCGGATCCGGTGTTCATTACGGTAGCTGGAACTCTTGCCGGCCAGATAGGCCTGCAGGTCGGCGTAGACCTGTTCCCGATCATCGGGGTGCAGCCGGCTGTCCCACTCGTCCAGGCTGCTGCCGATCTCTTCTTCGGTGTAGCCCAGCATCGCCTTCCACCGGCGGGAAAAGAAGACCTCACCGGTCTGCATGTTCCAATCCCAGATCCCGTCACCGGCGCTGTCCAGGGCAAATTGCCAGCGAGCCTTGCTGGCGCGAAGCTCTTCAACGGCCTGGGTCAGGGCGGTGATATCCCGCGCCACCCCCAAGACCCCCAGCAGCTGTCCCTCCTTGTCAAAGACCGGGCACTTGATCGTTTCCAGCAGTTCGCGGTGGCCGTCACTGGCAAAGGAGATCCATTCCTGGTTGACGCTGGGGCCGGCGGCGGCCATCGCCTTGCGGTCATGTTCACGAAAAGAGTCAGCCAGCTCTTTATCCACAAAGTCATAGTCGGTCTTGCCCCTGATCTCCCCCTCTGACGCACCGAAAAATGATTCAAAACGAGGGTTACAGGAAAGGTAGACCCCTTCCTGGTCTTTAAACCAGATCAGGTCGGGCATGGTCTTGACCAGGCTCTGCAGCTGGCTTGCGCTCCTTTCCGCTTCTTTGCGGGAGGCAGCAAGACGGCGGTTGGCCACCCCCAGGCGCATGGCCAGCACGGTGATACCGGCGATGGCAAGCAGGGTGAGCAACAGTTGCCAGAAATAACGCTGCCAGACATCACGGAAGGTAAAGGAGGGGGTGTTATCAAAAGGGGGCAGCCGCAGTTCCCGCAGCAGATTTTCAACCGGCTGATAGTTAGAGGGCACTGAAAAGCCGTAAATGCCGGCCTTGCGGGCGGTCGGGCTGTCCGGTTCAAGCAAAAGCAGTTCGGCAGTGATCCGTCGCGCCACCCCTTCCTGCAGGTGCGGCAGGGCCATCAGCGACCATTCCGGGTAGAGCCGGGTTGAAAGCAGAAAGGGGTAGTGGGGTAACTGCTGCTGATTGATGATCTTGAATCCGGAAAGGGAGATCCGCCCTTCTTTGGCCATCTGTTCCAGCAAGCCGCTGCGCACAAAGCCGACATCGGCCGTGCCGTTCTGCACGGCCTGCACCACCCGGTCCTGGGGAAGGCCGGTGCTCTGCAGGATGAGATCATCCGGCAGCTTCAGCCCGGCCTTTTTCAGTTCATAGGCCTGGTCCAGGTAGCCGCAGAAGACCCCGTTTGTGCCGACACAGGCAACTTTTTTGCCGCGCAGGTCAGTCAGCCGGTTGATGGTGACGTTATTGGCACGGGTAAAAATGACCCCGCCGAATGAGGCCAGCGGGAGCCCCTGTTCGTCCTGTATCAAGGTGGCCAGAACAGTGGCCAGTGAATTTTTCTGGCGCAGGACAATGCTGTGGGCCGGATTGCTGAAGATCAGGTCCAGTTGATTCTGTTCCAGTGCCTGCTGCAGCTCCTGATGGTCCAGGGGGAGTAGTCTGATCTGGTAGCCGGCCAGTTGGCGGGAAAGATAGTCGGCCAGTGGCTGCCAGCGGGCCATGACATCCGCTTTGGGGCGGAGGGCCAGCACCCCTATGGTCAGGGTGCGCTCTGCGGCCAGGGCAGGTAGTGCTACGGTCAGACAGACCCCTAAAAAGAGCAGCGAGCGGAACAGGCGACGGAGCATCTAACCCTCCTTGGTTGACAGGTAGCGACCGCTGAACAGATCGGTCAGCGGGTCGGGTTGTTTGAGCAGGCCGCTTTCAAGCATCAGCCGGCTGACCGTGCGGGCGGCATTCAGCAGCCGCGGCTCGTTGCCGTCCAGGTACTGCAGATTGGCCTCAAAGGTGGGCAGCTCAAGTCCTCTGAAGCTGTCCCGCACCTGCTCTGGCGTCAGTTTCATCCTGCCGGCCATCCGGTGGGATGCGTCGTCAGGATTTTGTTGCAGGTGCTGCAGCGCCTGAAAGTGAGCTGCCGTCACGGCCCTGACCTGTCCCCCCCGGCCTTGCAGCCGGTCAGTTCTGACCGCCAGCACATCCATGATCATGCCCGGCATCTGGCGGCTGCTGTAGATCTGACGAGCGCCCTTGGCCTGCAGCCTGGCTGCGTAGGGCTCATAGGTGATGGCGGCATCCAGACGCTCGGTCTGCCAGGCTGCAAGGTGCTGATCAACCGGCAGGTTGATCACGGTTACCTGTGAGCGGTTAATCCCGGCCGCCTGCAGGGTCATCTGCAGCACCAGCGCCCCCAGAGCGGTCTGCTCGACGCCGATCCGCGCGCCGTGTAACTGCTTGATGGAGTTGATGCCGGGACGCGCCATAACCAGATCTGCCCCGGCAGAGACATCAAACACCAGCACAGCCGTCAGCGGCATTCCGCTGGCTCTGGCGCTTAAGAGTTCATCAAGGGTAAGGGCGGCGCCTTCGGCAGCGCCTTTGCGCAGGGCCTGCAACGATTGTGAGGCGGAACCGGTTTCGATCAGTTGCGCCTGGTCAGGGGCGAGCCATCCCTCTTGACGGGCCAGATAGAGCAGCTCATAGCCGGGCCAGGAGTGGGCCGCGATCCTGAGTGGCGTGTTCTGGCAGCCGCCCAAAAGCGGGAGGAAGCCGGCAACGGCCAGTCCCCCCAGCATGGTGCGGCGGCTACAGGGTATGGCTGAAAGTGATGACAAGTGGCGCAGCAAGGTACTTAGAGTGGTTGGCATGCATGCACATCCAGAGAAATCAAATTTATGTTTGATTAGCACGAAGATTCAGCAAATCAGAAAAGTTCCCTCTCCCTCTGGGGGGGTCAGGGTGAGGGCAAGCTTACCTGTACTATTGACACTTTTGTCTACCCTCATCCGGCCTTCGGCCACCTTCTCCCAGAAGGAGAAGGGATAATCTGAATTTCAGTTCTAATCAGGAATTTATATTTAATGATACCATTGCCAGCAGGACTGTCAAACCAAGAGTCGTCAACCTGAAAAGCTATTGACAGATGGGGCCGGTTTCGGTAGGACTCCCCTGCATTCAATCTAAAACGGCAATGAGCCACAGAGGGCACAGAGCAACACAGAGAACGACAAGAAACATCTGTTTTCAGGGTCTCACCCAAAAGGAATCAGGTCGTTTGTTGTACCTTCCTGTTTTTCCTTTGAGACCTCTGTGATCTCTGTGGCAACTGCTTTTTATAGGTTCAATCAGATTTTTACAAAAGGAGTATCGAGTGTATGGACAAGCCACTGGTTGGAATCCTGATGGGCAGCGACAGTGATTTGCCGGTAATGGAGAAGGCAGCCGAGGTACTGACACAGCTGGGAATTGACTGGGAGATGGATATCAGTTCTGCCCACCGACTGCCGGATAAAACTGCCGTCTACGCCCGCACCGCCCGGGAGCGGGGGGTTGAAGTCCTGATCTGCGGAGCAGGGATGGCGGCCCATCTGGCCGGTGTGGTGGCTTCCCACACCACCCTGCCGGTGATCGGCGTACCGCTCAAATCAGGCGCACTGAACGGCGTGGATGCCCTGTATGCCACGGTGCAGATGCCTCCCGGTATTCCGGTGGCTACGGTGGCGATTGATGGCGGCAAGAATGCCGGCTATCTGGCAGCCTCAATCCTGTCCATCAAACGGCCTGAGCTGGCAGACAGGCTGGAGCAGTTCCGTGCTGCCACCCGGCAGGAGCTGGAAGAAAAATCCAGCCAGCTGCAGACCCGCCTGAAGCAGGCCTGAGGGAGAAGCTGCCATGCAAGAGATCCAGAAATTCATCCACGGCTTCCGCAATTTTCAGGAAGAATATTTTCACGAAGACCATGAGCTGTTTGATTGTCTGAAAAAGGGGCAGCGGCCCAAGGTAGTCTTGATCGGCTGCAGTGATTCCCGGGTTGACCCCTCGATGATGGTTCGTTCAGAGCCGGGCGACCTGTTTATTGTCCGCAACGTGGCCAATCTGGTCCCCCCCTGCGAGCATGACAGCGCCTACCACGGGGTCAGTGCCGCCCTTGAGTACGCAGTCTGCCATCTTGAGGTGGAGCATATCATTGTGCTGGGCCATTCCAACTGCGGTGGTATCCGTTCTCTGATGGAAGGGATTCCTGCTGACAAAAACGGTGCGTATATCAGCAAGTGGGTCAGTATTGCCGAGCGGGCCAAACAGCAGGTGCTGGAGAACTTCGGCAACGCCTCGCCGGAGCATCAGGCCAAGGCCTGTGAACATGCCTCAATCCTGGTGTCCCTGGAAAACCTGCTTACTTTCCCCTGGGTAAAGGAGCGGGTTGATGCCGGACAGCTGGACCTGCATGGCTGGTACTTTGATATCGAGTCCGGCAACCTGTACAGCTACCACCCGGCCAGTGGAGAATTTGCGCTGCTTGTGTAAAACCTGTTGAAATAACGTAACAACAGGACCTATTGAATCCCCTTGACAAGCATAGCAAGGCTGATTATGATTTCAGTACGTAAAGGGGAGTAGCTACCGACCGGAGACATGGTTGGCCCACGATTCGTCAAGACAGTTTCCCGGACGGGAAACTCGGACGTGGGACGAGAGATCGCCAGCAAGACCTTTATCCAGGCTTTTCGTTGTATCTGCCGTGGGTAAAGGTCTTTTTTATTTGGCCTTCCCCGGCTTTATCAAAGCAACTTAACGGAGGAACCAAAACAATGATGAACCAGTTTAAAACGACCTTGTTACTATCACTCTTGACTGTGCTGCTGGTGGCCATGGGCGGCGCTGTTGGCGGATCAGGCGGCATGCTGATCGCCTTTGTTATGGCGGCAGTCATGAACTTTGGCAGCTATTGGTTTTCAGACAAGATCGTACTGCGAATGTACGGCGCCCAGGAGATCACCCGCAGTGAGAACCCGGCTTTCTATGATATGGTGGAGCGGTTGGCACAGCGGGCAGGTCTGCCGATGCCCAAGGTCTACATCATCCCGGACCAGTCCCCCAATGCCTTTGCCACCGGCCGTAACCCCAACCACGCAGCGGTAGCTGCCACGGAAGGTATTTTGCGGATTCTCTCCCCTGAGGAGCTGGAAGGGGTGATGGCCCATGAGCTGGGCCATGTCAAGAATCGCGACATCCTGATCTCCACAATTGCCGCCACCTTTGCCGGCGCCATCTCCATGATCGGCAGCATGCTGCAGTGGGGTGCCATGCTGGGGGCCGGACGGGATGATGAGGAGGGGGGCGGACTGGCTGGTCTGGTGGGCTCGCTGGCCATGGCGATTCTGGCCCCCTTTATGGCGATGCTGATCCAGATGGCGGTCTCCCGCTCACGGGAATATCTGGCCGATGCCACCGGCGCCGAGATCTGCGGCAAGCCCCGCGCCCTGGCCAGCGCCCTGTCACGTCTGCAAAACGCCTCAGCCCAGATTCCGATGCATGACGCCACACCGGCCACCGCCCATATGTTCATCGTCAACCCGCTGACCGGCGGCGGCCTGATGAGCCTCTTCTCCACCCATCCCCCCATGGAAGAGCGGATCGCCCGGCTGCAGGCCATGGCAGGGCGCTAAATGCTGAACTGGACCCTGCGCAAGGCCCGCCAGCTGGTGGTAGCTGTCATTGGGACCACGGTGGTGATCATCGGCATCATCATGATCTTTACCCCCGGCCCGGCGGTCGTGGTGATACCGCTGGGGTTGGCTATACTGGCCACGGAATTTGTCTGGGCCAGAACATTGCTGCATCAGGTCAAGACCTACATTGAGAAGAAAGTAAAAAAAACAAAAAAACCGGAGGAATCACTGTGAAACGAGTTATGCTGTTAATTTTGGGAACCCTGTTAATGGGGATGCTGTCCGGCTGTGGGTACAACACCATGCAGGCCAATGAAGAAGCGGTCATTGCTGCCTGGGGCGATGTGGAATCAGCCTACCAACGCCGTAATGACCTGATCCCCAACCTGGTTGAGACCGTCAAGGGCTACGCCAAACATGAGGCCGACACCTTGAAGGCGGTCACGGAAGCCCGCGCCAGCGTGGGCGGCATGAAGGTGGGCAAGGAGATCATCAATGACCCGGCTGCCATTGCCAAGTTCCAGCAGATGCAGGGCCAGATGTCCGGCGCCCTGTCCCGCCTGATGGTGGTGGCAGAGAAGTATCCTGATCTGAAGGCCAACCAGAACTTTCTTGATCTGCAGAAGCAGCTGGAAGGAACTGAAAACCGGATCAACGTAGCCCGTGAGCGCTACAACAAGCAGGTACAGGCCTTTAACACCAGCATCCGCACCTTCCCCAACTCTCTGACCAACTCCATGCTGCTGCACCTGCAGCGTAAGGAGCCGTTCAAGGCCGAAGAAGGGGCCAAGACCGCACCGAAAGTGAAATTCTAGGTGGAACTGCATACCTTTTTCAGCACATTCGGGCTGATCTTTCTGGCAGAGCTGGGTGACAAAACCCAGCTCACTGCCATGGCCCTGGCGCTGCGTTACCCCTGGAAACGGATCTTTATCGGCATTGCCGCCGCCTTTACCGTGCTGAATCTGGCAGCGGTGCTGGTGGGCAAGGTCCTGTTTCTGGTGTTGCCGATCTTCTGGGTTACCCTGGTTTCAGCCCTGCTGTTTCTCTACTTTGGTTACAGCACCCTGCGCCATGCCTGTGACGCTGAAGATGATGATGCTCCCCCCCCCACTGCAGCTGATGCAACCCGCACCGCCTTTCTGATGATTTTTATGGCAGAACTGGGTGACAAGACCCAGCTGGTTACCGCCAGTCAGGCAGCCCAGCATTCCGGTAGCCTGTCCGGTATCGCCACCGTTTTTGTTGCCTCAACCCTGGCTCTCTGGCTGGTTTCACTGATCGGCATCTTTGCCGGCAAGCAACTGGTCAAATATATACCGATCTGCTGGATCCATCGCACTGCCGGGCTCATGTTTCTGGTATTCGGCCTTGCCATGGGCTGGCGCCTCTTTTCCCTGTAAATCTGGAGTTTGTATATGTCCCCGACAACACTGATGTGGATCGTTTTTGCAACCCTGATCAGCTTTATGCTGATCATAGACCTGAGTCTGAATCGCAGGAGCGGTCTGGTCAGTTTCAAAAAGGCAGCGGTCTGGACTGTGATCTGGATGATCCTGGCGCTACTGTTCGGGGGGGGGATCTGGTACACCATGGGCCAGCAGAAGGCGCTGGAGTTTCTGACCGGCTATCTGATTGAACAGTCGCTTTCGGTGGACAACCTGTTTGTCTTCATCATGATCTTCTCGGTCTTCGGGGTGCAGGGCGCATTGCAGGCCAAGGTGCTCAAATGGGGAATTATCGGCGCCATCGTGATGCGCCTGCTGTTCATCTTCATCGGGGCTGCCCTGCTGAAAGAGTTTCAGTGGCTGTTCTACATCTTTGGTGCGCTACTGGTCTATACCGCCTGGAAGATGGCCTTCAGCGATGATGACGAGATTGAGCCGGAAAAAAATCCGCTGGTCCGCATTGCCCGCAAGATCCTGCCGATGACCCGCCGGATACGGGGAGACTGGTTCATTACCCGCAAGATGCGGATCTGGGTCACCAGCCCGCTCTTTATGGTGCTGCTGGTGGTGGAAAGCAGCGACCTGGTCTTTGCCATGGACTCCATTCCAGCCATTTTTGCCATCACTCTGGACCCGTTCATCGTGCTGACCTCCAACATCTTTGCCATCATGGGGCTACGCTCGCTGTTCTTCCTTTTGGCCAACCTGATGGGAATGTTCGTGTATCTCAAATTCGGCATCGCCCTGATCCTGGCCTTTGTAGGGGCCAAGATGATCCTGATGATGCTGGGGGTGCATATACCGATCGGACTTTCACTGGCCGTGATCATGGTCACGTTGGCGGTTGCGGTGGCAGTTTCACTGCTTTTACGGAAACCGGAAACCGATGAACTACAGGAAACAGCTTGACAGCTATCCGGCAAGTTTCCTGCGTATTTAACTACGCTACAAACAGATATCCGCATACTCGACACAGCTCTGCTGAGCATACTGGCACTGGCAGCCATGCCGCAAGAATGGCATTCATACTTTTCATAACGGTATCGCCACATCTTTACAGCATAGTGCTAACCTGTCATCATGCAACGTGCAAAGAAAACAACAGAGAAACGACACCATGATGCCGAGAATTACTGCCATACTATTGCTTGTCTGCCTGGTTACCGGCACTCTCCATATTTGTCATGGAGAGCCTGCTGGTGATCATTTGGCTATCAGCAGCGTCTTGTCAGGGTATCATGCAGTGGATACAGATCATGAAGATCACCACGATAGCGGCAGCAGCCACGGAGAAGATCACTGTTGCAATATGCACCACTCCCATCTCCAGGCACTTCCACCACACCAACAGCCTGTTTTTGTAGCACCCGTAGCGACAAGGCAGTTCACTGCGACCATTCCGCATCTGTACCCGCGGGACATTTCACGTATTCCCTATATCCCTCCTCGTATCGCCTCCTGAACAGTTCAGCACAAACGTTCGTTCTTTGGTTTACACAAGCGCCAAGAGCCTGATGATTGCAGCGTAATGGCTTAATGCTGCCAGCATGAACAAATTTTAAAACAGGAGAACATCCATGCGTATGCCTATGACTACGCCATTTCTCTGCCTGTTTGTACTTGTTGTAACCCTTCCTGGCACTGCGCTGGGTACAGAAGCGCCACTGACTCTTGACATGGCGGTTCAACAAGCTTTGGCAAACAGTAGAGAACTCTCGGCTGATACAGAAGAGCTGAAAGGGCTCCAGGAAGCGGCAGACCAGATACCGCTGCTGGCAAATCCGGTCCTGGAGCTGGAGGGCAAGACCGGCGCACTGACCGGCAGCCCTGATGACAGAAGCATCAGTATCGCCGTGCTGCAGGAGATCCCGCTGACCGCTGTTGGAAACAAGCGTCGTAGCGTTGCACGGGCAGAGGCTGATCTGGCCCAGGTAAAAATCAACGCACGCACGCTGAAACTTGGCGATGAGGTACGCAGAAGCTGGGTTGCCTGTGCGGTTGAACAGCAACGCCTGGGGTTGGTGCAGGCGCAGACGGAAATTGCCAAGAGACTATTTTCGGTTGCCAGTGAACGGTTCAAGGCCGGTGATCTACCGGAACTGGAGGTCAGACTCGCAGATCTTGACCTGCGTAAACAGCTGTTGCGCCAGACAGAATACCAGACAGCTCTGGTTACTGCACGCAGACAGTTGGCCCGACTGCTGGGCCTGACAGGCGTGCAGGAGCTGCCTGAGTTGGCGGTTATGCCTGCCCCCCGCGCAGAACTGCCGGGTGACGGGCAGCTCCTGTCGCAGGCCCTGAAACGTCGATCTGATCTGGTCGTGATACGGCAGGAAACGGAGCGTGACCGGTTTGCCCTGGAGCTGGCCCGGGCCGAAGCGTTGCCGACACTGACCGTCGGGCTCTCCTACAGTAACGAACGCTCGTCTCAAAACGGATACGACTTGACAGCCGGGCAGCTCCGGCAGGGAAAGGAGCAGACCAACGACCATATCCTTGGAGTGAAGTTGTCCATCCCGCTGCCGCTGTTTTCTCGCAATCAGGCGGAGGTGGCCAGGGCTGTCGGTCGGGTAAACGCAGGCAATGCACGTACAGATGCCTTGAAGCGGACTGTCGAGGTAGACGTCAAGGATCTGCTGGCACAGTACCGCCTGGCACAAGGTGCCTGGGAGCTGCATCGCTCAACACTGGGGCCGGCTGCGCAGGAAAACCTGAACATCCAGCAGCAGGCCTTTACGCTGGGTGAAGTGGGTATGCAGATTGTGTTGGATGAAAAGCGACGCCTGGCCGAGCAGCAGGAGGCCGAGCTGAAGGCGCTGCAGCTGGCCCTTGAAACCTATAGCAGGCTGGAGGTCGCAACCGGCGGCACTCTGTCAATTTCAGGAGGAACCCCATGATAAGAACCGTTGCAGGACTACTCATGACCGCCCTGCTTTCCATACTGATCGGCTGCAGTAGTCAAGAAAACAAGAAACAGGCCGCACCCCCTGTCGGTGAAGAGGCGGTACAGGTTACGGCCTGGAGTGAAAAAAGCGAGCTGTTCATGGAGTACGGGCCTCTTAAGCCGGGTAAAAAGGGAAGCTTTTTGATTCACCTGACCCGTATTGCCGATGGTAAGCCGATCACGGAGGGGGCGCTCCGGCTGAGCCTGAAGCCTGCATCAGGACAGTCAGTGACGGCTACGGCACCTGCCCCGGCCCGGCCCGGTATCTATCAGGTTGAGCTGACCGTTCCGGTGGCCGGCAGCTATACCCTGGAGCTGATGCCGGAAGGCAAGGGGTTTGCGGACCGGCTTGAGCTGCCCGGCATACAGGTAGGAACCGCTCCACCTGCCGCGCCGCCAGAAAAAAAGGAAGCCCGTCAGAAAAGCGACACCCAAGCCGACCATGATGACCATGACGGCCACGACCATTCTGCGCCAACCGGGTCAACGTCCGGCATGGCCGTTGTCATCGGTGACGGCGGCGGCACCATTTCATTCCTTAAAGAGCAGCAGTGGAGCCTTGACGTTGTAGTCCGCCGGCCCGAACAGAAACAGGTGTCAGGACAGCTGTCGGCCAGCGGCGAACTGGTAGCTGCTGCCGATGGCGAGGCCACCGTGTCGGCGCCACTTTCAGGGGTGCTCTCGGTTGTTAAACCGGTCCCTTATCTGGGCAAACGGGTGGCAAAAGGCGAGCTGATAGCCCTGATCGAGCCCCCTGTCCGGCCTGATGGCGGTGCTGGCCAGCTTGTGGCTGCCCATGCCGAGGCAAAAAACAGGCTGACCCTGGCCCGTCAGGAACATGAGCGGGCCCAACGTCTGTTTGAAGCCAAGATCGCACCTCGCAAACGGGTTGAAGAAGCCGCTGCAGCACTGGATAACGCCAAGGCTGCTCTAACACCCCTTGAAAAGGCAGCAGCAATGATCAGTGGCGATAGCGCTGGAAGGTTGGCGGTACGTGCGCCGGTGAGCGGCACGGTGGTTGAACTGTTCTCCGGCAGCGGCAAGGGGATTGAGGCTGGTCAACCGATTGTACGGATTGTGAATACCGGTAGGCTCTGGCTGAAAACGAATTTGCCGGCGATAGAGGCCGGGAAGCTGCCCCGCCAGCCGACCGCCCGCTTCACGGTTGCAGGGCAGGAAGGACAGTTTAAGACCGGACGGCTGATATCGGTGGGCGATATGCTTGATCCGCAAAGCCGCACCTTGCCGGTGCTCTTCAGTGTAGCCAATCCTGATGCGCGGCTTAAGGTCGGCATGTTTGCGACGGTGGCAGTCTCAACCGGCACCAGCACAAAGGCGCTGGTGCTGCCAAAGGAAGCCCTGGTTGAGGATGAGGGGCGTTATTTTGTGTTTGTACAGGCGTCTGGTGAAAGATTTGCCCGGCGTGAGGTGCAGATCGGCGTGAGCGAAGACAATCTGGTACAGATCCTTACAGGGGTGGAACCCCATGCACGGGTGGTGGTCAAGGGCAGTTATTACCTCAAACAGGCCGCAATCAGCGGCGTCAAGGAGGACCCCCATGCCGGACATGCCCACTAGCGGTTCGCTGCTCGACCGATTGATCCGGCTTAGCCTTGAAAACCGGCTGGTGGTGACCATCGCCATGCTGCTGGTGCTGGTTATCGGTACGTTCACGGCGGTCAGGATGCCGGTGGATGTGCTGCCGGACCTGACCGCCCCCACCGTAACCATTCTGACCGAGGCCAAGGGGATGGCGCCGGAAGAGGTAGAGGCGCTGATCACCTATCCGATTGAAAGTAACCTGAACGGGGCAACCGGTGTGCGACGGGTCCGTTCAGTCTCTATTCCTGGCCTTTCAACGGTCTGGGTCGAATTTACCTGGGGTACTGATATCTACCGTGCCCGGCAGGTGGTAAATGAAAAACTGCAGCTGGCAACGGGCAGCCTGCCACCCAGGACGGTGCCGACGTTGGCTCCGATCTCCTCCATCATGGGGGAGATCATGTATATTGCTGTGATAAGCGACCGGCACTCTCTGATGGAAATCAAGGAGCAGGCCGAATATGTTGTGAAAAAACGCTTGATGGCGGTTGCCGGTGTCTCACAAGTCGTAACCGTAGGCGGCGAGAGCAAGCAGTATCAGGTGGAGATTGACCCGCTACGACTGCAGGCCTTTGGCGTGACGGTCGGGCAGGTGACCAACGCCTTGAAAGAAGGCAACGAGAATTTTGCCGCAGGGGTGGTCAAGCAACAGGAACATGACTATCTGCTGCGCGGGGTCGGGCGGGTTCGCACTGTGGCAGATATCGAACAGACCGTGGTGTTTTCACGAAATGGTCTGCCGGTGTTGGTGCGTGACGTGGCCACCGTTACCATCGGCCCGGCCTTCAGGGTTGGCGATGCCTCGGCCAACGGCAAACCTGCAGTGGTGATCTCGCTGCAGAAGCATCCTGATGCCAATACGCTGGAGCTAACCAGACGGATTAAGGCCAATTTGGCAGACATTCAACGTTCGCTACCGTCCGGGATGAAGATTGAGGGGGACCTGTTCCAGCAGGCCGACTTCATCGACCGGGCAATTTCCAATATCAAGCGTGTGCTGGTTGAAGGGGCCCTCTTGGTAATGGTGATTTTGTTCCTGTTTCTGGGTAACCTGCGCACTACCCTGATCTCGCTGGTGGCAATGCCGGTATCGCTTTTGTTCGCCATCTTCGCTCTGAAGCTGTTCGACAGTTCGATCAACACCATGACCTTAGGGGGCATGGCAATCGCCATCGGCGTGATTGTTGACGATGCCATCATCGATGTGGAAAACGTCTACCGTCGTCTGCAGGAAAACAATGCCGTGCCGGAAGAGCAGCGCAGACCGGCCCGGCAGGTAATCTTCGATGCCTCCCGCGAAATTCGGTCTTCTATCGTTAATGCCACCCTGATCATCCTGGTGGTGTTCCTGCCGCTGTTCTTTCTTTCCGGCGTGGAGGGACGGCTGCTGCAACCGCTGGCAATTTCCTACATAGCGGCCATCGGAGCATCGCTGCTGGTTGCACTGACCGTCACGCCGGCGCTCTGTTCCTACCTGCTGCCAAAGGCCCGCTGTATTGCCGAACATGGCGACAGCCGGGTCATGCACTGGCTGCTACGCCGTTACCGCCCGTTGCTTGAACATCTGTTGCAGCGACCAACCAGGGTGATTGCCGGGGCGGCTGTTTCGTTTGTACTTGCTTTGGGGCTCTTGTGTTTAACCGGTCGCTCCTTTCTGCCAGCCTTCAATGAAGGGGCCTTGACCGTAATGGTCGCCACCGGTCCCGGTACCTCGCTTGAAAAGTCGAGTGAAATAGCCTTAAAGATAGAAAAACTGCTGCTTTCCCACCCGGCGGTCAAAAAGACCGCCCGTCGCACTGGTCGCGGGGAGCAGGATGAGCACGGGAAATTCCCCAACGCCAGCGAGATCGAAGTGACGCTTGACCTTGAAGGCAGGCGGATCAACCGGGTTATAGAAGAGCTGCGCACACAGACTGCGGTTATTCCTGGTGTGATCATTACCTTTGGTCAACCGATCGGCCACCGGATCGATCATATGCTCTCCGGCACCATGGCAAATCTGGCCATCAAGGTCTATGGTCCGGAGTTGTCACGGTTGAAGCAGGTGGCTGAACAGATCAAGACAGAGATTGGTGAAGTGCAGGGACTGGCCGATCTGTCGGTGGATCAGCAGGCTGATATTCCGCAGTTGCGGATCATCCCCCGCCGGGCAGAGCTTGCCCGTTACAACCTGACTATGGCAGGGGTGGCGGAAGGGGTTGAAGTGGCCACCAGCGGTCAGGTGGTGTCACGGACACTGGAAGGGGATCGTGGTTTTGATATCGTCGCCCGCTTCCCGGCTGCTGCACGTCAGGATGCTGGTGCTATTGGCCAGATCCTGCTGGACACCCCTTCCGGCCAGAAGGTGCCGCTGGCAGCAGTGGCTGATCTGGTGTCGGCCAAGGGGCCTAACAGTATCAGCCGCGAAAATGTACAACGCAAGGTGGTGGTACAAGCCAATGTGGCCGGTCGCGACCTGCGCTCAGTCTACCAAGACGTACGGAACAGGATTGACACGATCAAACTGCCGGCAGGCTATTTTGTGGAGTATGGCGGCCAGTTTGAAAGCGAGGCTGGCGCCACCCGCACCATCGGCCTGTTGAGCATCATCTCGATCTGCCTGATTCTGCTGATTCTGTATCAGGAATTCCGTTCGTTCCGTTCAACCTTGCTGGTGATGGTCAACTTGCCGTTGGCGTTTATTGGCGGCATTGTGGCTGTGGTTCTCACTGATCGAACCATCAGTGTCGCCTCGCTGGTGGGTTTCATTACTCTGTTCGGGATTGCCACCCGCAATGGCATCCTGCTGATTTCTCACTACCGCTACCTGATGGAGCATGAAGGGCTTGGGTTGCGTGAAGCGGTCATCAAGGGATCGCTGGAACGGTTGCGGCCGGTGACCATGACCGCCCTGGCAGCCGGTCTGGCACTGCTGCCGTTTGCCGTCGCCGCCCACAAACCGGGCAACGAGATTTTGTCGCCGCTGGCAGTTGTTATTTTGGGTGGTTTGGCCAGTGCTACGTTGCTTAACATGCTGGTGCTGCCGGTTTTATATCTGCGGTATGGCGGCAAGGACTGTAACTAAAAGCGGCAAGTAGCCACAAGGGCACAGAGAAACACAGAGAACGGCAAGAAAAATCTGTTTTAGACATCTTACCCAACAGGAATCAGGTCATTTGTTGTATCTTCCTGTTTTTCTTCTGAGAACACAGTTGCTCTGTGGCAGCTGCTTTTTATAGGCTTATAGCTTTGCAGAGAGGGGGCAGAGAGGTTTCCACCTTTCTTTGCATCTAGTTAGCAGGGATACTCGTAGCGACACTAATCCTCGCTACACCAAACGTTGCAACCTACTTCTTGTCCCTGATTTTAGCATGACACTCAGCACAGGTTGCCTTTATTTCGCCCAGTTTTGCCTTGATAGCAGCCTCATCCTGTTTGCCTGCGGCCTCAGCAGTTGCCTTTGCCAGCCCGGACACCTTCAGCGTCAGCTCCTTTGCCAACGGATTAGGATGGCTCTCCCCGATTTTCCTGGTTTGGCCGGCCAGCGCCTCAGCATCCTTGGCAACATCCACAAACTTTTTGGCAGCCAGATTTTCACCCATCGCCTTCATCCAGCCGGCACGGGCCTGCATGGCCTTTTGGGTTGGACGCAGCTCAGGACTGGCAGGTTCTGAGGCATACACAACAGAAGCAGCAGCAACAACAGCAAACAACGCAATGAGTTTCTTCATGGGACTCTCCTTTCAGGGCTAACGTCACGCTATGATTCTTCTATCAGACAACTGACAATTGTCCAGCCAACCGGCTCAATTCGTATATCTAAATCCTTAGCGCCACACGGACGCTAGTAACCGCTGCCTCAACAGTTGGCCACCACATTGATATCGTAGCCGTTTTGCTGGAACGCGGTCTTCAATGCGGTGCGCTGTTCCTTGGTCATCCCCTCAAGGGTTGCCAGCAAACGCTCCTTCACCTTGTTACTGTTGCAGATACCGTCTTTAAGATCCTTCTGCAAGGCGTCCGGCAGCTTTGAATCCTTCGCAATTTTATCCATATCACCGGAATCGCACAGAATCCTGCGCAACTCAGGACCGGTACTGGTTACATAGAAGTGCTTGGAATCCTTGTAGACCAGAAAGTTGCCAGAGCTACAGCCAGCCATGCCCAAGGCTGTCACTACCACCATGCCAAACTTCAACCAGGAATACATACGGGTCACCGTCCTTTCAGATAGTTGTTAATTTTAGCCCTGATCTGGGGAGAACCCCAGTCCACGGAGCCAATCATCTTTTCACGCACCAGACCGTTACGATCAACAATGACGCTTACCGGCTGTCCAAACAGGGCGTAACTGTCAAAGTAGACATCCTTGTTACTATCAAGCATGATCGGGAACTCCAGACGCAGCTTGCCAGCCAGTTCACGGACCGGCTTTTCAGTGTGGTCAAGGGCGATGCCCAATACCAGCAACCCGGCCTGTTTCTGCTCTTTATACAGATCATTCAATGATGGCAGTTCCTGCACACAGGGGGGACAGGTGGTGGACCAGAAGTTAAGCAGCACCAGCTTGCCCTTGTAGTCTGCGAGGTTCTGCCTGCTGCCCTGCAGGTCTTTGAGGGTAAAATCCGGGGCCGGGGTGTTAAGTTTTACTGCCAGGCAAGGGGGTACGGGAAGGATGAGGAGGCTGAGCAAAAAAAGCAGGAAAATAAGAGCGCACCGCATATTGTAGCTCCTCTACCATTGTATCGTTTCTCAAATAAAGCTTGAATTCTCATGTTTGACAGCTTATCATCGATAAGCTTTAATGCGGTAGTTTATCA
>CAZNWF010000003.1:0-69238 GCA_964576485.1 uncultured Geobacter sp. | reverse complement strand
TGACGAGATCTGGCTGATCAACAGCGTGCGGGACTGGCTGCGGGCAGAGCTGATTGAATAGAACGCGGATGATGCGGATTGAAAGGGTTTTTGCGGATTACCCCCTGCACGTCTAAGCGCCGCGAAGGAACGCAAGGAACGCAAAAAACTGGCCCGAAGGCAAAAGAAAAGCAAGTATAGTGTCCCCGGAATATGCCTCAGGCGATGTGACTGACAGGAACCTTTGCTATGCCATTGAATACGCGTCTGCCATCTGATCATACAACCCTGCTGAGCCATGCGGTCAGCCCCAACCTGTTTGCCGCGACCCGTTTTCCTGAACTGCTGATCTCCCTGTTATTGGCCAACCTGCTTTCTCCTTCACTCCATGACCTTGTCCGTTACCTGAACCCCCATGAACATGGCGGTGAGATGCAGACCCTGCATAATCTGCTGCACAAGCGTTTCTTTCATCCGACCCACCGTGAATTTGGTGCGATATGGGGGCTGCAGGAGCGGGAAGGACTGCACGATCCTGCCGATCGGGTGTCCTGTGACTATGCCATGGGAATCATCCGGCATAATTTTACCGGGACGCTCACAGAGTACCCCTGGCTGCAGGTAATGATCGCGATGCTCGATCAGGGACTGTTTCCCCGCTATAGCTATCCGCTGATTGAGATGATCAGGGCGCAGCGGCACCTGGTGCCGGGCCAGGGGAAAAAGGTGTTGGGCATAACCTCCTGCCTTGATGAGTGCCTGCTGATTGCTGCCCTTGCTTTGGCAGCCGGCTATTGTAGACTGGATGACCTGGTGCTGGCTGGTTCTCCCTTTCACTATACCCTGTTCGTGCTGCCTGAAAAAGGGGATGGGGGGTGGTTCAATGCAAAGCGTGAGCTCCTGCATGCTGACCGGTTTCATGGACTTTCTCCGCAGCAGGCCGGAGAGCTTTTTAACAGCACCGTGTATCTCTGTGACCGGATTATCACCCCACGGGGGCATTGTCTGCTGAACAGCCGGGAGGCACGGATCAGCCATACTGCTATGCAGCAGATTGCAGACAAAATCGGATGTTTTATGGGTGTGGTACCGCAGCAGGTGTCTGATGCACTTGAAATCACGAAAAAAAGAGATAATAACGGTTATGTAGGTAGTGAGCCGCTCTATCAGCTTGGCTGCTACGAACCAGCATACCTGGAACCGGCATTGTTGGCGGCAGCGCAGTCCGGCGGGATTATGGCAGAGGCAGCCCTGTACAGCTTCAGGCATCCGTTGGTGCCTGATCCTGAACCGTACCGGTTGGCAAGCCTGAAAGGGTTCCGTTCCTTTATCTGGGCCGGTGAAGTCTTCAGCGTTGCTGATGCGATTGCAAAGGCAGGAGCGCTGAAGGGAAAGGTCTCGCTGCTGGGTGAGGATCTCAATCGCTGTGCCCTGCCCGATGAAGTGCTTGCGTTTGACACTGCCTCGCCAAGTGAACGAGCACTGCTGGTCTATACCCTGGTCCAGCATGCGTTACAGATAGATGCTGGTGAAAAAGAAGCGTTGCAGATTCTGTGGGAACAGGGACGCTGGATATTGTATTACAACGGTGTAGCGATTGACCTGAACGGCTGAGGAGCGTACATGGTGTGCAGAAAACCGGACGAATGCGATATGCCTGACCGCAACGACGCCACACGCATTGATTATCGGCTGCTGACAGCCTGTACCATGGGACCGTTTCTAGTTTCAGTGGATGCAACCGCGCTGTTCACCGCCATGCCGGTTCTTGCCCATCAGTTGGCTACCACCCTGTCCCTGGCCTCACTGGCCTTTGTACTCTACACCCTGATGTTTGCCGGCCTGATCCTGCCACTGGGGTGGCTGATGGATCGGATTGACTGCTTTCGCTTACTGCGTGGTGGCTATCTGCTGTTTGCTCTGGGTTCTCTTGCCTGTGGGATGTCAGGAACTATCCTGCACCTTTGTGCAGGACGAGTCCTGCAAGGGATAGGAGGAGCGATTCTCTATGCTGTAACCCCGGTTCTGGTAAAACGGGTCATACCGGCTGAAGCACAGGATAGAGGCTACTCCTGGAACGCTATGGCAGCTCAGACCGGCATTTTGGCAGGTCCACCGCTTGGTGGTTTAATCACCAGCCACTGGGGCTGGCAATGGATTTTTGGCCTGAATCTGCCCTTTGCCGTTCTGGGGCTGCTGTTGCTCCACCAACGGACAGCTCCTCCGCCCGCTCATACGGCACAGAAAACACTGGACCTTCCGGGGGCTCTGCTTTCATTTTTTGCCAGCGCTCTTTGCATCTTTGCGCTCAATCAGGGCAGGGAACTGGGGTGGGGGTCATGGCCGATCCTGCTGGCAGGCAGTGCCGGACCAGTCTGCCTGGCACTGTTTATATACAGACAGAATCATCTGCAGAACCGGCTGATTGATCTGGGGCTACTCCACATACAACCGTTCAGGACCGCCTTGCTGGTGGCCTGTACCGGTATGTTCGCCGGTGCCGGACTCTCTTTTCTGTACCCGTTTTTTCTGACCCGGCAGGCCGGACTATCGGTGGGACAGGTCGGCCTTTTATTGTCCATTGAACCAAGCTGCTCTGTCCTCCTGGGTGCCTGCGCTGCTGCGGCTGCACTGCGCTGGGGCTATGCATCGCTTATCACTGCAAGCATGGGGCTGCGCCTGCTTGCTGCACTGCTGCTGGCAGCAGTAGCCGGAACGTCGCCCCTGCTGCTGGTCGGAGTACTCTTTGCACTGGCCGGAGTGGCGACAGGGCTCCAGTATGGCCCGCTTATGTCCCGGATCATGGCGGCGGTCCCTGCCGACCAGGCAGGTGCCGGCGGAGCACTGTTCTCACAATCCCGCCTTATGGCTCAAATGATGGGGATTGTGCTGTTTGAAGCGCTCTATTCAGAGCTGCATGACCTGCTGCCAGGCCACCTTGTGGCCAATTACCGGGGCATTGATTTTATGCTGGTGTTTCTACTGGCAGCAGCCTTGTTTGCCGTGGCTACCGTGCTGTCTCGAGGCTTGCGAAACCCGATATCCGGCCCTGCCTGACATTATTTATTTCTGAACCTGATTAGTACCGAGATTCAGAATTTCCCTTCTCCATGAGGGAGAAGGTGGCCGAAGGCCGGTTGAGGGGGCAGCAGCGTCTTGAAATGAGCCTCTTCCCCCTCACCCTGGCCCTCAGGGAGAGGGAATGTTTCTGAAGATTAGTTCTAATCAGGTTTCTGAATACTGGAGACTGTCCCCTATGCAGGATAACGCTGAAAATACCAATACACCGCAGGAAATGAAACGTGTCCTTGCCTGGTGGGACCTGGCCGGTATCGGTATTGGTTGTATGGTGGGTGTCGGGATCTTTGTCCTGCCCGGGGTAGAGGCGGCACAGCATGCCGGGCCTGCCATCAGCCTCTCATTTCTGCTGGCGGCAGTTGTTGTCTCGTTTACCGCCCTGGCCTATGCCGAGCTGTCAACCATGCTGCCGGTCTCAGGCAGCGCCTACAGTTACTGCCGTATAACCTTCGGAATCTTTCCCGGTTGGCTGATGGGGTGGGCCCTGATGCTGGAATACCTCGTGGCAACCTCAATGGTGGCTGTGGGCTGGTCCGCCTATCTGGTATACCTGCTGGCAGATTTCGGCATGGCCCTGCCACCCGCCTTTACCACCTCTGCAGTAGGCGCCGGAACCGGTTTTGCCAATCTTCCGGCAGTGGTGATAGTCTGTGCTGTACTGCTGGTGGTAGTGACCGGAGTTCGCGAAAGTGCCCGGCTTGCCATGCTGCTGGTGCTGCTGAAGATCTGCGCAGTAGCGATCTTTCTGGTGGAATCGGTTCCGCATATCAACCCTGCACATTGGTCTCCTTTCATGCCGTTTGGTTTTAGTGGCGTGCTGACCGCCACATCAGTAGTATTCATCGCGTTCGGCGGTTTTGATGCCATCAGCACGGCTGCTGAAGAGGCTAAAAATCCACAGCGAGACCTGCCTGTCGGCCTGATTGTCTCCCTTGGCGTAGTGGCGCTGGCCTATATCGCAGTGGCAACAGCCATGACCGGCGTGGTTCCGTTCAAGGAGCTTGATGTTGCAGACCCGATGACGGTTGTCCTGACTGCAGCCAAACACCCCTGGGTTTCCCGCCTGGTTTCAGTGGCAGCCTTGATCGGCATGAGCAGTGTGCTGTTGGCCATGCTGGTCGCCCAACCCCGCATTGTATTTGCCATGGCACGGGACGGACTGCTGCCGGCCGGACTGGCGAAGCTACAGGCACGTTCCGGTATTCCGCTCTATGCCACGCTCACATCTGTTGCACTGGTTATTGTGATGGCTGCCATGCTGCCGATCCAGATCATTGCTGAACTCTGTTCCATGGGTTTTCTGCTGGCGTCAGTGGTGGTCTGTCTGGCGGTACCGATTCTGCGGCATCGCAGCCCGGAATTGCAGCGCCCATTCCGTATGCCATGGGTATCTGTTTTTGCCCCCTTTGCTGTATGCTGCAACCTGCTGCTGATCTTCATGCTGCCATCTGCGACCCAGGTACGTTTTGGGCTCTGGATGCTCCTGGGCAGTATCATCTATTTTTTTATGCAGAAAAGAACGAAAGGAAGCGCCAATGAACCGGAATGAGACAGATCAGGCCATGCTGTATAAACTGAACGAGCTGTTTACCCATTGTCGCAGCAATTCCTCCTACTACCGTGAACGGCTGCCTGAACAACCACTCCAGAGTCTAGATGAGCTGCAGCTGGTGCCAGTAATGTCCCAGGACGAATTTCGTTCCCACCTGCCGCCAGAAGGGACAGGAGGGCTGGCCGGCCCCCTGGAAGCGACCTATGCCTTTGCCAGTGGCGGCACCACCGGTCACCCCAAACTGGTCTACTATTCGGCCCATGAGCTTGACCGTTCAGCAGCAGATATCGCAGGTGGTCTGCAGGCCGCCGGTGTCAGGCCCGGCATGGTGGCTGCCAATCTCATGAATGCAGGCAATCTGTGGGGATCATTTCAGATGATCAATCTGGTGCTGGAAAAGTGCCGCTGTCACATCCTGCCGATTGCAGCCCAGAGCGGCCCGGAAGAGGCGCTTACTTTCATGAGGGTCTTGGGGGCGGAAGTGGCTGTCGGCATTCCTTCTTTCATGATCTCGCTTGCTCAGCAGGCGCAGAATCAAGGCATTACTGACCTTCACCTGAAGATTATAGCCACTGGAGGCGAGCATTTTCTTGATCAGGCCAAGGCATTTGTGCAACCACTCCTGGGCGTCCAGCAGTTTGTCTCAGCCGGTTATTCTTCCAATGATACCGGTCCGATCGGCTACCAGTGCAGCCATTGCAACGGCGGTATGCATCATCTGTTTCAGGAAAGTTGCATTATCGAGGTACTAAACGAAGAGACCCTGCTTCCGGTGCCGGTGGGAGAGACGGGCAAGCTTGTGGTGACCAAACTCACTAATCGGTTGATGCCGATAATCCGTTATGATATCGGCGACCGGGGGCGGATTGCAGGGTCGGTCTGCCCCTGTGGCCGTAGCGATCAGCTCTTTGAGCTACTGGGACGCTCGGATGATATCCTGAATATTGGCGGCTACAATGTGTCGCCTGATCATCTCGCTTCAGTGCTGTCAAAAGTAGCAGGGCTTTCTCCCCATTTCCGGATGATTGCCCGCAATGACGGACCACTTACGCTGTTGTATGTTGAGTGCGAGTCGGTGGCTCCCTGTAGCGCCGATCAGGCTGAACAGTGGAGCGCTCTGCTGCAGCACGAGCTGCCTGAAACATTGGCCGGGATCAAGGCATTGCTGAACCTCAAGAGCATAGCCCTGCCGCGCTTTGTCGTACTGCAACCGGGCAGCATACCCCGCAATCCACGTACCGGCAAGATTCGCCGGGTGATTGATGAACGCCATGCCTGACAGCAGAAAGGAGTGAGCGATGACAGCAGCAGTGTATGATATTCGCCTGTTGACCACCCAGGCTGAGTTTGAGGCCTGTGCTGCGCTGCAGCGGGAGATATGGGGGATTCCCGAGGCAGAATCGATGTCCAGCATCACCATGCATGCACTGGCCATGGAGTATCCCAGGCTGGGAATTCTGCTGGGGGCTTTTGACAGAAATACCATGGTTGGTTTTACTGTTTTTATGGCCTCATTTGATCAGCAGACCGCTTACGGTCATATGCTGGGTGTCAGGCCAACATACCGGGATTCAGGTCTGGGTGGCCACTTGATGCAGGAAACCACCGTTCTGCTGAAACAACAGGGAGTACGCTACTACTGCTTCACCTTTGATCCGCTTGAAAGCCGTAACAGCCACCTGTATCTGAACCGCCAGGGAGCGGTGGGGATAAAATTCAAACCAGATGCCTACGGCGTCAGCGGCGCCATGCATGGTGGCCTGCCCATGGATCGTTTGCTGGCACGGGTTGATCTGGATGCCCCCGTGCCGCCCCCCCCGCCTGGATTTGATGAAGCGCTGCAACAGTACCCGGTTGCCACTGTTGGGCAGATGCCTGAATGTGACTCAGTCCTGATGGAGATACCGTCAGACATTGCCCTGCTACGGGAACAGGACCACGCAGCCGCTCTGGCAGCAAGCCGGTCAGCCCGCGCACTTTTTCACCAGTACATAACCCTGGGTGGCCTGGTTTCATCTGCCCTGATTCGGGGTGAGCAGAACGGCCTGCCCCGCAGCTTTCATCTGCTCAAGCGCCCTGTGGAGAGCCGATGATGACCAGCTCCTTTTTATCCGGCCAGACAATCAGCTACCTCTCCCGCTCCTCCGGTGACTATATGGCCCGCGACCTGGTTGAGCTGCAGCGGATGCAACAGCTACTACAGGAAGGAAGGCTGCAGCAGATCCTACGGTTTGATGTGGGGAGTAACACTGATGGCTTTTCCCCCCTTGCTCACGACCTGTTTGATTCGGGATTTCTGGCAAAGATGCTGGATACCTATCTGCATGAGTACCCTGACAACCAGCATGACCTGCTGAGACGGTATCTGGCAGACCGATTCGGGGTCAAGCCGGACTGGATCGTGCTGGGAGCCGGCCTTGAATCGATCATTGACCATCTTACCCGCGCCTTTCTGGGACCTGGCCGGTCATGCGTGATTCCGGTGCCCAACTTCTGCATTTATGAGGATTACGCTGTCCGGCAAGGGGCGCAGGTACACCTGGTGCCGATGCAGAACCTTGGTCTCTGGAGCGAAGAGGATATCTGCCGCCTTGAGGCAGCGCTGCTGGCCGAGCAGCCCCGTCTGCTCTGGATCAGCAATCCGGTTAATCCCACCGGCTGCCTGCTGCCGCAAGCCCTGCTGGAACGCTTACTCCTGCTGGCCAGGCAAACCGGAACCGTGGTGGTGGTGGATGAGGCGTATGCTGAATACACGGACAGCGATCAGACTCCCTTAAGCGCTGCCTCGCTGTTGCAGGCCAATACCCACCTGATGGTGTTGCGTACCTTTTCCAAGATCTACGGACTACCCAACCTGCGGGTTGGCTATATGATCTGTGCCAATCAGGACTGCTGTCGCGGTGTACTGGCCTATCGGCCTACTTTTCCCTTTTCCTGGTTCTCACTCTACACCTGTCAGCTTGCACTGCTTGACGACGACTGGCTGATGGAGGCCCGCAGCCGCCTGGCACAGCGTAAGCCGATAGTTGAACAGGGGCTAGATGGCGTAAGCGGGTATGAACGGATCCCCTCACAAACCAACACCATCATGTTCAGACATGGTGATCTTTCGGCAGAAACAGTGCAGCACCGCCTTGCTGATCAGGGTGTGCTGGTGGCCAATCTTGATCAGGTGGCAGGGATAGAGGGACAAGGCTGGTTGCGGATGACCGTGCGATCAGAGGCAGAAAACACGGTTTTTCTGGATGCCTGCAGAAACAGCATATAATCGGAGGGACTGAGGTCGCTTTCTTTCTACTGACAGCCATTATGTCTAAGGAAAACCCATTGCTTCAACTACGGACCATGCGATACCCCTGCCATTACGGCGGTTTTTATGCATGAAAGGATGTTTCATGACTGCTCGATTCTTCATCATTTTCACCACTATTCTGCTGTTATCAGGTCAGGCCCTGGCAACACCCCAATTGCTGACCCTGGAAGACTGCCTGAAGATCGCTGGCGACAAGAATCTGGATATCCAGAAGGCCAAGGAATATGCCAACTATGTCCAGGGCCGGTATGTGGAGGAACGGGCTGCTGCCCTGCCGCAACTGGGCCTGCAGGCCGGGTTCGGTTACAGCAAGGATGACAGCACCAAGGCGCTGTATGGGGCTGCCCAGATGCAGAATAGCCGTACGGTTGATATCTCCCTGTCCCAGCCGCTCTATACCTGGGGCAAGATAGGCGCAGCCCTGAAGGCTGCCGAGGTGGGGCTTAAGACCGCTGACCAGCAGTTGCGGCTGTTCCGTCAGGCCGCCTTCCGGGATGTTTCCATCGCCTTTTATGACGTGCTGCTGGCCAAAGAACTGCAACGCCTGGCCCAGGAAAATCTGGCCCAGAAGGAGCGTCACCACACCGAGGCCAAACGCAAATTTGAGGCCGGGGTGGCCACTGACTATGACCTGCTGGCTGCCGAGGTAGAGCTGCAGAACGCCCGGCCGGAACTGATCCGTACTGAAAACAGTATCCGTACCAGCCGGGAACGGTTGCGCTTTCTGCTGGGGCCAGATCAGGCGGAACTGGATGTGGAGGGCAGGATTGAGACCAGGCCGGAGCAGATGACCGGCTTTGATGAATCGCTTAAAATCGCCCTGGATAAGCGCCCTGAACTGGCTGATCAAAAGCTGCGGATCGGCATCAATCAGGAACTGGTGGTCATTGCCAATGCCGATGACAAACCCCGGCTGGACCTGAAGGGTGCAGCTGGCTGGCATCAACTGGAGCTGTCCGATCCCGGCCCCACCCGGCGTTCGGACGGCCCGGCCTGGAATGCCGGGGTCTACCTGACCTTCCCGTTCTTTGACGGACTGCGCAGCCGGGGACGCACCCAACAGGCCCGCAGTGATCTGCGTACCAGTCAGCTGCAGGAGCAGAAGCTGCGTGACAGCATCGCCCTGGAGCTGCGCACCGCCCGCTACAACCTGGCTGAATCGGCTGAAACCATCACCGCCCTGTCCGGCACGGTCAAACAGGCGCAGCGGCTGCTGCAGATGGCGGAGAAGGGCTTTGAGTACGGGGTCAAGACCCGGCTTGAGGTGGATGATGCCCAGACCAACCTGCTGCGGGCCCAAAGCAACCTTGCCCGGGCCAACCGGGATTACCTGGCTGCCTCAGTCAACCTGCGCTGGGCCATGGGGGTGGCAGGGGAATAACTACACCAGCTACAGAAAATGTCCCTGTTTGACTACGCCGCACTACTGTGCTACATATTTAGGCATTCAACTCGAAAGGTCATCCCCATGCTCCACCGTGCAACCATCTCAAAGATCAAACTGCTGCAGATCATGCTGCAGCAGGCTGCACGCATGACGGAGGGGGTTGCCTAGGATACGTGTCGTACTTCGTTACGCGTTCAGCCCCCACCGGCACAGCCTGTGGGGGTTTTTTATTGGGCACGGTGAAACCATGAAAACCCGTTTTCATTTTCTTAACTGGCGTCAGCAGGTGGCTTTGGATGTTGGCACCTCAACCATCCGGGCCGCATCCGGCCATAGGCCGTTGATAGAGCAGCATTCCTGGTTGGGGAGCAGGACCGGGGTGCGTGATGGTGTTGTGGTAGACCCTGCAATCGTGGCCGAGATACTCAGACCGATACTGGCCGGCACCAGATTGTTCGGTATTGTCAAACCATGTGTTTTGGCCTGCGCCCCCAGCGACGCCACACTGGAAGAACGGCAACGGCTTCACGATGCGATCATGCAAGCCGGCGCATCGTCGGTCATGATCATACCGGAGCCGCTGGCTGCCGCGGTTGGGGCCGGCATCGACGTCTCTTCTCCCTATGCCCAGATGATAGTGGACATCGGTGAAGGGGTAACCGACTGCGCTTTGATCAAGATGAGTCGGATTCAGACAACCGCTGCCGTCAGGGTGGGATGCGGCCAGATGCGTATCGGCCTGCATCCCGCACTGTTTCAACAATCAGGCCGTCTCCCTGAAGGTCATCCACTCCAGCCGGTGCTGGAGAGTATTACCAGGCTGATTGACGATTTTTTGCAGGATCTTTCGCCTGAAACAGGCTGTGAAGTGATTGAAAACGGTATCCTGCTCACCGGAGGCGGGGCGCTGATCCCCGGACTAAGCCGTTACCTTGCACAGCACTCCGGCATACACGTTGTCACGGCGCCAAAACCACGAGACAGCGTGGTGGAGGGGGCCCGCGCCATCCTGCCGGTGGTGGTGATGCTTAACCTGCTGACCTGACAAGGCTTGCACTAGCAAACCGGCATCCAATGATGCCGAAATTACTACAGAAAGGTATCATCATGAAAAAGAGTATCGTAGCTCGCCAGATTTTTATTACCGATTTAGACCTGCAGCGCCTGGAACAGCTGATTGACAGTAATGCCGCCCGCTCACAGCGGGACAGCCGCAACATTGAGGAGCTTGAGCAGGAGTTGCTGAAGGCAGAGGTGGTTGATGCCACCGGGATTCCACCTGATGTGGTCACCATGAATTCAAGGGTAAGCCTGCAGGATCTGGACTCGGGCGAACAACTGCAGTACACCCTGGTCTTTCCCGCAGACGCTGATCTGAACCTTGGCAAGATATCCATCCTGGCCCCGATCGGCACCGCGCTGTTCGGTTACCGTACCGGCGACCGGATCAGTTGGAGCGTGCCGGGTGGCGTCAGGAAACTTAAGATCAAGAAAATTCTGTACCAACCGGAAGCTGCCGGTGATTTTCATCTCTAAAGGGGGCTGTTGCAACAGTTCAGGCTGTTACGTAGTGCCGCAGCCGCCTGCTGCGGCACTACGGCAGCCATAATAGCCGAGACCACCGCAACCCCATCAGCGCCGGCTGCCAGTACCTGACGTGCATTGGTCAGGTTGATGCCACCAATCCCCACCAGCGGAATACGCACCTGCTGGCGAATCTGGCGTATCCCTTCCAACCCTAAAGCCGGGGCGGTGTCGGTCTTAGTGGGGGTGCTGAAGACCGGGCTGATGCCGATGTAGTCAGCCCCCTGCTGTTCTGCCTCAACCGCATCCGCAACCGACTCGGCAGAGATCCCGATCAGGCAGTTTGGCCCAAGCAGGCGGCGGGCAAGGCTGATCGGCATATCCGTTTGCCCCAGATGCACACCGTCTGCAGCAACAGCCAGGGCAATGTCCACCCGGTCATTGATGATCAGTGGCACCCTCAACGGCTGCAGCAATGCTTTCAGCGCCAATGCCTCCTGCAAAAAATCACGGGTGCTGCAGTCCTTTTCCCGCAACTGCACACAGGTGACACCACCAGCCACTGCTTCAGCCACCACCTCCACCAGCGAGCGCCCACGGCTAAGGGAGCGGTCCGTTACCAGATGCAGCAGCAGTCTGCTATGCACTGATTCGCGCATCGCGCTCAAGCTCCTCAGGGGTCAGATTATACAGAGCATCCAGAAAGCGGATCATAAAGGAACCGGGACCGTTGGCTGCAGCCGCTGCCTGCTCACCAGCCAGACCGTAGTAAGCCAGGGCAGTGGAGGCGGCAACCACCGGATCAGGATCAACCCCGCTAAAGGCACCGATTACAGCGGTGGCTCCACAACCGGTGCCGGTGATGCGACTCATCAAGGGATGACCGTTATTGACCCGGATCACACGGCTGCCATCGGTAACCAGATCCTGCGGTCCGGTGATCGCCACTGGAACGCCCAGCTCTCTGGCCATCCGGATCGCCTGTTCTGTTGCCTGATCCACCGAATCAGCAGCATCCACCCCCTTGGTGTTGGCCTTGCCACCAGACAGGGCCAGAATCTCGGACGCATTGCCCCGCACCAGACTGACCTTGGTCTCTGCCAGTATCCGTTTGGCAGCATTGGTACGCAGTGCTGTGGCACCGGCCCCCACCGGATCAAGGATAATCGGCACCCCCAGGCTGGTGGCCTTTTTACCAGCCTTGACCATGGCATCCACCCACTCATCGGTCAGGGTGCCGATGTTCAGCACCAGCGCCCTGGCAAAGCCAACCATCTCTTCCACCTCATTTTCTGCATGGGCCATGACCGGCGAAGCACCGGCTGCCAGCAGGATGTTGGCGGTGAAGTTCATCACCACAAAGTTGGTGATGTTATGGATCAGTGGTCTGGTTTCGCGCAGGTTGGCCAGATTGGTTGCGGCCTGTTGTTGGATGGTTGGCATGGTCCCCTCGTTTAGGCAGCTGTACAGGCTGAAAGTCTGGTACACTGCTGGAGAAAATAGTGGAATTAGCCAGTACCAGTAGATGACAGGAAGTTCAACAGAAAGTAGGAGGCACCATGAAAGTTACTCTGTTTTTAGCACTGTTTAGCCTGGCCGCCGCTGCTCTGATTGCCCGTCCGGCGCAGGCCGGCGCAGATCTGCCGCCCCTGCAGACCGTACCGCAGGTTGACCTGCAGCGCTATCTTGGCCAGTGGTATGAGATCGCCCGTTACCCCAACCGGTTTCAAAAGGGCTGCCTGGAAAGCAGTGCTGTCTATTCGTTGCGGGATGACGGTGATATTTTGGTGCTAAACCGCTGCAAGGATAGCGAGACCGGCAAACAGCGCCAGGCAAAGGGGCATGCCTGGGTGGTGGACAGTACCAGTAATGCCAAGCTGAAGGTCTCCTTTTTCTGGCCGTTCCGGGGGGACTACTGGATTATCGAGCTGGGCAGTGAATACGAGTATGCCGTGATCGGCACTCCCAACCGCAAGTACTTCTGGATTCTCAGCAGAACCCGCACCATGGACGACACCCTCTATGCCGCCATTCTGCAGCGGGCCAAACAGCAGGGGTTTGATCCGGGTTTGGTGGTCAGGCAGTAATACCACCGAAAGTTTTGCTGTAATTTTTCTGCAGCAAGGTTGCGGCAGTAGCATTCTGAGCTATAGTTTCAACAGTATGCAGACATTCCTATCAGCATTATGGGAGGTATCATGAGACCACTACTGTTGTTGGCATCCGGCATCATTACAGCCGTTATTGTAGCTGCTCAACCCGCTATCGCAGAGCCGAGCAAGGCGCAGGTCATTGGTCTCTGGGAACAGCAGCATAATGTCAAAGGACGGATACTGGAGCTGAAAAGCAGGGGGGGGCAGCGTCCCACCAATGAACTGTATGGCAAAAAGTATCTGACCCCGGTGGGAACCTGCTGGGACTATGATGTTGTTGAGCTGCAGAAATGTGGCTGCCGTCTGTTTGAAAAGGCCAGCGTCTGTTGCCGTCATGGCAGCACCAAGGAATGCGAAGTACGGATCGGCACCACCACCAGAATGCTGGATTGTGCCAAATACGGCAAGCCGAAGTACGGGATGTCCGGCACGGTTGAACCGGAAGAATGCAAGGCCAGCAAACAGGCTACTGCCTGCTGGTCCCGTAAAGACCTGCTCTTTGGCCCCGGTGTGGTGATCGGCCCCTGCATGGAAAACGGCCCAGTCTTCACCTGCCCGAAAGGTCAGGACGCCGTGACCGCATTTCTCGACCGCAAATGCGGACCGACACCTGAGGATTGTGGCTGCACCCTGGTTGAGGAGTGTTCAAATCCCCAGGGACTTGCGTGCTACAAACAGTGGAAGTCAGATAAGCAGGCCGTGGACTGCTTCTGGAATGAGCAGTACGATAACAACTACAAGCGCTGGAAGTGCTATGACGACCTGAAAAAATCCCGCCAGTAATCAAGCCGTACGATGATGATTCTGTAGACTACATGCTGGAGGCTCGCTAGCAGCGGGCCTCCATTTTAATTCCTTCTGCCTGCAGTTCCTGCTGGAGCATACCGGCCAGTTGGGGCAGCCGTACTGCCAGCTCCGGCGAAAGCTCAATCCCTGCCTCATAACTCTTGGGCACCACCCCGAACAGGGTGACCTGATCGGGACAGCGGCCCCGGATCTCGGACAAGAGCAGCATCTCCTGAATCCCCAGCTGATGGGGCGACATCTTGATCGGGATGGTACGGCCGATAAAGGCATCCTTTTCATAACGGTACAGGGTGCCCGGCTCACCGGGAGTGGTGACCACATCAACCATGTAGACCCGGCCAGCCTCCTCCAGCTTGTGGGAGGCCATGAAGCCTAGAGTGCCGCCATCGTACAGCTCTACATCGTCATCAAAGCTGTAGTTATCAGCCAGATACCTGACCAGATGAACCCCGAACCCTTCGTCGGACAGCAGCAGATTACCTGCACCAAAAATCAGAACTTTCATAGTTATTCCTTGTTAATGGCCCGCTGATGACGCGGATTGAGCGGATTGTCACGGATAAAAGCAAAAGCAGAAAAAACAGGAAGAAGACAGAACCTCAAAAGCAAAAAATAGTTTGTCCTTTTTTGTTTTTCTCCGTGCTCTGTTGCTTTGTATTTTAAGATTTTAAATCTGCGTTAATCCGTCAAATCCGCGTCATCCGCGTGCTAGTGCTTTGTCTTACACCACTTTTACCTTCGTGATCTCTTTCCCTTCCGGGTCGATCGTATGCACCGCACAGGCGATGCAGGGGTCAAAGGAGTGTACCGTGCGCAGCACCTCCAATGGCTGATCCGGCTTGGCCACCGGGTTGCCCAGCAGCGAGGCCTCATAGGGACCGGCATTGCCTTCGGCATCCCGTGGTGAGGCGTTCCAGGTGGAGGGGACCACGGCCTGGTAGTTCTTGATCTTCTTGTCCTTGATCACCATCCAGTGGGACAGCACACCGCGGGGTGCTTCGTGGAAACCGACGCCACGATGCTCGCCGGACGGGATCTCGGTGTGGTTGGCATAGGCCTTGTCCCCCTTACCCACGTTATCCACCAGCTTGTCCAGATACTCCAGAGACAGGTCAGACAGCAGGTGGGCGCGGATACCACGGGCAGCCAGACGCCCCATGGTGGAGTGCAGGTCTGCCACGCCGACCCCCGCTGCCTTGCAGGTGCTGTCCACCAGCTTGCGTACCCGCTGGTTACCGGCGGCGTAGCCTGCCAGCAGCTGGGCCACCGGTCCGACCTGGATCGGCTTGCCGTCAATCCGGGGCGCCTTGCACCAGGAGTATTTGCCGTTTTCCTGGAAGTCGGTGTAGTCCGGTTTGGTCTCACCTTCCCAGGGGTGCAGGGAGGACTTGCCTTCATACCAGGCGCAGGCGGTTGATTCCTTGATGCTGCCGATTAGCTGCTGATCCTGATGGGTGCTGATGATACGGGCCTTGGCAACATCACCCCCCATGATCAGGCCGCCCGGCAGGGCAAAGCTGGTATTCTTGGTATCTTCCGGGAACTCTGGCACGGCCAGGTAGTTAACCACCCCTTTGCCATGCTTGAACCAGTCTTTATAGGCCTTGCCGATCACCAGCAGGTCAGGATAGTAGACCTTTTTGACAAACTCGCGGGTCTCGGTCATCAGCGCCTTCAGGTAGGCGATCCGCTCCATGTTGATGGTGGCCAGGTTGTCCATGTTCAGGGCAGTTGCCACACCACCCACGCAGAGGTTCTGGATATGGGGGTTCTTGCCCCCCAGAATGGCCACGGCCTGGGCAGCCTTCTGCTGGTAGTCCAGCGCCTTCAGGTAGTGGGCGGTGGCGATCAGGTTAATCTCCGGCGGCAGGATCATGGCCGGGTGGCCCCAGTAGCCGGAAGCGAAGATCCCCAGCTTGCCGGAATCCACAAACGCCTTCAGCCGTTTCTGCACATCACTGAACTCCTTCTCGCTGTTGCCGGGCCAGTCTGAGACCGATTGGGCTATGGAGGCGGCCTTCTTGGGGTCTGCTTTCAATGCCGAAACAATGTCCACCCAGTCCAGGGCCGAGAGGTGATAGAAGTGGACGATATGGTCCTGCACCGAATGCTGGGCCATGATGATGTTGCGGATGTACTGGGCGTTGAGCGGCACTTCAACCTTGAGGGCATGCTCTACGGAACGGATCGATGAGATGGCATGCACTGTGGTGCAGACCCCGCAGAAGCGCTGGGCATAGATCCAGGCATCCTGGGGGGGACGATCCTTGAGAATGGTCTCAATACCGCGCCACATCTGGGCGGATGACCAGGCCTTGCTGACCTGTCCGCCGGTAACTTCAACATCGATCCGCAGGTGTCCTTCAATGCGGGTAATCGGGTCTATGGTGATACGTGCCATGTATGTTCTCCTGTCTTATAAATCTGTAGTAATGGGCCGCGGATGACGCTGATGAAGCGGATCTTCGCGGATTTTAAACCTATAAAGAGCTGTTGCTCTGTTGCTCACTACCGTTTTAAGGTTAAACGGTTTGTTCTTATCCGTGTTAATCCGCCAAATCCGCGTTATCAGCGGGCTATCAAGTTACGCCTTTACCGTTGGTGCTTCATGCCCATGCAGCCTTGGCAGTACCGGGAACAGCTTGACCAGCACCTGATAGCCCAGGATTTCAAACGCCACGATCCCGACGGTGATCATCAGCTCTGCCAGGGAGGGGAAGTAGCGCCAGCCCTGGCCGGGATTGAAGCCGATCAGGTAGACATTGAAGCGGTACAGGGCGCCGCCCAGTACGATCAGGACTGCGGTAATGAACAGCCAGCGCGGCGATTGACGCCGCTTCTTTGAGAACAGCAGCAGCGAACCGGTAGCCACCAGCCCGAACTCCAGCAGGAAAAAGGCGGAATAGAAATCAAACCGCAGGGCATTGGCCACTTGGCCGCGCCAGACCAGATCTCCCACCACCACGCAGAGCCAGATACTGGTCAGGTAGGGGGTGATCGAGGCCAGCCCGGAGAGCTGTTCGATCTCAAAGGGGCGCTTGAAGCCGTAGGAGGAGATGATCGACTCCAGAATGGCAATGGAGTAGCCGATGAACATGCAGTTGATCAGGAACAGCAGCGGCAGAAAACCGGTATGCCAGAGCGGATGCAGCTTGGTGGATGCGATCAGCAGCAGCGACCCCAGCGAAGACTGGTGCATGGTGGGCAGGGTAATCCCCAGCACGATCACGAAGATCAGCACCTTGTCCAGTTTGGGCTGCAACCAGAGCGCCCGCTGGCCTAATCGTTCCAGCTTCTCCAGCACCACCGGCGTATCCAGGCCAAAACGGCCATGGTATTTCTCAAGAAAACTGCGGGCCCGGCTCCAGTTGGTCTCCTGTAGCCGGGTCAGAACTGCCGGTAGAAACTCGATCGCCAGCACGGTGGTGTAGGCCATGACGCACAGCGCCACCTCGAACATGGCTGAGTTGGCCTGCCACTGTGACGGCACAAAGAAGTTGTAGGCGTTCCAGGGACGGCCCACATCCACCATGACTGAGAAACCGGCCAGACCATAGCCGAACAGCGAGGTCAGCACCGCTGAGCGGATCAGGGGATGGTAGTGCATCTTGTTGCGGATATAGATCAGGATCGCCACAGCATAGCCGCCGCAGGCAATGGCGGTGCCGGTGGCCACATCATAGGTGATCCAGATACCCCACGGATAGCCGTCGCTTAAGTTTGAAACAGCGCCGATCCCCCAGATGAAGCGGACAGCGATCAAGGAAAAACCGATTACGGTCAAGGTCAGCAAAACCCAGAATGAGGGAGTCAGGATCTTGGCACGGTGGATCTGGTACTCATCGTGGCTCATTGATCCCCTCCATGGTCGTCTTTCTTCTGCTCTTCAGTATCGCCATTCCCCTTTTTCATGTTTCTGACGGCAATAAAGCAGAGCGTGCCGTAGAGGGCCACCGGCGCAATGAACCCCTTGTAGATGGTGTGCTGAATCTTTTCAGAGAACTCGGCCGGTGCCTCGCCCTTCAGCTCCGGCAGACCCAGCTTCTTAAACTGCAGTGCAGCCAGGTAGAGGTGGTTGGTGCCGCCCAGCTCATGCTCACCGTAGATATGGTTGATATACTGCTTGGGATGTTCAGCCAGCCGTTTTTTGGCCTCAGCCAGCAGATCCTTGCGCTTGCCAAACATGATCGCGCCGGTGGGGCAGACCTCGGCACAGGCTGAGATCCCCTTTTCTTTCAGATTGGTGTTCTTGCAGAGGTCGCATTTTACAATCTGGGGAATCGCCTTTTCCCACTGGAATTTCGGGATGTTGAAGGCGCAGGCGATCTGGCAGTAGCGGCAGCCGATACAGGTGTTCTTGTTGTAATCCACAATGCCGGTGATCTTGTCCTTGGTCATGGCAGCCACCGGGCAGACCGAGACGCAGGACGGTTTCTGGCAGTGCATGCAGGAGTACTTCACATAGGACCACTCCTTGGGGGTATCCTTGACCAGTTTAATCAGGGTACGGGTTGAGCCGGTCAGATCCTGGGGGGCATCCCAGAGCTTGTCAGGATCAAACCTAGCCTGTTCATAGGAAAGAGCTCCGTAATCGCCGTTAACCCGCTTGCAGGCCGACATGCAGGCCTTGCAACCGACACATTTGGTGGCATCGTACAGCATGCCCAGCTCTTCATCATTGGCACCGGCAACCGGGTGGCCGGCCAGCGCCATGGCAGGCGCAGTCACCAGCCCCGCACCGGCCAGACCGGCCAGCTTCAGGAACTCGCGTCTACTACTCTTTGTGTTCATGATCGCCTCCCTGCCCATGCTCAGCAGGTTGTTCAGCATCCGGCAACTTGCGAGCCAGCATGGCACCGGCCCCCAGGGCAGCACCGGCAGCCAGGCCCAGCACACCAGTGGTAACCGGGCTGGCCCCTTTGCCCTTGTCCTTCAGATCCACCGGCGCATAGCTGTCAAACGGTGTTGGCTCATGGATCTGGACCTTGTCAGCAATGGCGGTGCGGAACAGGATATCCGGCTCAGTACAGCCGATACAGGGGTGCCCCACGGAAACCGGCCAGACCCCGGCATCGTTAAAGCGCTGCACCGAGCAGTTGGCATAGGTGGCCGGTCCCTTGCAGCCCAGCTTGTAGAGACAGTAGCCCTGGGCATGGGTCTCGTGACCAAAGGCCTTGGCAAACCGCCCTGCATCAAAGTGGGGACGACGCTCGCAATGTTCATGAATCCGGCGGCCATAGGCAAACTTGGGACGACCCATATCATCCAGCTCTGGCAGCTTTTTAAAGGTCAGGAAATACAGTACCGTGGAAAGCAGGTTATAGGGGGAAGGGGGGCAGCCGGGGATGTTGATGATCGGCTTGTCCTTGATGATATCCCGTACCCCCACGGCGCCGGTGGGATTGGGCGGGGCAGCCTGGATACCGCCATAGCTGGCGCAGGTGCCGACCGAGATGATGGCAGCCGCACCTTCAGCTGCCTTGCGCAGGGACTCAAGCGCGGTCTTGCCACCTACCTTGCAGTAGATGCCGTTCTCCTTGGTGGGGATCGCTCCTTCCACAATCAGGATATACTTGCCATGGTTGGCCTTCATGGAATCGTGCAGCGACTTCTCTGCCTGGTGACCGGAGCCGGCCATCAGGGTCTCGTGGTAGTCCAGCGAGATCATCTCCAGCAGCAGAGTGGCCGGAGCCGGGTGATTGGCCCGCAGCAGTGATTCTGAGCAACCGGTACATTCCTGAAAATGCAGCCAGATTACCGGCGGTCGATCCGGTGCCTGGGCAGCCTCTGCCACCTTGGCCGCCATACTGAAAGGCAGTCCCATGACCGCTGTTGTTGCCACACAGGTCTTGATAAAATCACGGCGACTGATGCCGTTGCCGAAAAAATGCCCTAGCTGACTCATTCGTACCTCCGCAGTAGTTTGCAGGTTTTTCCTGTATACAAACTGTATCGAGCTGCGGAGAGAGCAGAAGTTGTGCCAACATACATAATGTAGCAAATACAGTGTGTTATGCTTTTGTGGCTGGTCGTTTACGGCACAGTCGGACAAAATTACTGTATACATTTGTCCTGAATTGTATCATTTTGTCTTCATCTCTACCCTTTGATCAAAGGAATCAGTCCATGCCCCGTATCCTGATCTGCGATGATGAAGAAGGTATCCTGCGTTACCTGGCTAAGCTCCTAAAAACACAAGGCTATACCGTAGAGACGTTTAGCAGTGGCACAGCGCTGTTGGCACGGTTGCAGGCCCCTGCAACAGAACCGGCTGACCTGCTACTGCAGGATGTGCGTCTGCCGGACATAAGCGGCATTGAAATCCTGAAACAGGCTCACCAGCTGCGTCCAAACATGCCGGTGGTGGTGATGACCGCCCACGGCACGGTGGATGATGCGGTACATGCCATCCGCTTGGGGGCCTATGATTACGTGATGAAGCCGTTTCCCAAGGAGAAGATCCTGGGGGTGCTGGCCAAGGCGCTGGAGCACCACCGCCTGGCTGATGAAAACCGGCGTCTGCGGGAGGAGTTGCAGCGGGGAGGAGAAGACAGCTCGATTGTCTTCTCCTCTCCCCGTTTCCGGGAGGTGTATGACCTGACCCTGCAAGTTGCCTCAAGTGATGCCAATATCCTGATTTTAGGGGAGTCAGGCACCGGCAAGGAGCTGATTGCCCGCACCGTGCACAGCAATTCCGGCCGTCGCGAGCGGCCTTTTATCTCGCTTAACTGTGCTGCCCTGTCCGACTCGCTGCTGGAAAGCCAGCTCTTTGGCCATCTGCGCGGTTCCTTTACCGGCGCGATCATGAATCAGAAGGGGCTGCTGGAAGAGGCGGATGGTGGCACCCTGTTTCTGGATGAGATCGGTGATGTCTCACCCACGGTGCAGGCCAAGCTGTTGCGGGTGATTCAGGAAAAAGAGTTTATGCCGATCGGCTCCACCAAGCCAAGCACCGTTGATGTCCGTTTTGTGGCTGCCACCAACCGCGACCTGCAACTGGAGGTTACCCAAGGCCGTTTCCGGGAAGACCTCTACTACCGTCTGAACGTCATCTCCCTGACCCTGCCACCCCTGCGGGAGCGGCCTGAAGATATTGAACCGCTGGCCCGCCACTTTGTGCGCCGCTTTGCGGCACGGATGAAAAAGGAGCTGCATGGCATTGACCCTGCTGCCCTGACCTGTATGTCCCGTTACCACTGGCCCGGTAATGTCCGTGAGCTGGAGAATGTGATCGAGCGGGCTGTGATCCTGGCCCAGGGACCGCTGTTGACCTCTGATCTGCTGCCGGTCTGCAGCAGAACTACACCGCTGCGCGCTGATGAAACCACGCCGCTGATCTCCCTGGACCAGCTGGAACGGCAGCATATTCTGGGGGTCTATAAACAGACCGGCTTCCACAAGAGCAAGACCGCCGAGATCCTGGGAGTCTCCCGCAAAACCCTGGATCGCAAGCTGGTGGAATATGATGCTGGATAGCCGCACTATCTTTAACCCTCCCCAACCCTCCCTTGTCAGGGAGGGAGCTTATCATAAAGGACATTGACACTTCCCCCCTGACAAGGGGGGACCGAGGGGGGTTGTTTTCAAATGCCAAGTAAAAAAATGCAAGGGAACGCAAAGATGAAAAGCCCTCGCGTGCATATCCGGCGACGTCTGCTGCTGACCACCCTGCTGCCGCTGCTGGTGGCCTTGCTGGTCAGCTGGCTGATCGGTGATCGTCTGATTGCCGCCCGGGTGGCAGGGCAGGCCCAGGAAGAGGCCCGCAGCGACCTTGGGACTGCCCGTGAACTGTACCAGGGGGAGTTGAGCCGACTGGCTGAAGGGGTGCAGCTGATCAGTCGCAGCCCGGAGCTGGCCCGCAGTCTGCAAGGAAAAACGACAGATGAGCTGACTCGCCTGCTGGCCCTGCTGTCCGGTAGCCGCAGCTTCAGCTTTCTTACGGTGGTGGATCGTTACGGTCAGGTGCGCTACCGTGCTGCCAACCCGGAACGGGCCGGTGATACCCTGCGACACCTCAAGCCGGTTGCCGAGGCCCTTGCCGGACGGGCCAGCCAGGGAAGCATGCTGTTTTCCAGCCTGCAGGCGGGTCAGGAAAACCCGCTGCTGCCGGATCAGATGCTGGTTCCGTTACTTCCTTCACAACATGCCGTTCCAACCACGCGGACCGCTGAGCAACGGGGCCTGTTTCTGATTGCCGTTGCACCGATTACAACCGCTGACGGAGAAATCCACGGCGCTTTGCTGGCCGGTCAGCTGCTCAACAACAATGAACAGCTGGCAGACCGGATAACCCGCGTGATTGCCCCGCAACAGCAGGATGGCCCCTTGCGGGAAACCGCCACCATCTTTCTGGATGATGTCAGAATCGCCACCACAGTGGTTGATGAAAACGGCCAACGGGCCACCGGCACCCGGCTATCTGCTGAGGTGACAAAACAGGTGTTACAACGGGGTGAACGCTGGATTGCACCGGCCTTTGTGCTGCATGAACGGTACTTTGCGGCCTATGAACCGCTGCGTGACCCGGAGGGTACCGTGGTGGGCGCTTTGTATGTAGGTCTGCCTGAGCGCCCGTACCTTCATTTGCGCAATAACCTAAACCTGACCTTTGCGGCCCTGCTGCTGGTCCTGACCCTGCTGGCAGTCGGGTTGACCACCAGACTGGGCAAGCGGCTGGTGGAGCGGGAAGAGGAGATCAGCACCCTCAATCATACCCTTGAACAAAAGGTACAGCAGCGCACCCTTGAACTGGAGGAGAAGAGCAGGCAACTACTGGAGATGCAAAAGGAGCTGGCCCGTAATGAACGGCTGGCAGAGCTGGGGATGCTTTCTGCCGGTGTGGCCCATGAGATCAACAACCCGCTGGCCATTATCCGGGGCAATGCCGAACTGTTGCAGATGTCGATCCCTGCAGCTGCAGAGGATCAGGAAGAGGTCGCTGAGATTCTTACCCAGGCCGGCCGGATCAACCGGATCACCTCCAGCCTGCTGACCCTGGCCCGCCAGGATAAGCGTGAGGTCAGTCGTTTTCCCCTGACAGGGCTACTGGATGAGATCCTTGCCCAGATCGGTCATCACGTGCCATTGACAGGCTATACGGTTGAGCGCAGCTACCAGCAGGCCGCAATCCAGCTGGAAGCAGACCGTGAGCAGTTACGTCAGGTCTTTACCAACCTGATCCTGAACGGCCTGCAGGCCATGGAGGGGGCAGGGCAACTGACCCTTAGCGTCGAGGCTGATCCCGAAGGCACTTGCTCAATTACGGTTGCCGACACCGGCCCCGGTATCGACCCGGAACAACAGGAACGGCTGTTTTCTCCTTTCTTCACCACCAAACAGAACGGCACCGGTCTGGGGCTGGCAGTCTCCTGGGGGATTGTCCGCAACCATGGCGGCACCATTGAAGTTTTTAGCGCCCCCGGCTGCGGCGCCCGCTTTACGGTCACCCTGCCATAGCTTACTTGAGGCATACTGGTGTTACCGGTTCAAAAACGCCATCATGTAGGCTGGATAGCGCTCGCCGCTGGCTGCATCCCTGGGCAGAACCGCAGCAATGGCTGCCATCTCGTCTGCGGTGATGCTGACAGCTCCGGCAGCGATATTCTCCTCAAGGTACTTTCTACGCTTGGTTCCCGGAATTGGTACAATGTCGTTCCCTTGGGCCAGAACCCAGGCCAATGCCAGCTGCCCCGGCGTAATTCCCTTGCCGGTTGCAATCGCCTTGATTTTTGCCACCAGATCAAGGTTTTTCTGGAAGTTCTCGCCCATAAATCGCGGTGAGTTGCGACGGTAATCATCCGCTGGAAAATCATCCGGGCTTTTCAACTCTCCGGTCAGAAAGCCCCGCCCCAGGGGGCTGTAAGGCACCAGCCCGATCCCCAGTTCACGCAGGGTTGGCAGTACCTCATCTTCAAGATCGCGGGTCCAGAGCGAGTACTCACTCTGCAGGGCGCTAATCGGATGCACGGCATGGGCGCGCCGGATAGTGGCCGGGCTGGCTTCCGAGAGCCCCAAATAGCGAACCTTGCCTGCCTTGACCAGCTCTGCCATGGCGCCGATAGTTTCTTCAATCGGCACCTCAGCATCCACCCGGTGCTGATAATAGAGATCAATGCTGTCAACCCCCAACCGCTTTAACGACGCTTCACAGGCTGATTTGACATACTCCGGCTTACCGCTGATGCCGGTAACCGGTGCCCAGCCGCCGTCGGCGGCCGGTTGAGCGCTACGCAACAGGCCGAATTTGGTGGCAATAACCACTTTGTCCCGCTTGCCCTTGATCGCCTTACCGATCAGCTCTTCATTGGTAAACGGCCCATAAGCGTCCGAGGTATCCAGAAAATTCACCCCCAGCTCCAGTGCCCGATGGATGGTGGCGATTGACTCTGCCTCATCCCGTTCACCGTAGAAGTCCGACATCCCCATGCAGCCCAGGCCCTGGGCCGAAACCGTTAATCCCTGTGTGCCGAGTTTTCTCTGTTGCATTGCATGTGCTCCTTGTATGTCTGTTTAAAGCAGATACCTATCATCCTCCGACAACAGCAAGGAGACAACAATTTTTATGGGGTTGTCAGTACAACTTTTCAAGGCGATAGCCGGCAAAGACCAGCCGTTCCTGCCCATTTTCACTGACCACCCGGACAGTTTCTCCGGCTCCGCGCCAGAGCCCCGCAACAACTGCCTCAGTATCAGAAACGGGGTTGATGACCTGACTGACCTTGGCTTTGCCAAATTCACGCAGGGTATAGTCAAGCACAAGCAGACCATCAGCCACCTGCAGAGTAATCCCGTCAGCAAATTGCGTGTCATTGCCAAGGTTGGTGATGCGATAGCTGCCCAGCCGTTGCTGCCAGGTCGCTGACAGCGCCATTGGCTGTACCTTCTCACCAATCACCAGCTCTACGCCTTGATCAGATACCGTCAGCAGCTCATGGCCATCAATCAGGGCGCGACCAACACCGTAGTGGCCAAGCTCTCCCAGCTTGATGGGAAACAGTCCCAGCAGACGGTACTGCAGTTGCAGCCGCTTGTCGCTGCGGGGTACCAGGCGCAAAGATCGATCCATCAGTTCTGCCTTGAGATACCCGTCATCAGCCGTTAATCTGCCCAGACCTGCCTGGGTAGCATAGCTGCCCTGAAAGGCCTGCAGCTCTGCAGTGCTCAGATACTCACCGGTGGTCAGTTGCGGATGCTCCGGCTGTTTGCGGCCGGTCTTAATCTCCAGGGCAAGTTTCAAGGCTTCAGCTGCAATGGTGTTAACGCTTTGCTGGGCAGAATCGGTGTTGGACAGCACCACAATCCCCAGTTTGACATCAGGCAGCAGTACCAGTTGGGCGCGGTGGTAGAGGGTGGCACCCGCATGGTGGGCCACGGGACCGGCCTGCTGGATATTGATTCCTCCCAGTCCACCCAGCATCCAGCCCAGCCCGATCCGGAAGCTGCGATCAAGCGCCACCGTGCTGTTTTGAGAGGTTAGCATTTCCCGGACGGTTTCCGGCTTGATGATCCGCTGGCCATCCAGTTCACCCTGGGCTAGCACCATCCGCACAAAGCGGCTCATATCGCGTACTGATCCGTTCACGCCGCCGGCCGGTGTATCCCGCAGCGGCGGTTCCAGCCTCTGCGTGCTGCCGCTATACGCCCTGGCAGTTGAGGCGGTTTGCGGCAGGGCGGTTGAGCAACTTGTCTGCTGCATCCCCAGCGGTTGCAGCAACTGCTGCTGCAGGTGGCTGCAAAACTCCTGACCGCTGACGTTTTGTACCGCCAGCCCCAGCAGCGACATGCCCAGATTTGAATAGGACAGAACCGTGTTAGGGGGATAGGCGGCATAGTCATCCTTGATCAGGGCTGGCAACGTGCTGATCGGCTGGGGCTGCGGGGTCCACATCCCTTTCAGGTGGTCGGACGGTATGCCGGAATGGTGGGTCATGATACTGCGCAGGGTAATTGGTTTAGCATTGCTGAATCTGGAGCGGAGCGAAAAATCAGGGATGTACTGCTGTAACGGGCGGTCCAGTTCAAGCCTGCCCTGTTCAACCAGTTGCAGGGCGCTGATGGTGGTGAACAGCTTGGATACCGAGCCGATCCGGTAGACCGTATCAGCCGTGGCTGGAAGCCTGGCAGCGGTATCGGCATAACCAAAACCATCTGCCCAAACCACCTGCTGGTCGTCAATCAGTGCAAGGGACAGACCCTGTATGTTGTTTTGGGCCATTTCCCTACGGATCAACCAGGCCATCTGCTCTTTCAGGTAACCATACTCACCGGGAATCAGCGTTGTTGGCCTGACCGGGGGTGAAGCGCAGCCTGCAAGCAGAGCCAGTATCAGGAGAACAGGCAGGAGTAAGCACGCAATTTTCTTGAGTGGGTGATGCATTAGAATTCTCCTTCCTACTATCAAACCGATCTATGGCTTAACCGTAGTTGGTGTCTGGGGACGGCCATCGCTTTGCTTTTGGGTCGTGTAGGTGGCGGCGCCGATTGCCACCCCTTCCAGAAACCGCCAGGGCCATGGCTTTTCAGTAAGCTGCCGGTCTGTTTTTTTATCCACGGTTTGAAGCAGTGGATCAACTGCAGGTTCAGCTAGCGTAGCGGGCACTAACACAACCGGCGGCTTTGGGTTTTCAGGCGGCACCGCTTCCTGGGCATTACCGGCACCTGCAGCCGCAATCAGGCCAAATATCAGTAAAACGGCTGTTCTACGCGTTGTAATCATTGCATATCCTCCAGATAACAAGCCGTAAAGCTATCTCAATGGTTGAAATTTATTGCTGAATGATATAGTACTACAATAATAAATTATCGTATTGCAATAATTATTTTGGGATGGGATGACGATGAAACAACAAAACCTGACCACAACAAGCCGTGTCCTGCAGTGGACGATTGTGGCACTCTGGCTGCTGACCCTGGGCATTGCCCTGCTGCGCTGGTCTGCGCCACAGATTGTTGCCTGGCTGCCGCCAACACTGGCAGCCCAGGTTGGAAGCAACAGCGTGACTCCCGCTGTCCGGCTGGCCTGTTTTGTGGTGGAGCTGATTCCTTTGGCAGCGGCCTATTACGCGCTTGCCGCGTTGTATCGTATCTGCAGGGCCTATGGCGCGGGAGAGATCTTCAGGTTGGAAACCGGTATCCTGTATCGCCGCTTTGGCAGGGGATTACTACTGCTGGGTGGGGCAAATGCGCTCTATACATCGCTGTTATCTGCCCTGCTGTCTTTTGCAGTACAGGGAAAGCTGGCAATCTCGGTTGGCCTGAGTACCGCTGACCTGTATCTGCTGATTGTTGGCTGTGCCGTGCAGATGCTGGGGATGGTGATGGATGAGGCCTACCGGTTGCATGATGAAAACAGTCAGATTGTGTAAGGAGCAGGCATGTCGATTGTCGTTAACCTGGATATCATGCTTGCAAAACGCAAGGTCAAATCAAAGGATCTGGCTGAACAGATCGGCATTACTGAAGCAAATTTATCACTCCTGAAGAGCGGTAAGGTCAAAGGGGTGCGCTTTGCCACACTGGAGGCGATCTGCCATTATCTGGACTGTCAACCCGGTGATCTGCTGGAATTTAAGAAAGAGGAGGAGTAATGGATATCACCTGGTCAGGTTGAAAAATCCAGCCTGACCAGGTGATAAAACTACAATGACGGATAGTCCGTATACCCAGCTTCCCCCGGTGAATAGAAGGTAGCCTGGTCTGGAACAGCCAGCTCTTTTCCGCTTTGCAGACGTGCCACCAGATCCGGGTTGGCAATAAAGGGACGGCCAAAGGCGATCAGGTCTGCTGCACCGCTCTGCAGATCAGCTTCAGCCCGTTCAGCATCATAACCACCGGAAAGAATCACCGTACCATCACCGGCAGCCCGGAAGGCCTGACAGATGGCCTGCACCGTGGCCGGCTCAGGCTTGGGTGCTCCCATGGCAGAATGATCCACCAGATGCAGATAAGCCAGCCCCAGTCCGCCAGCCGCTGCAGCCAGCGCAACATACTGTTCAACAATACCGCTATAGTCACCACTCATTTCGTTAAAGACACCATAGGGTGAGAGCCGGATACCAACGCGATCAGCACCGATTTCGGCGATCACCGCAGCAGTCACATCCAGTGCAAACCGGTTACGGCGTGCTGCATCGCCGCCATACGTGTCACTACGCTGATTGGAGCCGGGATCAAGGAACTGGTTAATCAGATAGCCATTGGCGCTATGCACCTCAACCCCATCCAATCCGGCAGCAACGGCATTTCTTGCAGCCAGGGCATACTCGGCAATAGTCTGCTCAATATCCTTGGGGGTCATCTCACGTGGCAGGTCATAGGGCTGCTCCCCCTGGCTGTCGGTCCAGATCTTGCCCCCCAGGGCAATTGCCGACGGCGCCACCAGTTCTGCGGCAGAGGGCAGGTTAAGTTTACTTCCCACCCGGCCGCAATGCATCAGCTGCATGAAGATCCGGGCGCCACCGCCATGGACAGCATCAGCTATCCGTTGCCAGCCCGCAGTCTGCTCCGCCGAAAAGGCGCCGGGGATTCGGGCATAACCGAGCCCGTTGGGAGATGGCGAGGTCCCTTCAGTGATAATCAGGCCGGTAGCCGAGCGCTGGCCGTAATAGGTAGCCATCAGGCTGTTTGGCAGATTACCGGTGGCCCGTGAACGGGTCATGGGAGCCATGACGATACGGTTCTGCAGTTTGACAGCCCCAACTGTGCAGGTTGAAAAAAGTTTCATGATCATGCTCCTTCCCAGTTTTGTTCTTAATTATTATACTCTGAAACAGCATTACAACAATTGGAATATGCAAGGTGACTATAAAGCTTTTTTTCAGGAGATTTTGTGTGGTAACCGACCTGATGGACAGACTGAAAATACTGGCAGACGGGGCAAAATATGATGTTTCCTGCTCTTCCAGCGGCAGCTCCCGTGCCAACAGTAGCGGCGGGGTCGGTTCTGCTGCGTCCAGTGGTATCTGCCACAGCTGGACCAGTGATGGCCGCTGTGTCTCCCTGCTTAAAATCCTGATGACCAACCGCTGCATCTACGACTGTGCCTACTGTGTTAACCGCCGCAGCAATGACACGCCACGGGTGGCGCTATCACCGTTAGAGGTGGCGGAATTAACCATCGGCTTTTACCGCCGCAACTACATTGAAGGGTTGTTTCTCAGTACCGGCGTGGTCCGCTCTGCAGACTACACCATGGAGCTATTGATTCAGGCAGTACGGACCCTGCGGGAGCAGTACCGCTTTAACGGCTACATCCACCTCAAACTGGTGCCGGGGGCTGACCCGCTGCTGGTGCAGCAGGCCGGTCTCTGGGCGGACCGGGTCAGCGTCAATCTGGAACTGCCGACCCGTGAAAGCCTGTCCCTGCTGGCACCGGATAAAACCCGTGATGCCGTGGTGGGGCCGATGCGTCAGGTCAGCAGCTTGATCGTCACCAACCGGGCTGAGCGAAAAACATCCCGTACGGTGCCACGCTTTGCGCCGGCCGGTCAGAGCACCCAGCTGGTTGTGGGGGCCACGGGTGAATCTGACCGCCAGATCGTGACCCTGTCGGAACAGCTCTACCAGCGGCTTGACCTGAAACGGGTCTACTATTCCGCCTTTATCCCCGTCGTTGCCGACGCCCGGCTGCCAGCACGGCCCGAGGCGCCGCTTAAACGTGAGCATCGCCTGTACCAGGCAGACTGGTTGCTACGCTACTACGGCTTTTCAGCCCATGAACTGCTGGATGAGTCCAGCCCCAACCTTGACCATGAACTTGACCCCAAGACCGGCTGGGCCTTGCGCCACCTGGAGCTGTTTCCATTGGAGATCAACCGTGCCTGCTATGAAGAGTTGCTGCGGGTACCGGGAATTGGTGTCCGCTCTGCCCAGCGGATTATCCGGGCACGGCGCCAGGGACATCTGGGAATTGATGATCTGGTCAGCCTGGGGGTTGTCATGAAGCGGGCCCGCTATTTTATCACTGCCCGTGGTCGCTATGCTGGAGAAGCGGGACTTGATAGTAACGGCCTGCGCAGCAGGCTGCTGGACAGACCACAGCAGAAGCGTCCGGTCCAGTTGAGCCTGGCCCTGGAACAGCCGCTGGTTGATGAAACCGCCAGCCTGATTACGGGGGAGCTGTGATGTCCGGCTGCTACTGCTATGACGGCACCCTGGCCGGGCTGCTGACCCTCTATGCCCGGCTGGTGCCGGAGCGGGTCGTTGTAGAGCGGATCAGTGCCTTCCCGCTTGATCAGCAAAGTCTGTTCAGTAGCGAGACCTGGATTGCCACGGATCAGGCTGTGGCAGAGACATTCTGGCAACGTTTGACCCAACGTCTCTCTGAAAACTCGCTCAAACTGCTGCGACGTTGCTTATTGGCTGATCATCCTCAGCAAGAGCTGTTGATTTACCAGTATCTTCTGTTGGAAGCTGAACAAGGTAGAAGGATTGACGGAATGCTGGCCCACCCGGCCGTGGCGCCGGTCTGGAAGCTGTCTCAACAGGTGGCACGGGAGGCGCACCGTTATCTGGGCTTTGTCAGGTTTCAGCAGCTGCAGGACGGACAGTATTATGCTGCCATTAAGCCGGATCATCGCATCCTGCTGTTGATCGGGGCACACTTTGCCAGGCGGTTCAGTGACCAGCAATGGGTGATCCATGATCAGCGCCATGGGGAAGGGATTCTCTACACTGCTGAAAAGCAGGAATGGTTACTGCTGCCGATGGAGGTGACCGCTCAACCTGATGCCACACCAGAAGAAGTACAGTTTCAGGAGCTGTGGCGCAGCTACTTCACCGCCCTGGCCATTCCGGAACGCAGGAATCTGAAGTTGCAGCAGGGAAAGGTGCCGCTTAAGGTGCGAGGTTGTTTAACAGAGTTCGGGTAAGGGGCCTGCCTAAGGTGTAAGTAGAACGTTCATGTGCGCACGTAGATCATAACTGGCCGGAATTGAACCACAGTACAGATTGGTCTTGTATTTTTCACAGTACATGTGACGTTGTTGTTTGTCCCCTGAAACCACATCTTTAATGCTGTACTGTATCCAGAGCCCCTGACCGTCAGGAAACTGCTGCGCTTTTAAAAGTGCTTTAGCCGGATAGGCACCATCGGCATCAGGAGTGGTCATAATATTGTGTCCGGCAACAAACGGTGTCGGGTGATATTTTACGATCCCGGCGGTCTTTGGCTCAATAGAGATTTCAGAAAAAACCGTCTTCTTGCCCAATTGCTTCCGCTTCTCCTTCATTTTGCTGATGGCGATACTCTCGTTTTCACATCCGGTAACCACAATCTCATGCACGGCATGTATAACCGCAGCATAGGCGGCAGGCAGAGAGGAGTCGACGGGCGAACCAAGGCAGACACAGGCAGGCAGTGCTATAAAACGTAAAAAGTCTTTTTTCATAGGGAGTTACCGGGGGGGATGAGGACTCCTTGTCGTTGGTCTGTTAAAGAGTTTGTTGGCTATTTTTAACAGAATCGGGCGAATTGTCAAATAAGGTAGATAGACCCACAGCGTCTGTATCGTAGGACAATAGTTTAGCGTAGTAAATTGACCAGGGCAGGCAGCAGCAGGGCGGTCAGCAGGCCGTTTAAAGCCATTGCCAGTGCTGAAAAAGCCCCGGACGTCCGGCTTTTCTGCATGGCATGGGCAGTACCGATGCCGTGGGAGGCAACCCCAAAGGCCATGCCCCGGGCAGTCTCATCATGCACCCGCATCCAGTTCAGCACCAGATCCCCGATCACCGCACCGGTGATGCCGGTCAGCACCACTGCCACCGCAGTTAATGCTGGCAGACCACCGATCTGTTCAGAGATACCCATGGCAATCGGCGTAGTAACCGACTTGGGCGCCAGAGTCAGGAGCAGCACCTGTTCACCCCCCAGACACCAGGCAATCCCCACTGCGCTCAGCATGGCAACCAGTGAGCCAACCACCAGCGAAATCAGAATCGGCACAAAGGTCTTGCGTATGGTCGCAACCTCGCGGTAGAGCGGAATTGCCAGGGCAACCGTGGCCGGTCCCAACAGAAAATGAATAAACTGTGCCCCTTTAAAATAGGCCTGGTACTCAGTACCACTCAGCTTCAACAGTATGACCAGTACCAGTACGGCAGTCAGCACCGGGTTACAGACTGGACTAAAACCAAAACGCTGAAATACCCAGACACCAAACTGGTAGGCCAACAGGGTCACGGTTAGCCACAACAGCGGACTGGTGGAAAGGTAGACCCACAGTTGCGTGATATCCCCGTTCATGGCTGTAATTCTTGTCGGTCTGATTTTTGACGACGGTTTGCCATCTGCATGACCAGTCCGGTTACGGCAATGGTTATGGCAGTGCCGATGATGATGGCGCCCGCCAGGGGTGCCCAGGAGCGCAGCATCAGATCAAGGTTGGTAATCACGCCAACACCGGCCGGAACAAACAAAAGCGGCAGGTAGCGGTGCAAAAAACCAGCCACTGATTCCATTTCAGCAGGCATTTTTTTGCTCAAGAACAGACCGCAGAACAGAATAACCATGCCGATCACCGGCCCGGGGACCGGCAGTTTAGTTGCCTTGGTTATAATTTCACCAATCAGCTGGCAGAGCAGAATCAGGGTCAGGTTTCCAAGCATCGGCAGCTTCCTCCCACAGTCAATAATCAGCAATCAAACAGAACAGTACTCATTCCAGCACCAGCAGTCCAACCGTGCCATGTACCACCAGCTTGTCTTCCTGGTTGGTCACCTCTACCCTGACGCTGGCAGTCCGGCGCTCCAGATGCACCAACTCTGAACGGGCCGTTAACCTGTCACCGAGGGCGGCAAGCCTGATGTAACTGACATTCAGACTTGTGGTGGTACAGATCGTTCCTGAAGGAAGCAGTGGCTTGGGAAAGAATGAAGCGGTATCAACCAAAGTGGCCAAAAGACCTCCATGGGCACCACCAAAATAGTTACGATGCATATCGCTAACCGTCACTTCCATTACGGCATGGCGGTCGCTGATCTCCCGCAGCTGAATCCCCAGGGTTTGCAGCAGAGGAATCCGGTTGCCTGATTCCAGTGTGGCTGGTTCTATAGACATGGTGGCACCTCACAGGTAGTCACATCATGCCGCCATCATACCGTGCAGATCAGGATGGTTCCAGCAGATTCCTTGCTATGGCTTTTTAACCCCTTTCCTGCCCACAAACACGCTAATTGGTACGGTGTAGACTACTGCCTCATCCTTACGGCGGGCATTGATCCCCAGATTATTAATGCCGATATCCTCAGTCACCAGTTTGCGTATCCGCTCCTCATCACCCGGTAGAGGGAACGAGGCGCGCAGTTGCGCTTCCAGCTCCAGTTCCACCGTGTAGCTGGCCTGTCTGCAGTCATGCAGAACGCTGTTCAGAAACAGGTCGCTGAACTCGTGGGTGGTCAGGGCATGGGTGTGGGAGGGATCGCGCATGATCTCCAGCCGGTCATAGGCAGCCGCCTTTTCTGGTGGTATGGCCACATCCGCCACCAACAGGCGGCCACCCGGCCTGCAGACCCGGATCATCTCAGACAGTACCCGTTCTGGCTCCGGGAAATGGTGAAAACTGTAGCGGGTGATCACCAATGAAAAGTTGTTGTCAGGGTATGGCAGCGGTAGTGCATCTCCTTGCTGCCAGACAAGATTAGTCAAACCATGCTCTTGCTGACGTTTTCGGGCCTGCTCCAACATGGCCGGGGTAATGTCAAGACCGGTCACCTGTCCGGCATGAGGGGCAAAAACGCAAGCCACCAGACCGGGACCGCAGGCGACATCAAGCACCGTATCCGCGGCAGTTGGCCGGGCCAGCTCAATCAGCAGATCCAGTGCATCCAGATGGCCTGGCAACTGGGCAAACGGGATCGCCTGTTGAGTGAATTGCTCCACGATTCTGTCCTGATGGGTACGGTTCATGGTTGTTTCCTTTCAGGTGAAGTAAGAAAACTATAGCTTGCACCCGGCTGACAATCTTTCTATAGTATGCTAATGACTATCGCAAAACTGACAAGAATGGCACCGGTACTGCTGGGGTATCGTCTGGACCCCAACCTGCCGGTCATCCCGCTGGCGCTGGAGGTGAGCCCGCAGCAGTTGCAGGCCAGGCAGGTGGGTTGCGCTGCCGTGCATGCCCATCCCCGCGGCCAGCTGATCTATGCCAGCAGCGGCGTGATGCGGGTGATCTGCAGCCGCGATATCTGGGTAGTGCCTCCTTCCCAGGCGGTCTGGGTGCCGCCGGAACAGGAGCATGAGGTCTATTTTCCCGGTGACGTAGCCATGCGGAACCTGTTCATTGACCCCAGCGTCACCACGGGGCTGCCGCAGCAGTGTACGGTGTTGAAGGTCTCAGCCCTGCTGCGGGAACTGATCCTGAAGGCGGTTGCCATTGGTGAGGAGTACCAGCCGGACAGCGCAGGCTGGCGCTTGATGCAGGTGCTGCTGGATGAACTGCGTCAGGCAGAGCCGACTCCGCTGCATCTACCCATGGCGAGGGATGAACGGGTGATGCGGGTGATTGAGGCGTTGCTGGCAAACCCGGAGGATTGCCGGGGGCTGGGGGAATGGAGCAGTCTGGCCGGTGCCAGCAGCCGCACCCTGGCGCGGCTGTTTGTGGCCGAGACCGGACTGACCTTTGGCCAGTGGCGCAAGCGGCTGGTACTGCAGGAGGCAATCAAACGGCTGGATCAGGGACAACCGGTTACCACCATCGCCTTTGACCTTGGTTACCAGAGCCTGAGCGCCTTTATCGAGATGTTCCGCAAGGAGCTGGGGGCCTCACCGCGCCAGTATGCCCGCCAGCAAGAAGTACAAACGTAAGAGCTTCAGACGATCTGTTACGTTTCCTGTTCCCTGTTCCAGACAGTGGTTACCGCCCCGGCAAGTGCCATGACCGTCATCAGGGCCAGTGCGCCGGAATCTCCCCAACGGTGGGCAACAAAGCTGGTTAAGGCACCTGCAACAAGTGTCAGGACGCCTGCCAGGGTATTTGACATGGCAACATACATGGCCCGATTAGGACCGCCAAAATCCACCACCCAGGTCTTGCGGCCAATCTGGATGCCGGTATGTGCGGCAACCAGAACGCCGTACAGCAGGCCGTAGCTCCAGATTGAGTGCGCCCAGCCTCCACACAGGTGTTGTACGGCAAGGGCCGTAGCGGTAGCCATTCCGGCCAGAGCTCCACCGGCGGACATGACATGGCTGCTGGAGCGATCTGACCAGCGGCCCCAGGCCGGACTGGTCAGCAGCACCACCAGGTTGGAGATGATCAACAGCATTCCCAGACTGGACATAGCAGCACCGCTCTGTTGCCGGGCCAGCACCACCAGATAGGGCAGCGACAGCACACTGCCCAGCAACAGGCCACGGGTCAGGTTAAACCGCAGGAAAGCACGATCAGTAAACAGCAGCCCAAAGCCTTCCAACATGGCCCTGCCGGCATTAACCTCACCTTCCGTAGCGCCCGGTTCCTCCCGTATCGCCAAGGCCAAAGCGGCATTGGTCCACCATCCGGCAACGGCTATCATCAGCAACAGAGCCAGTAGGCCACGCTCCGGGCTCTTGCCCAGAAACGGCAGCAGCAGGCCAGTAATCCAGCTATCAGGGCAAGCGCAGAGAGAGAAAGAAAGCCGGCTGTTTTTTTCATGCCTGATCCCTTCTGCTCAGCTGATGAGCACCTACGGTGTTATCCCCAGCAGAAACTGCATCCCCCGCACATACTCCTGTACCAGCGAAGCAGCGTGGGTCGAGCCGGTATTTTCTTTGGTAAACTGGCCGGTATTGGTCAGCTTGGTAAACGTCACATTGGTGTAAGCCCCCCATACATTCTGCACAGCCTGGGTATTGCCATAGGGGACGCAGTCATCTTTTTCGTAGTGCGCAAAGAAGAATTTGGTGCCAGGATCGGGGAACCAGTCCTTTCGTGCCAGGGTATTTGCAGCCAGTGCCTGGTTAAGGTCGCTAGACGGTTCGTCAACCAGATGCTTCTGGAAGTCGAGGCTGGTGATGGAGATCGGACCGTAATACTTGGTGTCTTTGCTGGCAGGCTCCACGGTGTAGATCAGGGAAGATATCTCGCTGCCGGTAAAATCGCCGTTTAACATATCCAGCAGACGGGCACTGAAGGTACGATCGCCAACCACTTTGTTGGGCACCACAGCGGTGCTGAAATCAAGATAGCTGATGGACGGGTAGGCAACACGGTAGCCGTTGATTACGTAGGGCAGGAAGTAGGGCGCCGGATAGTCGGTGCCGGCGGTTACCATCAGATTTTTCATGGTTGTTGCCAGATCGTAGGGACCGGAGAGCGAGGCCACTTTTTTCACCGTGTAGTCGCCGGGGTAATTGCGCATGTAGTAGGCCGAGGCCAGGGCCGCATAGCCCCCCTCCGAGAAGCCCATAATATTGACTTCCTTATAATCGCTAAGCCCGAAACTCTTGTTTGATTTTACTGCCTTGACCATGGCGGCAGAGGAGTTGCCCAGGGTGGTCAGGCAGTAGGGGTGGGTTTCGTAGTTGTCACCCATGCCGGGATAATCCGGCATCACGACGGCATAGCCCAGGGTGGCGAACAGGTAGCCGAAGACTTTGGTCATGGTTCCGTCTATGAACGGACTTGTCCGTGACGGTGAGTACGCACGCAGGGTCTCGGTGGGGTGGGTAAACAGCAGGATGCCCCGAGGGGAGTGCAAAAGATCATAGGGCAGCATCAAAAGACCGGTCAGGTTCGGCTCATTGGGCAAAGCCGACTGCTTGTAGGTAATCTTGTGCGAAATGACGATCGGAGTACGTGTGTACGGGAGAAACCCTTCACCCCAGACGGATTTGATGAGTTTGACCAGATCGTCGATGGAATTTGTATCTACAGCGCCGTTCGCGACGGCATTTGCCAGGGTGTCATGGCTGCCCAGGGTGTTGCTGATGGTCAACTGGTCAGAGCCGCCACTCAGCATCGCCTGTTGCACGTCTTCAAAACTGTTGAAGGTTGCCACCTGCTCGGATGAAACCAGCACCGCCGGGTCACTGGCGGTTGGAGAACTGTCTGAGCCGCATCCGGCCAGCGTCAGCAGCATCAGGGTAACGAGCAGGGCGATACATTTCAGCAACAGTTTTCTGGACATGGGGAGCCTCCTTGAACATATTTATTCAGAATAAACTTTTTTGTATACAGTATCTCTATACCACAGATTTTTTACGTCGCAATAGTCAGAGAATGTCTGCCAGAAAAGGCGTATCTGGGAAAAATCAGTTTGTAGGAGTTTATGAGGGGAGATGAAGCAATGTAGAAGGCAATCTGGTCAGGCCGACTGCGGGGAGCTGGCGCAGGGTTATTGGCCTTGCGCCGGTAGTAAAACAGCCATGACCAGATTGGCACTGAATTCACAGCATCCAGTTTTGTATGTCTGCCAGAATTTTATCTGGTTGTGCAGAGGTAACCGAGTGGCCTGAAACACCATAATAGGGGTAATACAGATCCACGTACGCTGGAGTTGACATGCCGGTTAACGAGTTGGGAGTATAATTGATACGGAAGGTCCCTATAGGTTGCAGCCGTTCTTTGCCTCGCTTGACATCGACAGACGCAACAATGCCGGTATACTTTTTAAGCGCTTCCGGATAACCAGGGGAGTAGATGACCAGATCGTGCTCCGCATCAGTCAGAAAAGTCTTGATCAGCGTTGCGTTCTCAAGAAACAGTTGCCCAAAGAGCGGCGAGGTGTCCGGGCTGACCGGGTAGCCGGCATACACGGCACGGTTGCTCATAAAGGAAATATAGACGGCAAGGTTGGTGCCGCTCAGATAATCGTCATAAACCGGCAGGCTGCCGAATACGTTTTCAAAGGAATTAGCGCCGGCGCTTCCCAGCATAGCGATCATGCGGCTGAGAGAGTCCCGTTCCAACAGCAGCTTTTGGCTGAGACGGACATCGGTCAGATTCCAGCTGTCAGGGTCTTCCTTCTTGTTCACAGCATAACGGTAAGCATCTTTTCTTGCCGCTGGCCGTATCATGCTGATGCTGCGTACATCAAAATTAAAGAGTCGGGAAAGAGTATCCACATCCAGCAGGCTCTGCATGGCAAAAACTTCCAGTTCATCGGTCCAGCCCACCTGCATGCTCAGGTTGTATCTGTCTCGCTTGGCAATCGTTTCAACAAAGGTCAGTGCGTTCATCTCTTTGCTACAGGTTGAGTCGGACGGGTCGCATCGTGTATAGGCCGTTCCGGTTGTTGCCGCCAGTTGATCGATAATGGAGCCGGGCTGCTCAAAGAGATCACCATCCGCCTCGGCCTGGTAGGGCCCGCTGATTTCAGGCTGGATCAGAATCTGGCGGCCGAACTGCCGGGCCACCATCTGAGGGGTAAGGTTGCCAGCCGCCGCTTCAGCCGGAAACACCTTGGAAAAGTGTCGTTGAATTTCAGCGGCAAGAGCTGTGTCTTTGTAGATTTTCTCGCCCGTGCCGTATTTCGGATACAACAGCAGCAGATTTAACATGGTAGAAACCCGCGTCCCGCTATAACTTTCACCTACCAGAATTATCTGATTAGACCGGATTGACGAATGGGCCTCCAAAAAGCGGAGGATCACCCTGATAACATTGGCCGAGTCAATAAACGGGTTGAAGTTTTTAGAATTAAACTCGGAGAAGCGGACATCTTTATCTGAGGCACCAGTAACCAGATTGTAGGAAAAACCGGTGTTGGGGGCATCGATGTAGAGCAGGTTACCGAGTACCGTCCAACTGTAGGGATTAGCTGCGTAGGGATTACCATTGGTACGTAACCTGTCCAGAGTGTAGGGAGCAGTGTTCATGCTGAACAGGTTGGTGGTTGTGGCACAGCCTGGACCGCCATTGAGAAAAACAAACAGTGGCTTGTGTGCAGAATCCAGGCTTGCAGGATGGAAGGAATACAGTATCCGTGCTGTTGACGAGGTATCACTGTAGGTTTCGCGTCCAGGCTGCTGCAGGGAAAAACTGACCGGTTCAATTTCTATGTAACCGGCTTCACTTTGCAGAGACGCGTTATCGCTGCCGGAACAGGCCGAAAGTAGCAGTGTGATGACAACAGCCCCAAACAGGTTTGTACACAGTGAAAACCTCATACTCGTACTCCTTTTCCTTGCTCCGTCAACCATGGTTACACCAGTCTCGCTTTAATATCGACGGATCTGATTGTACAGCGTATCCCGCTCCACCGGCGTTTTCCCGGCAATCCTGATCAGACGGATCAAACGCTCCAGGGGCAGTGACTGGGGCGAGGCTGCACCGGCATCATGGCCGATCTTTTCCTCCACCACGGTACCGTCCAGATCATCCACCCCAAAGGCCAGCGCCACCTGGGCGATCTTCTCTCCCAACATAATCCAGTAAGCCTTGATATGCTGGAAGTTATCCAGAAACAGGCGGGCAATGGCCAGGGTCTTCAGATCATCCAGGCCGGAGGTACCCTTGGTGTCCAGCTTCAGCGGTGAGTTTTCCGGCTGCCAGGCCAGGGGAATAAAGACCTGGAACCCGCCAGCCTGATCCTGCAGTTCCCGCAGCAGCGCCATGTGACGCACCCGGTCAGCAGCGCTTTCAACATGACCGTACAGCATGGTGGCATTAGTCTTAAGTCCGGCCTGATGAGCCAGGCGATGTACCTCCAGCCAGCGCGCTCCACTGATCTTTTCCGGGCAGATCTTCTGGCGTACCTCCTCCACCAGAATTTCTGCCCCGCCACCAGGCATGGAGCCCAGCCCGGCCTCAATCAACCGTGCCAGCACCTGTTCCACGGTCTGCTGGCTTATCCGGGCAAAGTAGTCGATCTCAACCGCAGTAAAGGCCTTGATATGCAGGGATGGCGCACTGGTGCGGATATCCCGCAGCAGCTCCAGATAAAACGCAAAAGGCAGGTCCGGGTGCAGGCCACCCACCAGATGCACCTCGGTAGCCCCCTGGCCTACCGCCTCCACTGCCCGGCCCACCATCTGATCCAGGGCCAGGGTGTAGGCATCATCAGCATCGGCAGTGCGGGAAAAGGCACAGAAGGCGCAGCGGTTGACGCAGACATTGGTGGGGTTGATATGACGGTTGACGTTGAAGTAGACGTTGGTACCGTTTTTTTGCCGGTTTACCCAGGCAGCCAGTTCGCCGATGGTCAGCAGGTCATTGGAGGCATACAGTGCCAGTGCATCGTCTTCAGAAAGCCGCTCTCCGGCGTGGACTTTTTCTTTAATAGTGGCTAATGTTGTCATGCCGACAGCATACGGCAACTGGAAAAACGGTGCAAGATCAAGATAAGGGTCTGTCGGGAAATAAGTGTTACAAATACTGCGCTCTGATTTGGGAGAGATTTGACTGGACTGATTGAACAAAACCGTAGGCGTAGCAGGGCTACGGTGAGGATTTTGTGATTGAAGTCCGGGCAAAGATGCCCAAAGATGAGATGCAGGATGTAATAGTTATTTCCTGATAGACCCAAAGGAGAAATGTGATGATTGACGCAATTGAGACCTTTTTGAAGTCAGAGGCGTTTGGTGTGGTGGGGGCATCGGAAGATCGCAGCAAGTATGGCAACAAGGTGCTGCGCTGCTACCTGCAGAACAAGAGGACGGCCATTCCGGTGAATCCCAAAGTGGCTTCTGTTGAGGGGATTGCCACAGTGGCCACGGTGGCTGACCTGCCGGACAACGTCACGAGCATTTCGGTGATCACCCCACCGGCCGTGACCGAGAAGGTGGTTGAGGCTGCCATTGCCAGAGGTATCGCCAATATCTGGATGCAGCCCGGTGCTGAGAGTGATACTGCCATTGAACGTTGCAAGGCTGCCGGAATCAACGTGATTGCCGACCACAGCTGTGTCTTGGTGGTGCTGGGCTATCACGAACATTAATTACAAGGTTTTCTAGGGATGAGGATTTTTTTGTTCCAGGGCAAGCGCTCAAGGTATGGTGCGGAGGCGTACACAGAAGTACGCCGCACAAGCCATACCGATGAGCGATTGAGCTGGGGCGAAAAAAGACCATCCCCTACGGCAACGTATGTCGGATATCCTTCCCTTTCACCATAAAGATCACCATTTCTGCGATATTGGTGGCGTGATCGGCAATCCGCTCCAGTGATTTTGAAATATAAGTCAAACGCATGGCACGGCTGATGGTGGAGGGGTCTTCGATCATGTAGGTGTACAGTTCACGCTGTACCTGCTGATTCAGGTCATCCACCATCTGGTCATCATTACAGACTTTGGCAGCCAGTTCTGCATCGCCCCGCACAAAGGCATCCAGGGCCTCTTTGATCATCACCTCAACCCAGTGAGCCATACGTGGGATATCAACATACGGCTTAAGCGGCGGTTCCTGATTCAGTTGCCGGGCACGCTTGGACATGTTGGCACATTTATCGCCAATCCGCTCCAGATCAGTCACGATCTTCAGGGCCAGGGTAATAAAGCGCAGGTCACGGCCGGTTGGTTGGCGCAGGGCCAGCAGCTCAAGGCACTTTTCATCAATGGCGACCTCATGGCCGTTCACTTCATGGTCCATGGCGATGATCTTCTCTGCCAGTTCGGTATCACGATCAACCAATGCCTTGATGGCGTCGCTGATCATCTTTTCCACCAGCCCGCCCATGGTCAGAATGCGCTGTTTCAAATCTTTCAGTTCAGCATCGTAGGATGCCACCAGATGTCCATTCATATCTTGTCTCCTCAGCCGGTATGGCCGGAATTAAAAAAGAAAAGCAAGGCAATGAGTACGCAGATCAAATCTGATTGTGGCAGATGTACGCGGATTCCTGATACAGACAAAAATCAGCGTAAACCCGCTTAATCCGCGTCATCCGCGTTCTATCATCATGGCCTTTATCTTACCCGAACCGCCCGGTTATGTAATCCTCTGTCTGCTGTTTCTCCGGGTTGGTGAAGATCTTCTTGGTATCACCCATCTCAATCAGCTCACCCAGATAAAAGAAGGCAGTTGCATCGGAGACCCGTGCTGCCTGCTGCATGTTGTGGGTCACAATCACTATGGTGTACTGTTCCTTTAGTTCGTCAATCAGCTCCTCAATCTTTAAGGTTGAAAGCGGATCAAGAGCTGAACAGGGTTCATCCATCAGGATCACTTCCGGGTTGGTGGCAATGGCCCGGGCAATACAGATCCGTTGTGCCTGACCGCCGGAGAGTCCCAGGGCCGAGTCATGCAGACGATCCTTGACCTCGTTCCAGATGGCCGCCCCTTTCAGGGAACGCTCAACCGTCTCGTCAAGGGTGCCCTTGTCGTTAATCCCGGCGATCCGCAGGCCATAGACGATGTTCTCATAGATTGACTTGGGAAACGGGTTGGACTGCTGAAAGACCATCCCCACCCGCCGCCGCAGCGAGATAACATCGGTGGATCTACCGGTGATCTCATCTTTATCCAGCCGGATACTGCCTTCAATCCGCACAGAATCAATCAGGTCGTTCATCCGGTTCAGGCAGCGCAACAGGGTTGACTTGCCGCAGCCGGAGGGGCCGATAAAGGCGGTCACCTGATTCTTGCGCATGGTCAGCGAGATATTTTTCAAGGCGTGGGACTGTCCATAGTACAGGTGCAGGTCTTTCACCTCAATAATTGCAGGGTGTTTGCTCAGGTCAACAGGTTCAGGACTCATCAGGTTCGATCCTCATTAATACTTGCAAAATTAAGAACGTCTTGGGGACGCATGACTACAAGGCATAGGTCGCGCAGCGGCTAAAAGTGCGATGTGGTGTATCTGCGCCGCATCTGATTACGAAAGCGGATCGCCAGGCTACTGGCGGCAATCACGATCAACAGCAGCAGCAGGGTGGTAACGTAGACCATCGGCTTGGCTGCTTCCACGTTGGGGGACTGGAAGCCCACGTCAAAAATATGGAAGCCCAGGTGCATAAATTTGCGATCCATATGAAAGAACGGAAACTGGGTATCAAAGGGCAGGGTCGGGGCCAGCTTGACCACCCCCACCATCATCAGCGGCGCCACCTCACCCACCGCGCGGGCCATGGAAAGCACCAGACCGGTCATGATGCCTGGCGTAGCCATTGGCAGCAACACCTTGGTCAGGGTCTGAAACTTGGTGGCACCCAGAGCCAGTGAGCCTTCACGGATCCCTTTGGGGATTGAGGCCAAAGATTCTTCAGTGGCCACGATTACCACCGGCACCGTCAATAGCGCCAGGGTCAAGGATGACCAGAGGATGCCGCCGGTACCAAAGACCGGGGTGGGCAGCCGTTCAGGAAAGAACAGTTTGTCCAGCGAACCGCCGATGCCATAGACAAAGAAACCGAGGCCAAAGACGCCATAGACAATGGAGGGTACACCGGCCAGGTTGTTGACCGCAATCCGCACCAACTGCACCAGCTTGCCTTCTTTGGCATACTCACGCAGATAGATGGCTGCAATCACGCCGAACGGCAGTGAGAAGACCGACATCAAGAGCACCATCATCACCGTGCCGAAGATGGCCGGAAACAGTCCACCCTCAGTGTTTGATTCCCGGGGATCATCAAACAAAAGCTCACGGATCTTGACCAGATAGGCGCCAGTCTTGGCAAAGATCGACATGCTGTTGGGCTGGTAAAAACGGACAATATCCAGCAGCGGCAACTCCTTTTCCGCGCCTGCTGCATCGGTGAAGACCGCTCGCACCTTGCCCAATTCGGCCTGCTGCTGATTCAATTTTTCATTCAGCCCATCAAAGGTTGCGGTCAGTTTTGCCCGTTCTTCGTTCAAAGAACTGATGGCAGCGCTGTTGGCCTCTGCGCCATGGTATTCCAGTTTCTGGATCTTGAGCCGTAGCGTCTCAGAGCTTTGGTTCAGGTCAGACATCTCTGCCTTGATCTGCTTCAGCCCTTTCTGCTTCTGCAATAGCGCATCATGGGCCTTTTGCAGCGCAGCATAATCTCCAGGTACAGGGGCTGCATCACCATTTTTAAGCTCTTTCAGGAAGCCGAAAAAATTGCCATGCTCCATTCGTTCCAGCAGATAGGCATCCTTGGGCAGATCTTTGGAGCTGATTTCGCTTTCATCAACCCAGCGGAAGTCCTGGGCATACAGGTCACGGTTGCCCACTTTTAACTGCAGCCGCCTGGCCTTAGTCAGGCTGTGTGATTCAGTAGCGGTCGACTGACCCATGACATATGAACCGTCATGCAGCTTGAACCGCACCAGCCCCTTGACCCAGAAATAGCCCAGGCTGTTGCCCAGGATCACGGCAATCAGGGGCAGGGTCATAAACAGAATCACCGCCAGGGATGCCCCGGCAGTCAGCACCATTGGTTCGCCACGTTTCCAGTAGTTTTTCACGTTACACCTTTTGTATAAAAGCCATCATAATAGGCCGCAGATGACGCTGATTGAGCAGATTTACGCGGATAAAACCGTCAAATCAGGTTTTAACCCCTCGCATCTTTGTTTTTGCTTTTTAAATCCGTGAACATCCGCCAGATCCGCGTTATCCGCGTGCTATTCAATCCTTTAATACCGTCCGTACTTCTTGCGGAACCGTTGCCGCAGCAGTTCTGCAGCGGTGTTGATGATAAAGGTCAGCACAAACAGCAGCACTGCCGAAAGAAACAGGGTCCGGTAGAGGGTGCCGTCCAAAGGTGCCTCCGGTATCTCTACCGCAATGTTGGCTGAGAGCGAGCGCAGGCCATTGAACAGTGACCAGCTGGTGATCGGCGTGTTACCGGTGGCCATCAGCACAATCATGGTCTCACCCACTGCACGGCCAAAACCGATCATGATGGCGGAAAAAACACCGGGCAGGGCTGATGGCAGGACCACCCTCCAGGCGGTCTGCCAGCGACTTGCACCCAGTGCCAGTGAGGCGGCGGACAGGTTGCGGGGAACGTTTGATAGGGCATCCTCGGCAATGGTAAAGATGATTGGAATCACCGCAAAGCCCAGGGCAATGGCAATAATGATGCTGTTGCGCTGATCATAGCGCACCCCCAGGGCAGAATAGAGCCACTGTTTCAGGTCTGCGCCAAACAGTGATGCCTCCAGTGGCGTTGCAATCAACCCTGAAAGCCAGATCCCCAGCAGCACCACCGGCAGCATACAGGCAAACTCATATCCCTTCAGACGCCGTCCCATGGCCGTATCAGAAAATGGCTTCCAGGCGAAGACCGCTGTCAGGAGCATGGCTGGTACCAGCAGGCTGGACAAAAACAGCGCCAGCAGGTTTTTATCAAGCAGAGGGGCCAACCAGAGGCCGGCCAGAAAACCGACCACCACCGATGGTACTGCAGCCATGATCTCTACTGCCGGCTTGATCCGCCCTTTAAGGGTTGCAGACATGAACTGGCTGGTATAGAGCGCACCCAAAAGCGCCAGCGGAATCGCAAACAGCATGGCAAACAGGGTGGCCTTGAACGTACCAAAGATCAGTGGCACCAGTGACATCTTGGGCTCAAAATCATCGGTTGCAGCAGAAGATTGCCAGACATACTCAGGCTTGTCATACCCTTCGTACCAAACCTTGCCTAGCAGGGTAGTGAAAGAAACCTCCGGGTAGGGAATCGCCAGTTTCCAAGCAACGATCTTGCCATCTGAGCCAGCCACCACAAGTTTTCTGCCATTATCGGCAAAGGCGGCAGCAGCGGCTGCAGAACCTGCCTTCAGCTCCAACAGTAACCGCTCGCTGGTCATATGCAGCAGCTTGATACTGCCGCTGGCATCAAAGGCAGCCAGAGACTTGTCGCGGGGCGAGGCCAGCAGGCGCTGAACCGGTTGCGTGAAACCGGGTAGATGATGGATCAGGGTCAACTGTTTGTCTTCGCCACTTCCTGGCTTGCTGACCGGCATCCAGGTACTGATCTGTCCCTTTTCATCCCCCACTGCCAGAGAGGTATCCCCCAGCAGAGTAGTCAGAGCGGTGATCCGGCGGTGATCCTTGAACGCCTCAACCGTCTCCACCAGCCGTCCCTGTGCTTCGCCGGACAGATCCCAGCGCACCAGCCAGCCATTAATCGTGGCCGCGTAAAGATTATTCCCTTTACGCCCCAGCCAGACGGCAGAGATGGGCCCGGGCAGGCGATCTTCCAGCTGGTAGTTCTGCTGGCTGACCTTTTCGTTACCCAGAACATCTTTTTCAATGGTCTTGCGCTGCACTTCGATCCGGTTGTCCGGCAAGAGCTGCACAGAAACGCTGCCATTTTCACCAAGTTCACGGGTCTGGTGCGTGCCACTGTTGGCGCTTGCAACCATGCTTTGCAGTTCGGCCGGAACCTCGGCCAGTTTTTCTGCAGATGGCGAATAAAACAAGGGCAGGGCAACATTGGCGATCAACGCAAGTATGCCGATGACAGCAACAATCACAAACAGTCCGCCCGCCTTGATCAGCCAGGCAGCCAGACGGTCATTACGGCGGGATGTATCTACTACTGTGGAGGCCATGGAAAGTCCTGAAAAAACAGAAAGAAAAAGACTAAATCGATAGCACGCGGATAACGCTGATTGGGCGGATCTACGCAGATTTTAACTGATAACATCAGGTGATCTATCCGCGAAAATCCGCTTTATCCGTGTCATCCGCGTGCCATTATTGATAGTTCTACTTCAGCGCTTTCAGTTGCTCAGCAGCAGCAGAAGCTGGTAGTGGATCATAGCCATCCTTAACCACAATCTGCTGGCCTTCCTTGGAAAGGGCAAACTTCAGGAACTCTTCAGTTACCTTGGGCAGCGGTTGACCAGGCTTCTTGGCTACGTAGATGTAGAGCATACGAGCCAGCGGGTACTTGCCGGATAGCACGTTGGCATAGTTGGCTTCATACACGGTGCCGTCTTTTTTATCAGACAGGGGTACTGCCTTGACGCCGGAGGTAGCATAACCGATACCGGAGTAACCAATGGCGCTGATATCCTTGGCTACACCTTCAACCACCGAAGCAGAACCGGGTTGCTCTTTGACGGTATTCTTGTAGTCCCCGTTTTTCAGGGTGTGCTCCTTGAAGTAGCCATAGGTACCGGAGGCAGAGTTACGACCAAACAGAGAGATCGGTTTGGCAGCCAGGGCACCGCTTACACCAGCCTGACCCCAGGTGTTAATCTCAGCCAGGCCGCGCTTGCGGGTCTTTGAGAAGATTGCGTCAACCTCATCCAGGGAAAGGGATTTAATCGGGTTATCTTTGTTGACAAACACAGCCAGTGAATCCAGGGCCACACCGATCTTGGTCGGCTTGTAGCCATATTTTTTTTCAAAGTCTTCAATTTCCTTGCCCTTCATCATGCGGGACATGGGACCCAACTGGGCAGTACCGGCGATCAGGGCCGGAGGAGCGGTTGAAGAACCTTTGCCTTCAATCTGGATATTGACATTGGGATACTTCTTCTTGAACCCTTCAGCCCAGTAGGTCATCAGGTTGTTCAAGGTGTCGGAACCGATGCTGCTCAGGTTGCCGGACACGCCGGATGTTGCTTTGTAGGCTGGCAGCTTTGCATCAACATGTACTTTTTCCGCATGGGCTGCAGTGGCGATACAGAAAGTGGCGCACAGCGCCAGGACACTCTTTTTCAACATTGGTACTTCCTCCTTGGTATTGTTGGTGTTTTCAGGTTGTGTGTAGCTTAGTTGCCACCTTACACGGCTTTTGTGACAGCGGTGTTACAGGGAGGCAAAAGATTCGCAACTAATGTTACAGGCATAGCTGGACAGGCTTTTGACCAGCTCTCCGGTCAGGGTGGGATCGATATGAGGTATCTTGCTCTGGCCGCCCAGTTTGCCCCGCACCTCGGCTGACCAGTCATAGATCTGTTGTTCCGATACCAGCAGCACAGTTGGATTATTGATCCTGCCCTGTTGACGAAAGGTATCGTAATCGGCATTGGAGCTGCGTAGCTGCTGGTCCAGCAGGGTTGCTGCCTGATCAGACGGTAGTCCATCGCCACGACAGGCCAGCACCCAGTGGTGACAGCGCCCCCCGATATCAGCCCCCACCATAAATTCACGCACCAGACCACCGTGTTTGCTATTCAGCAGGGCGACAGCCTGCTCAACCTCGGTCTGGGTCACCTTCTCTTCAAAGCGATCCAGAAATTTATCCCGACCGGTAAACTCAAAATGGAAGCGGTCAGTATCCAGAAAGCGCAGGGTATCGCCAATATGGTAGCGCCACAGACCGGCGCAGGTGGAGAGGATCACGGCATAGCGCTGCCCGGTCACCACCTCCGCCAGTGGCAGGGCCTGGGCATCCGGCAGCGGCGCACCGGTCTCATCCAGCTGTTCAATCGGCACAAACTCAAAAAAGGCGCCGTAGAACGGGGTCAAGCGCATGGTTGTCTCGCCCTGCAGCTGAAAACCCATGAACGCCTCTGATGAAGGCAACAGTTCAAGAAAGCGGGGACCGCCTGAAGGGAGCAGCCGCTGGTATTCAGCGGCATAGGGGGCCATGCTGGTACCACCGTGGATAATCAGCTCCAGATTGGGTAACGCCTCATGCAGCGGCCGACCTGCCAGGGATGCCACCTGTTTCAACAACAGCAAGATCCAGGGGGGCACCCCGGAGATGATCCGGATCTTCTGATCAGCCAGCAGCAGACGAGCCATGCCATCCAGCCGCTGGTCCCAGGGGGCTGAGGTCAGCGGCTCTTGCGGTTCCACAAACCGGTTCAGCCAGGCAGGCCGCTTTAGCAGGGTGATGGCACTCATGTCACCGGCCAGCACCCCTTCCCCCATCTGCTTGAGTTGGGTACTGCCAGCCATATAGAGGATCTTGCCATCCGGCACCTGGCTGCCTGGTTCAGCAGCCAGATAACAGCAGAGCAGGTCCAGTGCTGCCCGCTGGTTCATCTTGAACATCTCTTGGGTAAAGGGAATAAACTTGGTTGGCGCCGTGGTACCGGAGGTCTCGCACAGCCAGGGAACCAGACCGGGCCAGGTCTGATCCTGCAAGCGTAACTGCTGCCCTTGCGGGGTGGTGGTCAGGCTGGATGCGAACCAGTCATCCCAGAACTGGCGGTAGGTACGGATCGGCACCTGCTGTTGATAACGACGGTAACAGGCATCAAACGGCAGGCTGGCAAGACCGGCAAAACCATAGGTCAGACCAAAACGGGAGGCAGCTGCTTTTTTCAACAGGCGAGGCAACAGTTCACGCTGGCTAACCAGTGGATCTTTATGCAAAAACTGCCGGGCGCGGATATCGGCGGCGGCACGCAGCGGCAGTGAAAGTAATGATTGGAAAATCAAGAATACTCCTCAACCCCTCCCCCGCCTCCCAACTCACCCCGACCCTCCCTTGTCAAGGAGGGAGCACGGATTGTGAGAGGCTTTACCTCCCCCCTGGCAAGGGGGGCGAGGGGGGGTAGACGTTAAACAACTGCCAGAAGCGGCTGATTATGCACCTTCTGCAACCACTGTTCCATGCGCGGATTGTAACAGTGCTGATGGAAGATCAGCGAGGCATGGGCCACCGGATCAGCATCATTATTTGAGGCGATCAGGCAGACCTTGCCATCCGGGAAAACAGACCGCAGGGCAGTGTGGTCGGCACAGAGTTGCAGGGTGGGTGAACCGGGCACCAGAATGCTTTGCTCATCTTCAGCCAGCATGACCAGGGTTGGTCCGTTAAAAATGGTTCTGGCCGGAACCGGCTCGGCAAAGCTGCGCAGGGCCAGCACCCGCTGATAGCCCCCCAGGTTGGAGGTATGCTCCAGCACCCCGAAGATCCGCTGCCTGATTGACAGGTGGCGTGCAGTAAGAGGGCGGTTTTCAGCCCCGGCCTCAAACAGGGCCTGAAAACAACGCCGTGCCCTGGTTAACTGGCGATCAAGGTCGTCCTGATTCTCTGGATCGGCCTTCAATATTTTACGCAGGTTTGATTCCAGCATCCGCACCCCGCCACCCCGCTGACCGTCGGGCCGGATCAGGTCGGCGGTGCAGAGCACCGGACTGACCAGCAACAGGCCACGCAAACGGTCATGCAGCTGTTCTGAGGCGCGGCGCAGGAAATCAACCACTAACCCTGCCCCGAAACTGACTCCCATCAGCACCGGTCGTTGCCCCTTCAGAGCCAATTCATCAATCAGGTCTGCCAGCTGGGCCTCAAACAGCTCCTGACTAAAACCGTTGCGGGGATAATTCAGATAGTAGACGCTGCCGTGGCTACGCAGAATCGGACGCTGAAACTCCACCACCTCGGTGGCATCCGGCACAAACCCGGCCACCACAATGGTGGGCCGCCCACCGGCTGATTTCTCGCGGTAAACCTGACAGCGCACGGCATGCAGGCTGTGATAGCGTTCCCACAGGGCCAGCTCACGTGGGCGATGACGCTGTTTGTATGGCTTAATTGCAATTGAACGGAAGAATCCGGCGGTGGCAGTGGCCATGGACATCAGGGCCGGGTGGCGTTCTGTTAATGGCTGGAAATGCCTGCTTAACAACTGCTTCATGGCTGCTCTCCCTGTTTTAGGCCTTACGGCCGGTCAAGCGCCGCAGGCGCTCAAGTTGCTGGTCAATCAGATCAAGCTGCCGCTGCATCGTCAGAATCCGCACCAGAAACATAGTCCACCTCGTTAGCACTGTCCGGCCATCATCCGCTGCTGTCCGCCAGCCAGCGCGATACTTGACGTAGGAAAGCTGGTGCTGCGGTGACAGGCGCCGCAGGCCACATCACCATTTGCCACCCGCACCCAGAGAGTCCGGTTCTCGCTGTCACACCAGTCACAGGTCCAGTTGTAGTAATCATCAAGGGTCTTTGTTCTCATCGCGGGGTCCTCCTGCCACATTCATTGGCATCCTTTTTTGTTTGCCAGACCATAGCGCGCAAACATGACGTTTGAGTGTCGGGATTCCAAAGAGTCTGCAACAACTGCGAGATCTCCAAAACAGACGCAGCAGACATGCCACAGACATTTTTCTCTATTGTCACAACGCTGTCACAGCGGTCTGTTACTGTTTTGTTTCGTATCTGGAAAGAGGAGAAATCCCATGCACACCAACACGCAGCACCAGATAGCAGGAAGGCAGTGGTTGTCAGATGAAGCCAGCAAACCGGCAGAGATCCCGGGCCGGCAGGAGAAACTGCTGCTGTTTGGCATACCGCTTGCCCTGACCGCTCGCAGTATAACCATCGCCTTCCTGCTGTTTGGCTGCATCTGGATTGTTGCAGCCGGGCTGTTTGAGCGGCAGTTCAGCCTGTCAGTCCTGCCGCACATGGCATCAGGGATCGGCCTGATCCTGATGAGCTCCGGCTTGCTCTATCTGCTGATACTGCGCTTTACCAAAAACAACTCCTCCTCCCACCAGCTGATCATCAGGGCCTTTCATGGCTCTCCCAACGGCATTGCCGTGGTACGTGACCAGGATCGCCAGATTCTGGTGGTAAACCAGCGCTTTGCCAGCATGACCGGTTACCTCCTTCAACCGCAAGGGTGAGTTGGAAACCTTCAGCCTGCTGTCGCTTTCCGTGGCGGTGATCAGCACCGTACACCTCCAGATCGGTTCCTATGCCCAGCTGGCATCCATGGCCAGTGAAGTCAAAAAGACCGCCAAGAAGGTCAAGGGGTCATCGGTGGCGCTTAAAGACAGTTACGAAGCGCCCAATGTAGTGCTTGGTGCGTTATCAGCAGATGTGTAATGCCAATTTTAAAATCAAGGAGTTCTGAGTAATGGAAAAGGGAACCATGTTGTATCACTACCGCATTGAAGGTCCGGCCCCCTATGGTAAAGGGGCGCTGCTGATGGCCGAGCATGTTCTGCTGGAAAAACGTTTTTTGCTGAAATCATTAACCCCTAAACTGCCTGGCACCGCATCCTACCGTGAGCGGTTCTATAACGAGGCCAAACTGCTGGCCGGGATGATGCACCCCAATATCCTGCAGGCTACTGATTTTTTTGAACACAACGGCGGGTTCTGGCTGGTGATGGAATATTACAACGGCGCTGCTCTGGACCGGATGATCGAACATAACGGCCCTTTCCCCCAACACTTTGTCCTGCACTACGCAGTACGGTTGCTGCAGGGTCTGCGCTTTGCCCATGACAAAGGGGTAATCCACCGCGGCCTGACCACCTCGATCATCCTGCTGGATCGTAACGGTGGCCTGAAGATCTCGGATTTCGGGGTGGCTCTGCTGAAGTACGGCGAAGACCTGCAGGAGGTTGGCCAGGGGGGTGAGGCAGCCTTCATGAGCCCTGAGCAGATCTTGAACCCTTTTACGGTTACCCCCCAGAGTGACCTCTACGCCGTGGGACTGATCCTGTACAACATGCTGGCTGGCAAACTTCCGTTCAGCGAGGAATCAACTGTTGAGACCCTGATGAACCAGTTTGACCGCACCATCCCGGATATCAGGGAATATGCGCCGGAGACTCATAAAGACCTTGCTGCAATAATCCACAAGGCCCTGGAAAAAGATCCGGCTAATCGCTATCAGAGCTGCGTTGAATTTCTGGCTGCCCTGGAAGCCCACCGCGTTTCTCTGCTGCCCAAGGCACCTTCGGAAGGGATTGCCGACTCCTGGTTTAAACGCCGTCGGGGACTGGTGATGTCATCGCTGGTGGGAGCCCTGTTGTTGGCCAGTAGTGGCGGCTACTATTACCACTGGATCAACTCCTATGACATCATTCTAAAACTGCAGGGTTCCAATACCATCGGTGCAGAACTGGCCCCTTCATTAGCCGAGGAATTTCTGAAAAAAAATGGTGCTGTCCGCACCCGTCGCGTGCCGGGCAAAAACCATGAAGAGCTGCTGGTGGAAGGGGTCATGGAAGGACGCCGTAACCGTGCGGTGGAGATCAAGGCCCACGGCTCCACCACCGCTTTTGAAGGGTTGCATGCCAACGCCTGCGACATTGGCATGTCATCCCGCAGGATCAAGGATGATGAGGTAAAGCAGCTGTCGCTGCTGGGCAGCATGACCTCCCGGGCCAATGAACATGTCCTGGCCCTGGATGGTGTGGCGGTGATTGTCAACAGTGTCAACCCGGTTACAACCCTGAGCATGACCGATACCCAGGGACTCTTTACCGGCAAGATCCCTGAATGGAAGCAACTGAGCAGCATTGCCAAGGCTGCCCCGGTGCATGTCTATGCCAGGGATGACAAGTCCGGTACCTTTGACACCTTCAAGAGTCTGGTGCTGCACAAGGAAAAACTGGTCAAAGATGCCAAGCGTTTTGAGGACAGCGCCAAGCTCTCTCGGGATGTCTCCAACGACCCCAACGGTATCGGCTTCATCGGTCTGCCTTACGTTAAATCCGCAAAGGCGGTAGCCATCAGCGGTGGCGCCCAGCCGATCCTGCCGACCCCCTTTACGGTTGCCACCGAGGACTACAGTCTTGCCCGTCGTCTCTATCTCTACACACCGGGACAGCCCAAAAATCAGAAGATCAGAGACTTTGTCGAGTTTGCCCTCTCCCCTGAAGGTCAGACCATTGTAGAAAAGACCGGCTTTGTGCCGCTTTCTATCAGAATGGGTAACTCTTATATTCCTACCAACGCTCCGGAACGCTATCGGCAACTGGCCAGTGGCGCAGAACGGCTCTCCCTTAATGTTAAATTCACCCATGATGGCCAGCTTGACAACAAGGCCTATCGCGACCTGGACCGGCTGGTGCGGGCGCTGTCGTCAAAAGAGTTGCAGGGGCGGCAACTGCTGCTGTTCGGCTTTACCGATGCTGCCGGTGATGCCCACACCAGCCTGGCCCTGTCAAACCAGCGGGTGGGCCAGGTAGCCCAGGAACTCCGTTCCCGCGGCATCATGGTGGCAGCGGCTGAAGGGTTCGGTTCAAGCCTGCCGGTGGCAGACAACGACACCAGAGAAGGGAAGCAGCGTAACAATCGGGTTGAGATCTGGCTGGCAAAACGGTAACCCTTAAAACGGCAGTTAGCCACAGGACACAGAGAAACACAGAGACTTACTAAGAAAATCTGTTTTTAGCATCTCACCCAAAGGGAATCAGGCCGTTTGTTGTATCTTCCTGTTTTTCCTCTGAGACCTCTGTGATCTTGTGGCAACAGCTTTTTTAGGGTAACTGCTACTGGAATCGATCAACTAAACGGTGTACTGTGGTCAGATCCTGTGCCAGAAAAGGAAACCGCCATGCCTTCATACAACATCATAGAGATGGGATCGCGCAAACGGATCGCTCTGGTGGCCCACGACCACAAGAAACGGGATCTGATTGAATGGGCCCGCTACAATCGGGCCATCCTGGTGGAGCATGACCTGTACGCCACCGGTACCACTGGCGCACTGCTTTGTGAGCAGTTGGACCTGCAGGTAACCCGGCTACAGAGCGGGCCGTTGGGGGGCGATCAACAGATTGGCGCCATGATCTCACAGGGGGAAATTGACTTTGTGATCTTTTTCTGGGACCCGCTGGAGCCGCAACCCCATGACCCGGATGTAAAGGCCTTGCTGCGGATAGCGGTGGTCTGGAATATTCCGGTGGCCTGCAACCGTGCCACCGCTGATTTTATGATCTCCTCCTCCCTGATGCACGATCCCTATGATCGCCTGATGCAGGACTATGAAGAATACAAGCAACGTTTAAAGAGCAGGGCCTGACTGCCATGATTGAAACCATCACCGTTCACTCCTGGGATGAACTCCAGCAGGCCCTGTTTGCCGACTCCTGGAATGAAGATCTGGGCCGCTACCGCTCCCGCTTTGCCTTTCGGGGGCTGTCCGATGTTAACTACCGCCTTGAAACCACCCTGATGCGGCTGGGCGGCCAATACGCAGAGCTTGAACATCACCTGATGCGTAATTTCAAAAAGTACGCTCACCAGCGGGTAGTAGAGCGGGACTCTATCTGGCACTGGTTATCAGTGGCGCAACACTACGGCCTGCCGACTCGTCTGCTGGACTGGACCTACTCCCCTTTTATTGCCATGCACTTTGCCACGGCCAATATTGAAAAGAGTGATCTTGACGGGGTCGTCTGGGCAGTGAACTACGTCAAGGCCCACCAGCTGCTACCTGCTATATTAGGTCACAAACTTGAACAGGAAGGGGCAAATGTCCTGACCGTAGAGATGCTGTCAGAAGTGATCAAATCATTACCGGAACTGGATGCCATTACCCAGGATGATGTGGCCGTGTTTTTCGAGCCACCCTCCATTGATGACCGGATCGTCAACCAGTTTGCCTTCTGCTCGGTCATGACCTCGCCCCGCATGGCACTGGACAGCTGGCTGGAGCACCATCCTGACACCGGTCGCAAGATCATCATACCGGCTGCTTTAAAATGGGAGATCCGTGATAAACTGGACCAGGCCAACATCACCGAGCGGGTGCTGTTTCCGGGGCTGGATGGTTTAAGCCGCTGGTTGAAGCGTCATTACAGTCCGCGGTGAGTGAAAGGCAGAAAGCCACGCCTGCCCCCATAAGTTCCAAAGGAACGAATTTTTGTTGCCGTACGCTACCAGGACGGCGTGACCGATGACCTTTACAACACACCGATCTTTGAGAACTTCTGTTATGTGACGACCGAGAAGAAGAGTCGGATCTAGGTTCCAAAGAAATTGCTGAAAATTCGGAGAAAATTTAATGAAACTATTCATCGCAGGTGGCACCGGGTTTGTTGGCGGCCATCTGACCGCAGAGTTGCTGAAGCGCGGGCATGAGCTGATTCTGCTGTCTCATGCCGGGTCAGGCAAGACGCAGCCAGGCATCACGCTCCAGCACGGAGACGTAACCGATCCGGCCAGCTACCAACAGGCCATGAAAGGCTGTGATGCAGCCATCAATCTGGTGGGGATCATCCGTGAGTTTCCTGGCAAAGGGATTACCTTTGAGCGGTTGCATGTGGAGGCTACTGCCAGCATGGTACAGGCAGCACAGCATGGCGGCGTACTGCGTTATCTGCAGATGTCTGCCCTTGGCACCAGGCTTGATGCGGTTTCCGGTTACCATCGCACCAAATGGCGGGGAGAGGAGATCGTACGGGGCAGTGGATTGGCCTGGACGATTTTTCGGCCGTCGCTTATCTTTGGCCCTAAAGATGCCTTTGTGAATATGCTGGCGGCCAACCTTCGGCTGGCACCGGTCATGCCCACCATGGGAGATGGCAATTACCGGCTGCAGCCGATTCATGGTGCTGACGTGGCCCGCTGTTTTGCCGACGCACTGGAAAAACAGGAGACCGCAGGACAGACCTATGAGTTGTGCGGCGAGGATCGCCTGACCTACCGCCAGCTGCTGAATGCCATTGCTGAAGCGTTAGGCAAGGGGCATCCCTGGAAACCGGCCCTGCCGTTATCGCTGATGAAGCCGGTGATCAAGGCGCTGCAGGGTTTCAGTGCCTTTCCAATTACCACCGACCAGTTGCAGATGCTGCTGGAGGAAAATATCTGCGACGGCTGCTGGCGGGAAACCTTTGATTTTGAACCGATCCAGTTCAGGGATGGGATCAGGGAGTATCTGGCTCGATGATGCTCCGTGTTCTGCTGATTGTGATGCTGCTTCTGCCAGGCTTGGCCAATGCCGCTGATGTCGAGCGGGATGACCTGACCGACGCCCAGCTGCTGGAGGTGCTGGCACAGGATGGGGATATTCCCAAAGATCCCCAGATCGGCGTAGCCACCTACTATGCCTCGCGCTTTATTGGGCGGCGCACTACCTCAGGCCAGCGCTATCACCCGGACAAGCTGACCGCCGCTCATGCCCTGCTGCCGCTTGGCAGCATGGTGACCGTCGAAAATTACAAGAGCGGCCAGAAGGTTTCGGTGGTCATCAATGACCGTTGCCATCCCCGCCATGCAGTCCGTAATCTGATTGACCTTTCCCGTGCTGCAGCCCAACAGATCGGCCTGTGGGGTAAAGGGGCCATTAAGGTGCGGATTGTGCCGTTTGAAAAGAATCATCCCTTGGATGAGCTACTTGACGATGCAAAAGGATAACACAACCATGCAGAAGCTGTTTATTGCCGGCTGCGGCTACACAGGCAATCTGGTGGCCCATCAGGCCCTTGGCCAGGGCTGGTCAGTGGCGGTTCACCTGCGGGATGAAGAAAAGGCTGCCGCTTTGGCCAAGGCCGGGGCAGAGATCTGTCTTTGCAGTATGGATGATCTGGAAGAGATACCGCTTCTCCCTGCAGCCGGACGGATGCTGCTGTACAGCGTTCCACCCCAGGGTGGCGGCAGTATTGATCTGCGCGCCCGCAATTTTTGTGCTGCGCTGGAACGGGATCAGGCAGTGCCGACAAAGATCGTCTACCTGAGCGCAACCAGTGTCTATGGTGATACCGGCGGCGCTGTGGTGACGGAGCAGAGTCCTACAGAGCCGACCTCTGCCATGGGTAAACGTCGCCTGGATGCTGAGCAGCTATTTCAGGCCTTTGGTCTGAAGCATGCTATTCCGGTGGTAATTCTAAGAGTTTCGGCAATTTACGGCAAGGGACGTCTGCCGCTGATGCAGATCAACCAGGGCCAGCCGTTACTGCTGGAGGAACTGGCCAAGCCGTCCAACCGGATTCATGTTGATGACCTGACCCAGGTCTGTCTGGCAGCGCTAGAGCGAGGGACCGGCATCTACAATGTCAGCGACGGTCATCCGGCCAGCATGACCGCCTACTTCAACGCTGTGGCCTCTGCCTTGCAGAAACCCCGTCAGCCCCAGATTGACCTTGAGGAGGCCCGCAAGGTAATGCCGCCGCTGCTGTTCACCTATTTTATGGAATCACGGGTGGTGGATAACCGACGGATGTTGCAGGATCTGGGCATTTCCCTGCGCTATCCCGAGATGCAGCAGGGGATAGCGGCATCTATCTAGCAGATCGCACTTTACAGATTGCAAATCTCTGGTATAGGGGCTCTACACAATCAAGCAGTTTGAAACAATGGAGGCTCGGTATGAAAAAGCTCGTGGTGCTGGCACTTGTCTTGGTTAGCTGCGGAACAGCACAGGCAGATTTTATGGATGAAGTAGACAAGCTTGCGACTGGTGGCCAACAAATCCGTGAACAGGTTCCCCCTGCCCAGGAAGAGGCGCCGCCGCAACCGCGCTACGAAGCCCCGGCAGTTGGAGAAGACCGGCATTATATCCAGTCGGATGATTTTTTTATCAGCGAACAGCCAATGGGTGATAACGCCTGGATCTATGTCACCCTGTCCAAAATGACCCAGCTCCCCAATGCCCAAACCAAGGGTGAAGCCGAGTTTTTCAGGATTGCCAATGGCGCCAGCCAGTGGACCAAATATTTCTGGCGTACCAGACTTGCCAGACCGGACGAGATTCGCCTGGGGGCTCTGATGATCATGTTTGAGGGACACCAGGTAGTTGATGTGTACCAGCAGCCGGAGAATAAAGAGTCTGCCCGCCGGGATGCCTGGTTTATGGCCAAGGTCACTGATATCAGCGACCTGTACAAAGGCTATGTCACGGTTTCCGGCGGGTACAAGGTTAGTCCGAAAAATTTGCGGGTGCCGGTTGGCAGATAAAGAACGACAAAAAACAGAGCAGGAATATGCTTGCGAGACCCCTTGGGGATCTCATCGCCTCCGTTGCCGCCCCTCCTGGTGACGGGGGCTTTTTTGTCCTGCGGTTGACGCCCCACCACAAGTATGGTTTAATCCCGCCTGTGGAAACCGATGCTTACATCGCCCTTGGCTCCAATCTGGGAGACCGGGAACTAAATCTGCTGCGGGCAGTGGCAGAACTGGGCAAGATCCCCGGCAGTCGCGTCACCGGACTGTCCCGTTTTTACGAGACATCACCGGTGGGTATGCCTGCTGGCACCCCTTCCTTTTACAACGGGGTTGCGCGGCTTGCCACCACCAGGACGCCCCATGAACTGCTGGCTGAATTGCAACGGATAGAGCGCGACATCTTTGGCAGGACTCCTGCTGCAGAGCCGCAATCACGACGGTTGGACCTTGATTTGCTCTTGTATGGCACGGAACAGTTGGCCACACCAGGTCTGACCTTGCCCCATCCCCGCATGACGGTGCGCCGTTTTGTGCTGCTACCATTAGCAGATATTGCGCCCACACTGCGTGAGCCTGTAAGCCAGCAAACCATTGTAGATCTGCTGGCCAGCCTGACCACCGACGAACAGGTCAGCCCTTTGGAGTAACAAGTTATGTTTCGCCTTTTGATCTGGTTGCTTTTGGGCTATATCGGTTTTCGCATTATCAAATCACTGACAGCGTCGAACAAAAAGGTGTCAACCGGCACTATGCACCATACCGGCGAAGAAACGGTGCAGGACCCAATCTGCAAGATGTATCTGGCAAAAGAAGATGCTATTGTCGGCACCCTGAACGGTTCACGGCACTATTTCTGCTCCATGGACTGCCTGGAAAAATTTCGCGAACAGCTTGACCATACACACCAATCCTAATACCGGAGGCTCTACCATGAAGTTTTTTATCGACACCGCTGATGTCAACGAAATCCGTGAAGCCCATACCCTGGGTCTGGTTGACGGCGTTACCACCAATCCTTCCCTGATCGCCAAATCAGGTCGCAAGTTCAAGGATGTGATCAAAGAGATCACCGCCATCGTAGATGGTCCGATCTCTGCCGAGGTGATTGCTCTGGATGCAGAAGGCATGGTGAAAGAAGCCAAAGAACTGGTTAAAATCCATAAGAACATCGTCATAAAACTGCCGATGACGCCTGAAGGCCTGAAGGCCTGCAAGACGCTGACCGCAAAAGGAATCAAGACCAACGTCACCCTGATCTTCACCCCGATGCAGGCGCTTTTGGCTGCCAAGGCCGGCGCAACCTATGTCTCTCCCTTTGTTGGCCGCCTGGATGACATCTCACAGGATGGCATGGGGATCATTGAAGAAATTCGCACCATCTTTGACAACTATGGCTACACCAGCGAAATTATCGTCGCCAGTATCCGCAACCCGATCCATGTGCTTAACTCAGCCCTGATCGGAGCCGATATCTGTACTATCCCCTATTCCGTCATGCTGCAGCTGTCCAAGCATCCCCTGACCGACGCCGGCATCAAAAAGTTTCTGGAAGACTGGGAAAAGGTACCCAAGTAACCTTATTTTCTGATGCAGTGCCGGAGGCAGCATGGCCACACAGTTAGGCGACATACTGGTTGAAACTGAAATCATCAGCAAAAAGACGCTTGAAAAGGCCTTGGAGCGCCAAAACGGCACAGAAAAGCGCCTGGGCCAGGTGTTGGAAGAGATGGGGGTCATCACCGAGCCGGAATTGATGGAGGCCCTGTTACGCCAGCACAGTCCCTTTGCTGATATTGCTCAAAAGAAACAGTTGGGCGATATTCTGGTACAGGCCAAGCTGATCAGCGAAAAAACCCTGGAGCGCGCCCTGGGACGGCAACGGGCTGAAGGAAAGCGGCTGGGCGAAGTTCTGGAAGAGATGGGGGTTATCACCGAGAGTGAGCTGGTTGATGCTCTGGGACGCCAGTTCGGCTTCAAGACGATATCAGGTTTCAGCAACCGCGAGTATCCGCCAGCACTGCTCAATATGCTTCCCGCAGAGTTTGTGATGAAACGGGGCATATTTCCGCTGAAACACAAAGATATGATGCTGGCCGTGGCCATTACTGACCCTTTTGATGGCGAGACCACCGAGATGATTGCCCGCATCACCGGTCTGCAGGTGGTACCGGTCATTGCAACCCGCAAGGAGATTCTGGAGGCGATTGCCCGGCACTACCTGAATGCCCCGATTAACCCGGATGCCGGTGACACGATTTTGGTGGTGGAGGACTCGCCTACCGTGGCCACACTGGTACAGGCAGCCCTGGTCAAGGAAGGGTATAACGTTATTATTTGCAAAGACGGCATAGAGGCGCTTAAGACTACCCTGACCCACCGCCCTCAGCTGGTGATTACCGACGCCCAGATGCCCAAGCTGGATGGCCATGGCCTCTTGCGGGCAATCAAGGCTAACCCGCTTACTGCGTCAATTCCGGTGATCATGCTGACTGGACGGGCCACCACCGATGAAGAACAGAAGGCGCTTGCTGCCGGCTTCTTTGACTTTATTCCCAAGCCGGTCCAGCCGCTGCGAGTAGTCTCACGGGTCAAGCGTGCCCTGGAGATGTCCAAAAAGATGAAACATTAGCGTCGCCGTTTCTGGCCCCGCCTGAACTCCCAGGGGGGCTGGGGGTTGGTGTCCCGCCAGAGTCCCCGGTGCTGTCGCCGGGCTTGTTCTTCAAGCGGTATATAGCGAGATACATAGGGGCCGCTCAGAAACTGGCGATAGGCCCAGGCCATCCCTTCAGACACCATCTCGGCATTGATATCCCTGCCCGCCAGCAGCAGCACGGCAACCGTACGGCCATACTGATCACGGTCCTGCACCTCGGCAGACACTTCCTTACCCAGCACCTTGAACATCAATACCCGCTTGGCCTGGCTGCCAAAGGGCTGCCCAGGAGAATCAGGTTTTCGGGTCTCCGGCGCATCAACACCGTACAGCCGTACCGTTACCCGTCCCGTACCCCGCCCCACCAGCACCACGGTGTCGCCATCATGTACCGCCTTGACCATTCCCCGCAGGGTTTCAGCTGAGGCTGGAGCTCCTGTAGACAGCAGTAGTAACAGCATGATCACACACCACCCCCTGCTCATGTCAACCCCCGCTCATAGTTAAAGATGGTAGTGCCTGCAACAGAGCGGTCGGAACGAAACGCCTCCAGCAGATCACCACGCTGTTCTGCCGGGGTCTCTGACAGATCAAGCATGAACGAGCGGCAACCCATCCGGCGCAGTTCTGCCAGCCGCCCCAGTAACGAGAACGGCGTGGTGGCGCTGATATGGGTAAAACCATCCCGGCCGCGAATCCGATACCCTTCACCTCGATCAGACGTAAGCGGAGAACCGCTGCTGATCTCCTTGATCCTGACCCGGGTGGCCATCACTTCCACCGGGCTGTACACCAGTACGGTCAATGGCTGTGACAGCCTGAGCAGATCTGACAGGTTTTCCCGGTCGTCCTCAATATACAGGGTTGCCCGCTGCACCCCCTGTTCCTGCCAGAACGCCAGGGCCTGACTGTTTAAGGTAAACAGGCGATAGCCGGATGACAGCGTAAGCCCTGCATAGCGCTGCAGCAGTTTAAGCTGGCCGGGATTGGTGATCTCAAAACAACGAAAGCCAGCCTGGTAGAGTGCATCTATCGCTTCAACCATCAAGGGCAGCTCCTGATCAAACAGCATGAACGGCAGTTGCCAGACCAGCTGATCTGCATCCCCTTTCAGTCTGTTAAGATAGCGGTGCAGTTCATGGATGGCCGCCCGGTGCAGCGGCACCACCACCTGCTGCGCCCCCTGGGACAAGGCCCAACGGACCTCAGACGGGCTATCCACCAAAAGGATCAGTTCTTCCCGCTCTCCCTGCCCCTTGATCCCCTCACCCGGCCTTTGGCCACCCTCTCCCAGAGGGAGAGGGTAAATGGTATTCCTTCTCCCCCTGGGAGAAGGATAGGATGAGGGCAGAACCCCTTGCCCCTGCAACGCCAGCAGCGCCGCTTCCTTTGCCCCTGCTATCCGCTTGCGCTGCTCTGCCGTGCCTTCCTGCTCCAGCCGCTGATACAGCTCGCGTCGGATCTCTTTCAGGCGGGCCGGGGGAATAAAAAGTGCCGGAAAGTCTGGGGCCTGCAGACTCTCAAGCCTGAAGGGGGTCTCGCCGGTTTCACTGAAGCGGGCCTGCAGTACCCCGGCCATGTCGCCAGTGCGGGCTGGTTCCAATATTCCCAATGGGAATTCGTACGAAAAGGTAGCGGCTCCGATCCGGGCAGTGATTCGAAGGGTCAAGGGGCAGGGGGCAAGGGGCAGGTTGTGAGCTTCTTCGCTTTCTTGACCCCTGACCCCTGACCCTTGACCCTCGCACCGCAACTCCAGCCGTACCGCAATCCGATCCGGTCCGGCTGCCTGCAGCTTGCGGTTGGCCGCCTCATCGCTCATCCCAAAGGCATCAGCTGCCCCCACCTTGAACAGGGCATCACCGGGGCGGGCCTCAAAGGGACAGGCCACCTCAACCAGGGTTCCGGCCTTGCACTCATGCACCTTCCGGCGGTTCACGTACAGCTCCCGCAGAGTCCAGGCTGAACCTGCCTGATCTGTCTTGGGCTGCAGCCGCAGGCGGTCCCCCACCTGCAACCCGTCGCGGGTTTCAAAGCTGATCTGCCCCTGACGGGCCTGCTTGACCTCACCGCTGAAGCGTCCTGTGCCACCCCTCAGCCAGGGATTGGCAATATCAACCGGATTACTGGAGGCCAGGAAGCCTTTGGTGGGGGTACGGCCAAAGGAATCCTTTAACAGCTCTTTGGCAGCCTTCAAGGTCTCTTTACGGGTTGCAGCATCACCATCAACCATCAGACGGTAGGCCTTGACCACCTTGGCCACATAATCGGCAGATTTCATCCTGCCTTCGATCTTCAGCGAGGTCACACCAGCGGCAATCAGCTCAGGGATCAACTCCAGCGCAGAAAGATCATTGGGAGAAAAGAAGTACCCTTCCTTGCCGCGGTGGCTGTAGAGGCGGCGACAGGGTTGGGCGCAACGACCACGATTGCCGCTGTGGCCCCCTAGTAACGAAGAAAAATGACACTGCCCGGAGACGCAGAAACAGAGTGCGCCATGGACAAAGATCTCCAGTTCAGCGCTGGTCTGGGACGCGATTACAGCAATGTCTGTCAGTTGCAGTTCACGGGCCAGCACCACCCGCTCAAAGCCATACTCCTCCAGCAGCTTGACACCGGGCAGGTTGTGAACCGTCATCTGGGTGGAGGCATGCAGCGGGATGGAAGGGAAAAAGTTCCGTACCAGCCGGGCCACCGCCATATCCTGCACAATGACTCCATCCACCCGCAACCGGGCCAACTCTGCCAGGGTCTCCACCAGTTGGGGCAGCTCCTGCTCCTTGACCAGCGTGTTGAGGGTGATGTAGATCTTGCGCCCCCGCTGATGGGCATAGGCCAGCATCTTTGCCATCTGTCCCAGGGTGAAGTTCTTGGCGCGGGCACGGGCAGAGAACTCCCGCAGGCCGGCATAGACCGCATCAGCACCGGATTCCATGGCAGCAAAAAACGCCTCTAACGAGCCGCAAGGGGCCAGGATCTCAGGTTTATTCATTTTCTTTTCTGTTGTCATGGCTTAGTTTCTTGGTCTGCTTTGTCGTAGGTAACGCCTTGTAGTTAGAGCTGCTCACCACCGCTACACCGCTTTGTTTTTCAATATCCCGCCGGGTCCGACCGGCAACCGCACCGCCGTCCTGAGCATCCTTTTTTAATGGCTCAAAGCCTTGGGAATCCCGGTCGCGATGCAGCTTAGTGGTGGTTGCCTCAGCCAGCATGGTTAAAATCAACTCCATGTCAGTCATATGATCCCGCAGATTTTCCCGCTCAAGCTCCTTAACCGCTTTATACTCGTCAACCTTCAGATCAAAGGCGCCCTGCATGATCTCATTAGTAAGGATGGCATATTCCCGACTGTTTTTCGCTCCCCGTTGCTGCCACTCGTCGGTCAGATCCTGTCGGACCGCGATCCCCCGCAAGCGCTTGTCAATCCACTCCTTAGGGTAGCCCTTCTGCTCGTAGAGCTGCTTCATCCGCTCCTGGGCCAACTCCGGATTTTCGATCTCCTGAATTCGTTCATAGCCAACCTTTGCCAGCCAGCGCTTGAACGGCTCTGCCTTTGGTGATGGAATGGACTGGATGATGCGGAACATAGTCTCTGTATCTGCACAGTCCGTAAGCCGCTGTTTCCCGTCTGGGGCAAGCATTTTCAACTGTCCGATTTTATCGGACAGTTCAGAGTAGCCCTCTTGAAACAGTTTCTTTTTGAGGTCGTTCCAATACTTACGTGGACGATCAGTGCCGGTAAGAACCTCAATAACGTCAATAATTGAAAACCACCACTTACCGTTGTGAAAGGTTTTGCGAATCTCTCGGCCTTCAAATACGGCCAACTTTATGGCCTCTTGTGTGGTCATATCATTGCTATCCCTTAGTATGATCTGCTAAGCGCTTCAAGCTCGCTCCTTTCAAAGCGGTACTGCTGCTTGCAGAATTCGCAGGTGACCGCTGCCTCACCCTGCTCCTCAATCATCCGCTCCAGTTCTGCCTTGCCCAGCGAAAGTAAAGCCCGCTCCACCTTGTCACGGGAGCAGCCACAACGGAAGAACAGGTCCGTTGACTCCAGCGGGTGGTGTTCCACCCCCTCCAGCAGGATATCAAGCAATTGCTGGGGCGTGGTGCCATCCTTCAGCAGCGTGGTCAGCGGTGGCAGTGTGCTGATGGTGGTCATAATCTGGTCTACCGCAGCTTCATCGGAAGGGGGCAACGACTGGATCAGGAAACCACCGCTGACTGCGATTTGCCCATCGGGGGCCAGACTCACCCCCAACGCCACAGCCGACGGGATCTGCTCCGAATCGGTCAGGTAGTAGGCCAGATCTTCGGCGATCTCGCTGGTGTAGAGCTGTACGGTGCCACTGTACGGTTCCTTCAGCCCCAGATCCTTGGTGACAGTCAGAAAGCCGGCCTTGCCCAGGGCAGCCGTCACGCTGTCGGCCTCGGCCTCCGGCACCGCCACGGTTGCCCGCAGGGCGCCGTCCCAATTGGCCTCGGCGATCAGCTTCTTCATCGGGCCGTTGCCCTCAAACTTCAGGGCCAGCCGCTGTCCCTGCTTAAGGGTGCTGCCCACCAGGGCTGCACCGGACAAGGCACGCCCCAGCGCTATCGAGACAACCGGAGAGGTGCCTTGCAGAAAACAGATGTCGTTTGCCAATTTAGTGGTAACGCAGGCCACAGCGCGGATTTTACCTTTAACCGCCATGGCGCGGGCGATATGGTCGTTTAGATGCTGCATTCTCATCCTTTCTACGGCATGCTACTGCGCCGCTCCCGCAACGCCTCATACAGTTTCGCCGGTCCAAGCAGGGCATCCTGCAGTCCAGCCCGCACTTTTTCAGAGTTAAGCGCCTGGGTACTCATTGCACTGTGCGCCATCATGGCGTCCATGATCGCATTCATGATCTCGTTGGCCAGGTCTGGCGAGTTGGCAAACTGCTCCTTGGTGTTATTGTGCGCCTGTTGCACCAGAACATCAGACTCAAGCAATTTACCCTTGAGCACGTTGTTCACGTAGACCAGCTTGTCATCGTCAGTAAGTCCTTCGCCTTCAAACAGCTCATTTACCTTTTCAACAATCTCTGAAAGCCATACCTTTTCGGGATCCTTTACCTGCCCGCTACCGGTATTGGTAAGGGCGTCCAGCTTCGGGTACTCGCCAGACCCAAGTTGCAGTGAGCGCGTGCCCTGGTCTTTCAGCTTGTGGTGGGTCAGCACCACTTTAGAGAGGTCAACGCCTTCCCGCTCTCTGCCGAAGTCCAGCAAGGGCAGCAGACGGCGGTAGAAGATGGCCCGTTTCTCGATAGCGGTGTTACCGTAATCAAAGATCTGCGACAGGAACGCATAGACCCGCAGAAAGGCCCCCAGATTGCGTTTGAACAGGATCAGCTCTTCAAGCTGATTGCGGCACTCCTTTTCAGCATCGGCGTCTTTCGTTTCCTTGGCAGATTTAATCCCTTCCTGTGCTGACTTGTACTGCTTGAGCAGGCGATCGGCCACCGGCATCAAGGCGGCATGCAGCTCCCCCTGTGTTGCTTTGGGGTCCAGCTCCACCTGGACAACCCGCTCAACCTCATTCTCGTCGTAATGGCCCGAACCGTCCAATTTTGCCCGCAGGTCGTAAACCAGGTTCGGGTCGGTGGCACCGGACAGCTCTGCTGTCTCATAGTAGACCTTGAAATCAGCCAGAATTTCGTCAGGATCATTCACAAAATCCAGAATGTAGGTAGTGTCCTTGCCGGGATAGGCCCTGTTCAGGCGGGAGAAGGTTTGTACCGCCTGAATACCGGCCAGACGTTTATCAACGTACATGCCGCAGAGCAACGGCTGGTCAAAACCGGTCTGGAACTTGTTGGCCACCAGCAGAATCGAGTATTCATCCGTGGCAAAAGCCCCACGAATATCCCTGCCCTTCAGGTTGGGGTTCATGGTCTTGGTGGTCTCTGAAAAAGGATCTGGGCCTGATTCCTTGTCGTTGACCTCACCGGAGAAGGCCACCAGCGTACCGATGGTGTAGTTCTGATTCTTGATGTACTTCTCTGTAGCAAGTTTCCAGCGTACCGCCTCAAGGCGGCTGCCCACCACCACCATTGCCTTGGCCTTGCCGTCTAACAGCGGGGCCACGTTTTCGCGAAAGTGCTCGACGACGATCTGTACCTTCTGGGAGATGTTGTAGGGGTGCAGCCGTACCCAGCGCATGATCCCCTTCAGGGCCTCATCCTTCTCCACCTCTTTATCGTCCCACTCCTTGCCGCCACTGGCCAGCTTAAAGGCCAGGCTGTACGGTGTGTAGTTCTTGAGGACATCAAGGATGAAGCCCTCCTCAATGGCTTGGCGCATGGAGTAGACATGAAACGGCTGCGGCAGGTTGTCCGGGCCTGACGGCTTGTCAGGTTTTGGCCTTCGGCCGAACAGTTCAAGGGTCTTTGCCTTGGGTGTGGCGGTAAAGGCAACGTAAGTAACACCCTTGCTGTCTGCCCGGGCTGCCATCTGGGCTGCCAGCAGATCCTCAGTGCTGATCTCGCCGCCGTCTTCCAGTTCCTTCAGCTCCTCGGCAGAGAGGACCTGCTTGAGTTTCGATGCAGCCTCACCGGTCTGAGAGCTATGGGCTTCATCAGCAATCACGGCAAAGGTCTTGCCCTGGGTTGCGGCCAGCTCCTGCACCGCCTTGAGGGCAAAGGGAAAGGTTTGGATGGTGCAGACCACGATCTTTTTGCCGCCGGACAGAGCTTCTGCCAGTTCTGCACTCTTTGAATTGCCTTCTCCGGTGATGGTTGCCACCACCCCTTTGGTACGTTCAAAGTCAAAGATCGCTTCCTGTAGCTGGGCATCCAATACATTGCGGTCTGATACCACCAGTACGCTGTCAAAGAGCTTCTTGTTCTGCTGGTCATGCAGGTCAGCCAGAAAGTGGGCGGTCCAGGCGATGGAGTTGGTCTTGCCGGAGCCTGCTGAGTGTTGAATCAGGTATTTGTAGCCCGGGCCTTCTTCACGCACTTGGCCGAGCAGTTTGCGCGTGGCGTCAAGTTGATGGAAGCGGGGGAAGATGATCGAGGCGATCTGTTTCTTCTTGTCCCGCTTGGTTACCAGATAGCGACCGATGATCTCCAACCAGCTCTCCCTCTCCCAGATTTTTTCCCAAAGGTAAGAGGTCTGGTGTCCATCCTTGTTGACTGGATTGCCGGCACCGCCATGATTGCCCTGGTTGAAGGGCAGAAAGGTGGTGGCAGGCCCCAGCAGCCGGGTGCTCATCATGGCCTCAGAGTTACTGACAGCAAAGTGCACCAGGGCGCCACGGGGAAAATCCAGCAGGGTTTCGACCGTCCCCTTTGGCCGGGGATTCCGGTCAAAGCGGTACTGGTCAACAGCGTCCTGCACCGACTGGGTAAAGTCACTTTTGAGTTCAACCGTGGCTACCGGGATACCGTTCAGGAACAGCACCAGGTCGATACTGTTCTCGTTGGACAGGGAGTAGCGCACCTGGCGCACCACCCGCAGCCGGTTGGCGGCATACCTGGCCTGCAGGTCGGGGTTCATGGCCAGGGCCGGCTTAAACTGGGCCAGATCCAGCGTGCGGCGCAGTCCCAGCAGCTCTACCCCGTGGCGGATCACATCGAGGGTGCCACGGTCATCAATCTGCTTGCGGATACGGTCAAGCACGGTTGCTTCAGTTGCAGGGCCATGGTTTTTGGTGAGGGTTGCCCAGGCCTCGGGGTTGGTTGCCTGTATCCAGGCGATCAGGTCGGCAGGATAGAGAGTACGGGCACGGTCATAACCGGCAGCGTCCCCTTCGGCATACAGCCAGCCATTGGCAGCCAGGCAGTTGCAGATCTCGGATTCGAGGTGGATTTCCTTGTGGAGGGTGCTCATACGTTCCCCGTGGTTGGCCTGTCGTTTCTTACGTCGATCTTGCCGGTCACCGCCGCCGAGATCAGGGCGCTGCGGCGCTCTTTGAGTAGGGTTATGACCTGTTGGGCTTCGGTGATCAGGGTATCTATTTTGGCGGTTTCGCGGTCGAGGAAGGAGACGATGGCGGATTGCTCTTCAATTGATGGAAACACGCCTATGACCTTTAAAAGATTCTGGATTGAAAGCCTTGGTAGTCCTGCACCCTTAACAAAACTCTCAACTTGCGAAGCCACAACATTTGAAATACACAGATAGTTCAAGTATGCCGAATTCAAGATCATATTATCAGGACGAATTATAATCAGCGACGACGCCACAACAAAGTCGATATCCTGCTGGATGATCACGGTCCGACCAATAGTTCCATCCTTACTGAAAAGTACATCACCAACATACGGTCTACAGCCAGTCTTTACCAAATATTCAAAGCTAGATTCTGATGTTTTTAGACAGTTTTCAAAATCTATAAAATTATCGACTAGGTCTTTCGTCGAAACAAAATAGTAAACACCATTTTCTGTTTCTGGAGATA
>CAZNWF010000002.1:0-71073 GCA_964576485.1 uncultured Geobacter sp. | reverse complement strand
AGGCCATCTCTTCAGCTGCAGAGGCGTTCTGCTGGATAACCTGATCAAGCTGCTGAATGGCACGGTTGATCTGGTCTGCTCCGGCATCCTGCTCTTTGCTGGATGCAGAGATCTCCTGCACCAGTTCGGCAGTGCGCTGGATATCCGGCAGAATGGCGGTCAGCATCTGACCGGCTGCTTCAGCCACCTGCACACTGCGGCCTGACAATTCACTGATTTCACCGGCTGCAGTCTGGCTGCGTTCAGCCAGTTTACGGACTTCGCTAGCCACCACAGCAAAGCCTTTACCATGCTCACCGGCCCGGGCAGCCTCAATGGCTGCGTTAAGGGCCAACAGGTTGGTCTGCCGTGCGATCTCTTCAATAATGCTGATCTTGGTGGCAATCTCTTTCATGGCTGCCACGGTCTGGTTAACCGCTTTACCACCTTCACGGGCATCGGTGGCGGACTTGTTGGAGATCTTCTCGGTCTGGCTGGCGTTGTCTGCATTCTGCTTGATGCTGGAGGACATCTCTTCCATGCTGGAGGAGATCTCTTCTGCAGAGGCTGCCTGCTCAGTTGCACCTTGTGACAGGGTCTGGGCTGTGGCAGAGAGTTCCTGGCCGCCGGTGGCAACGGCATCGGCGGCTGATTGTACTTCGGTGACGATTTCCTTCAGTTTGTTTACCATATTGGCCAGAGATTCCATCAGGTCGTCATTTTCAGATCTCTTCTTCAGTTCAATCATCAGGTTACCCTGAGCTACCTGTTTGGCATTGGCGGTGATGCCGTTGGTGGCTTCTATCAGCACGTTCAGATTGTTCTTAATATCGTTAAAATCGCCATTGTAGTTGTCGGTGATGATCTTGGGCATATCACCTTTACTGATCCGGTCAACGTACTCGGCTGCAACATTCAGCGGGCCGATAACAGCATTAAGGGTGTTGTTGACGCCTGATACAATGGCGCTGAAGTCACCTTGATGTTTTGAAGCGTCGGCGCGGGTGGCCAGTTTGCCTTCAACTGCTGCCTTGGCTAGCAGGTTGGCGTCTGCAACCAGTGCATTCACCGCATCAATGCAGCCGTTCAGGTTGTTCTTGATTTCGTTAAAGTCGCCGTTGTAGCTGTCAGTGATACGGGGCGGAATATCACCCTTGCTGATCCGGTCCACATATTCGGCAGCCACATTTAGGGGGCCGATCACCGCATCAAGAGTATCGTTGACGCCAGCGACGATTTTACGGAAGTCCCCCATATGTTTACTGGCATCGGCGCGGGTGGCAAGTTTGCCTTCCACTGCAGCATTTACCAGTATATTTGCATCTGACACTAAGGCATTGACGGCATCAATACAGCCGTTCAGGTTGTTCTTGATTTCGTTGAAGTCACCACTGTAGCTGTCAGTGATGCGGGGCGGAATATCGCCTTTACTGATCCGGTCAACATACTCGGCAGCCACATTTAAGGGGCCTATTACGGCATCAAGGGTTTCGTTTACCCCTACTACAATCTTCTGGAAGTCACCTTGATGCTTACTTGCATCTGCGCGGGTAGCTAACTTACCGGCTATGGCGGCGTCGGAAAGCATACCAGCATCTTTGATTAGGGCCTGGATCGCCTCGGCCATCTTGTTCATGGCAGTCTGCAGAATGCCGGTTTCATCCTTGGCAGTGCTGTCAAGGTGGACATCGGTGTTGCCGGCAGCAATCTTGTTGGCTGCATCGACACAGGCATTAACCGGTTTGACGATGGAGTTGGTGATGAACCAGCCCATGAAGATACCAATTACCAGGGCTACAATACCCATCACAATAATCATGGTGGTGGTTGTATCAGCAAGTTTTTGTCCAGCTTTTCCAACGTGCTCTATCTCTTTTTGTTGGTAAGCCATCATTTCATTAATGGCCTTAAAGTAATCAGCCTGAGACTGACGTACTTTAGTCACCAAGAGGTTAATTGCCTCATCCCGTTTACCTGCCTGAGACAGATCAATGACCTGTTTCTGGTCAATGCGCATCTTACTGCGTGTGTCCTTGACAGCTGCAAAGAACTTTTTGCCAGTATCTGAACGAACAATTTTTTCAAGGTCTTCCAGTGCTTTTGTGATCTTTTCACCGGATTCATTCACCCGTGCCAGCTCTTTCTGGCGTTCAGCTGGATCACTGACCAGCAGCATGTTACGAATGGCCCGGGCAGAGGTGTTGGCCTCGTTTCTGGTTGTAGCAAGGAGTGTGGTCTTGACCACTTTGTCGTTCACCAGATTGTCAAGGGAGCTGTTCAGCTTGTTGACATTGACGAAGGCTACTACTGAAATAACGGTTAATAATATTAGTACTGATGCAAATCCTACAGCCAACCGTTTTCCAATCTTCATGTTTTTCAGCATACTCTGTACCTCCTCTGAAATTTAGAACCTGTTACGCAATTTCGCTGTTTCTGACGTTCTGCAGGGTGTTCAAAAGTAATGAGCGTACATCACTGTCAAAGGGATCATCGTGTCCAGGGTAGACCATCTCTATTTCCCGATGGGCCAGCTTGACCAGGGTCTCTACATAGTCCCTGGTGTACTTGCCGCCTACGGTGCGGATGCGTAACTGGGTGTCGCCTGAAAAGAGCAGCTTCTGTGACTGACAGTAAAACGCTACAGAATCAGAGGAATGCCCAGGTGTGTGCAGTACATCCAGGTAGTCATCACCGGCCCGTAGGACCTGATTGTCCTTTAAAAGTACATCGACGCCGGGACCGGGCACCCAGCCGTAGACCGTGGCGCCATATTTCTGTTTAAAAAGATCCGCCGAAGCTGCATGATCAAAATGGTTGTGGGTCAACAGCACCTGTTCCACCGGCACCTTGCCGCAGCCGGTGTAAATCTGGTCTATCTCATCCATGATGTAGCCATCGGTGCCCGGATCAATCAGGGTGTTGACGGCATCAATCTGGTTCCAGTCCCCCAGCAGCAGGTAGGAACGGCAGGTGTAGGTTGTGGGGTTTCTGGCCAGCTGAATTACCCGCATGCAATGCTAACCCCAACCCCCCTCAATCCCCCCTTGTCAGGGGGGACGTTTTTAAGCCTCCCCTGACAAGGGGAGGTTTGGAGGGGTTTCGTTTGAATTGTTCTTTGTTTCAACAGATTACCCCACCTTCCTGAACAGTTGTGCATCAGGGGCCACCTGTTCAAACAGATGGCTGATCTCGTGGGGAATCTTCTGGGTGTTTTCAGTGGCAAAATAACCGCCGGGTGCCAAAGAACGATGGTACATCGTTAAAACCTCAATCCGTTGTTCATAGGAAAAATGCAGCAGCACATTCTTGCAGACGATTAAGGAGTAGTCTGATCCGACCGGCTGCAGTTTCAGCAGATCGTTGTATTTAAAAAAAACCCGGTTCCGAATGCGATCAATGACCTTGTGATAGCCTGGTTTGCCCGGCATCAGTTCAAAGTACTTTGCAAAAATATCGGATGGAATCCGCTGTAACTCTTCAGATTTATACTCGGCAGCGGTGACGATATCCCCAAAGTTGTTTTCACTGTCATAATCAGTGGCGTCCAGGTAGAGAGTGTTAAAGCCCATTTCACCCATCCGTTCTGCAAACAGGATTGCCAGGGTATATGGTTCCTGCCCCAGGGCACAGCCTGCATCCCAAACCTTGATCCGTAAGCGGCCCAGGGCCAGTTTCAGGGTGTGCTCAACCGCATATTCAAGGACCGGAAGGTCGCGAAAGAAGAAGGTAAAGGCCATTAGCCGAACTGCTCCTGTTCGGTCAGGGCAACTGACTGCATCAGCAGGCCGGGGTCAAGGATCAGGGCTACGGTACCGTCACCCAGGATGGTGGCACCGGAGATACCCCGTACATCACGGTAGAGCTTGCCCAGCGTCTTGATCACGGTCTGGTGCTCTCCCACCACATCATCAACCACAAACCCGATCCGTTTGCCTCCCACCGAGAGAATCACGATCTGTTCGATATCCGGTTGATTGGCGGCGATCTCAAACTCGGCCCTCAGGTTGATATAGGGGGTCAGTTCGCCCCGGACATGGGCCAGGTGGCGGCCATGAGCGGCCTGCACATCGGCGCGGGTCAGTTCAATACATTCTTCTACCATGGTCAGGGGCAGTACAAAGTAGCTCTGGTCGATTCTGACCAGCAGGGTTTCAATAATGGCCAGGGTCAGGGGAATCCGCAGGGTAATAATCGATCCCGTGCCCTGTTCACTGGCAATGTCGATGGTACCCCGCAACGCCTCAATTGCCTTCTTGACCACATCCATGCCGACACCTCGCCCTGAAACACTGGTGACTTTCTGGGCAGTGGAGAAGCCAGGGGCAAAGATCAGGTTGTATATTTCTTTATCAGTCAGCTCAGCCGTGGCGGTGATCAGTCCCCGTTCAATCGCTTTGGCCCTGATCCGCTCTTTGTCAAGGCCAGCGCCATCATCACGGATGGTGACCAGCACGCTGTCGCCGGAGTGTTCGGCGGCCAGATGCACAACCCCCTTGGCTGGTTTACCGGCTGCCTTGCGTACCTCGGGCATCTCTACGCCGTGGTCGATGCTGTTACGGATCAGGTGCACCAGCGGATCGTTCAGTTTTTCAATCACGGTCTTGTCCAGCTCGGTATCTGCTCCGGTGGTCTCCAGATCAATCTCTTTGCCCAGCTCTGCCGAGAGATCCCGTACCAAGCGCTTGAACTTGCTGAAGGTGGAACCGATCGGCAGCATCCGCATGTTCAGGGTGGTATCCCGCAGTTCTGAAATCAGCCGTTCTACCTCTTCTGCCACGGCACTGATTTCATTGTCGTGTCGGTTACTGGCAATCTGGGTCAGGTGGGCCTGTACCGTAACCAGTTCGCCCACCAGGTTGACCAGATGATCAAGCCGTTCTGCCGGGACTCTGATGGAGAGGGCGGATTCAGCCGCCGCTGCCGGAGTTACGGCAGTCCTCTCTTGACGGGCCTGTTTAACCTGTTGCTGTTCCAGAAGGGCAGATTGTACCTTGGAGGCAGGCACCAACCCCTGTTCGACCAGGATTTCGCCAAACCGTTTCTGCATGGAGAGAATTTTCTGCATCTCAACCGGCGAGAGGTCACCCCGCTCAACAAGGATATCCCCCAGTTTCTTGTAGCTGCTGTCGCCCTCTTCGGCGCTTCCATCATCAACCAGATCAATTTTTAGGTCGCAGTCATCTTCCACGAAGATAAAGACGTCCTTGATCGCTTCAATGCCACGGGTTGTAGTGAGAATGATGTCCCAGTAAAAATAGCAGTGTTCCGGGATGAGTTGCTCAAGGGAGGGGATGGCGTCCAGGTGGGCCATGACTTCACAGGAACCAAGGTCGCGCAGTTCGTTCAGCAGGCTGACCGGGTTGGTGCCGCTTAGCATGATTTCAGGTAGTGGTTTGAAGCGGATCCGGTAGGTGCGGCTGGTATCTGCTTCCGCTGTTGCTGCAACAGGAGCGGCTGCAACAGGTTCCTGCTGCAGTTTGTTGGTTACGTGCGGTAATAACTGCTGCAGGCCATCAATAATCCGCTGGCCGTTTGCTTCATCTGCCGGAGGGCCACCTGCCGAGGCCTCCAGCATGGTGGTGATCTGGTCCCGCGCCTGCAGGGTAAGATCAAGCAGGCAACGGGTGACCTGCATCTTGCCGTTTCTGACTTGATCAAAGACCGTTTCAACCTCATGGGTGAAGCGAGCAATGTCATCAAAGCCGAACATGGCACCGGAGCCTTTAATGGTATGCATGGCCCGGAAGACCCGGTTGATCAGGTCATTGTCCTGTGGATTATCCTCCAGGTCAAGCAGGGAGGTCTCCAGTTCGGCCAGTAGCTCACCAGCTTCTTCGCGGTAGGTGGCTATATGTTGTTCCTGTGGTGATGACATAAGTAACTCCAGGGGCAAGGGGCAGGGGTCAAGGGGTAAGGGAGAAAAGCTGTTGACTTTTCTTGACCCTTGACCCTTGAACCTTGGCCCTAACCAAGTACTTTTTTCACAACAGCGATTAACTGTTCCGGCTTAAACGGCTTGACAATCCAGCCGGTGGCGCCAGCAGCTTTGCCTTCTGACTTGCGGGATTCCTGTGATTCTGTGGTCAGCATCACGATCGGAATAAATTTATTCAGGGCACCGCCACGAACCCCTTTGATCAGGCCGATACCATCCAGGTTGGGCATGTTCAGGTCGGTGATCAGCATATCCACCTTCTGGGTGCCCAGTTTGGTTAAGGCATCCTTGCCATCCACTGCCTCAACCACGTCATAGCCGGCCTGCTTGAGGGTAAAGCTCACCATCTGCCGTACACTTGCTGAATCATCAGCGGTCATAATCAGTTTTGCCATGTCAGTTTATTCCTCCACACCAGATACAGGGTAAATCGGCGTTGTGCTTGCAGGTGGTCTGGCGCTGCAGCCCAACGGTATCGATAGCTTTTTTTACGTCAGGGGCCATGCAGCCTGCAAAATTGAAACGTTTCTGCGCATCAAGCGCGGTCCGGCAGGCGGAACAGATCAGCTGCACACCGGCAAGGTCAATTTCATCAACCGCAGAGACATCCATCTGGATGTTGGCAACCGGGCCACTCTGTTCAAGCAGCAGACTGTGCAGGGCAGGGGCGGTGTCAATGGCCAGCTTGCCTGCCACACTGATGCTGAGGGTGCTGCCGTCGCTACTGGTACTGTGGGTAAGCGTTAGATCAGACATGGTGTCTCCCCGGCCCTAGAATAAATCAACATTGTCGCCGTATTCAGAGTTGCTGCTGTTCTCCTGCTGTTTCTGCAGGGAAAGACTGACTCCGTGGCGGGCAGCCATCATTTCGTGGATCATTCGTTCACTTTCCATGGTGTAGCGTTGTTCCATGTGCCGCAGGTTGTCTCTGAATTCGCTTGAAGCAGGCACTTGCGCCCGTGCCTCCGTATAGATCTGTTCAAGGGTCTGCACCGCCTGTTCCGTCTGCTGCTGGATCTCTTCATGCACATGAATACTGGATGTGGTCAGGTTGATTTCGTCTGAAAGCGACTCAGCCGTGCTTGCCAGTGTTGAAAGCTGCTGCAGCAGCGAACGGTTGATGACGGACAGAGAGGAGATGATCTGTTGGGCTTCCTGCTCCATCTCGCTTACCTGTTGTGCACTGTCACCGGCCTCCAGAACATCCTGATCCGCCATGTTGGCGGTGATGCCGTTAATGGCTTGCAGTGTGCTTGAAACCGCCTCAGTCTGGACAACTGCCTCCAGGGAAAGTCGCTTGATCGCTTCAGCCAGCACCCCCAGAGCAGCTCCCTGGGGGCCGGTGTGGGCGGCCTTGATCTGGGCGTTTAAGGCGATCAGGTCGATTTCAGAGCCAACCGCTTCGATATCGCTGACAAATCCGCCGATCTCTGCCATGGTGCCGGTTACCTTCTGCATGGCCGTTGAAAGTTCCTGATCGGCCTTTTCACAGTTTTGCAGGATCAGGGTGACTTGATGCATTTCCTTTTCCATGGTTTCCAGGAGGGATGTCTCGGCTGAACCTGAATTGCCCATCAACGCCTGTTGTAATTCCAGGCTGATCTGGGTCTGTTTCGATCCTATATCCCGCAGGCTGTCCAGAATGGTGTTGGTCGCCTTGGCCAGCTGATCAGCTGCGTGTCTGGTCTGGGCGGTTTGCAGTTCGCAGATGTCGCCTATTTCGGTAACCGCGGCCAAACAGGTGTCGTCGTTGGGAGCTGTGTTACTGCAGGTGTGTTGCAGTAGTTTTTCAAGCGCCTCAATGACATGCTCGATCTGTTGACGGGTGATGTCATGAAACTGCATGGAGGCTACTACGGCACCAATATCGGAAGAGATCTGTTCTGATATCAGGGCGACCTGATTGCCGGTGGCAGAACAGGTGGTGTTCAGGTTCGACAGGGTTTCAAGGTTGTTGCCGACAGCGGTCAGGATCTTGTGGGCATCGGTGTAGTGATGTTCTTCTGTGGTGCGCACCATCTGCAGGTTGTTGCTGATTAACTGAGCCAAAGACTGGCGCTGGATCATGATGCCGGCAGATTTCTCACTGACGGTCTGGGAAAGTTTTTCAACATCCATGGCCAGGGTGGTAAAACCGGCTCCCAGTTCTCCCAGTCTGGCAGATTCAATCTTGGTGGAGATGGAGAGCATCCGCAGCGCCTTGTCCATCTTCTGAAACCCTTCCAGGGGTTGTATGACCTTGTCAAGCTGGACCATGATCTGTTCCAGGGTGCTGCAACTTTGCGTACCCTGGGTGTTGACCCGCTCCAGATAGTCATTCATGTCACTAAACAGATGACGAAGCCGTTCTGTCAGCTGGCAGCTTTCAGAGCCGGCAACCAGTTCCACCAGCTCGCTGGAAACTGACGATATTTTTGAAGAGCGGATGGCAAAGTCCTGCAGTTTTCCGCCCAACTCCAGAAACTGATCCTCTGTGCTGCCAGCAAGTCGTTGCAGAATCTGTATGGTAGGAGTCAGACTACTGCTCCATTGTACGAGCTGATTGCAGAGATGCGGGGGCATAGGCCAGATTCCTTTCGCCGACGAAGTGCTACTGAATCAGTCCCAGGGCGCGGAGTTCCCTGACCAGTTTCTGTTTGCTGATCGGCTTGACCAGATAGGCGGTGGCGCCATCCTGATAAAATGAGTCAAAGACTGTCTTGGGGTCATCAAATGCCGTGGTCATAACAACCTTGACCTCCAGATTGGGCGGCACTTCAAGCTCTTTTTCGAGCTGTCGTATCAGGCGTAGTGCCTCACGCCCATCCATCTTGGGCATCATGATGTCCATGCAGATCAGCTCATAGGGGGTTTTGGCGTCATGGGCCATCTTGAAGGCGGTTACCGCTTCTTCGCCATCAACGGCAATTTCACAATCAAAGTAAGCCCCCAGCAGTTCCCTGAGGATCCGGCGAGAGATGAAGTCATCTTCAACAATCAGACATTTCACGGTGGTACTCCTTTAGCTTAAAAGTCTACAATGCCGGAAAAGACGTAATCCCGTCCGGCAACTTCCTTCTGGTGGCACTCAAAACAGTTCTTAACCGGATCAAGGCGGCTGGGTTTCCCTTCTGCCGTATAACCGGCATACAGCCATCCCCCCGTAGTCTTTTGGGACTTGTCTTTTTTCATCAGCACCACCATGTTTTTTGGACCGTCAACAGTGCTGTCCCCTTTGATGTTGAAATGCTCAACCACAATCCGGCTTCCTTCTGGAAACTTGTTGCCGGCCTGGTAGCCTTTGATCGCCTTGGGGTCGGCATAGATATAGTGGATGCCGTAAAAAAGTGATTTTTTATCCGCTACCACTTTTCGAACACTCTTCTTCCAACTCTGATATTTGGGTAGTGGCGGTGTGCTGGTTGCTGCAGCAGCGCAGCAGACGCAGAACAGTACCAGAAGTCCGGCGTTGATCAGTGTAAGACGTTTCATCTGTTTCTCTTCTCCTTTGAAAGCGTTTAGCTCAGTCGTCTGAGTTGATGGGGAAAGTATAGCATCTGTCTTTTGAATGTCACGTCTGGTTGCATATTTTTTAGACTTTGTTCCTCAATGCCGGTTTACTGCTGTTCCTGTGAGGTTTCAGGCACCTCGTTGGCTGGCAGATAGATGGAAAAAGTGGTGCCGTTGCCAGGCGCACTTTCTACACTGATGGTGCCACAGTGCTGTTTGACAATGCCATACACCATGGATAGTCCCAGTCCGCTCCCTTTGCCGATTTCTTTGGTGGTGAAAAACGGATCAAAGATCTTAGGGAGAAGTTCTTCTGGGATGCCACATCCGGTGTCTGACACGGTCAGATGCATATAGGTGCCTGGTGAGAGTTCAAGTGCTGACGCTGATTTGCTGTCAAGTATGACGTGTGCTGTGGCTATGGTCAGTTGGCCGCCATCAGGCATGGCGTCACGGGCATTAATAGCCAGGTTCATCAGCATCTGTTCAATCATGCTACGGTCTACGCTGGCATGGACCGTATGCTGATCACAGACAAAATTGAGTGTAATGTTGTCTCCGATAATTCTTCTCAGAAACTTCTCAAAGCTGGAAACCAGGGTGCAGAGTTCTGCCTTTGAAGGGGTTGATTCCTGTTTGCGACTGAAGGTCAGCAGGCTTTGGGTCAGGCTGGTTGCCCGTTTTGCTGCATCCACAATCATCTGCAGGCTTTCATGGTTGGGGTTGTCCGGTGCTGTTTGCATCAGCAGCATGGTGCTATAACCCCTGATGACCGTCAGGATATTGTTGAAATCATGGGCTACTCCGCCAGCCAGTATGCCGATCGCCTCCAGTTTCTGTGAATGGCGTAAGCGTTCCTCAGCCTTTTTTATCCGCAACATGACCTTGATATGGGCCACCAGTTCATGGCTGGAAATAGGTTTTTGCAGAAAGGCATCTGCTCCCAGATCAAGGGTCCTGACCCGGTCTTTTGAATCAACATCAGCAGCGGTGATAACAATAACCGGAATATAAGCAGTTGCCGGATTTTGTTTGAGGTGCCGGATGGTTTCATAACCATCCATGTCAGGCATCTGCAGATCAAGCAGGATGGTGTCCGGGTGCCAGCTGCGCGCCAGGTCTAACCCCTCCTTGCCTGAACAGGCCGTTTTCAGTTGGGCATCGGTCAGGTATTTCTCCAGGGTGCCTTTCATGACCAGCAGGTTGACGTTTGAATCATCAATGGCGAGAATTTTCATGGGGCAGGTACCGTTGAGTGTTTGAAGGGCAGGCAGCAGGTGAAACTGCTGCCCTGTTCCGGGCTGCTTTCCAGGGTTAATCTGCCCTCCAGTTTGTCGCAGATGGAGCGGACTATGGCCAGACCAATGCCGCTGCCTTCGCTGCGGCGGGTCAGGTAGTGCTCCAGCTGGGTAAACGGTTGGAAGATAATTTCCTGGCAGGCAAGTGGTATGCCTTTGCCATTGTCGCTTACCTGTACGCAGACCGAGGATTCCTGATGGTCAGTTCCGGCTGGGGCGGTCCAGAGACGACAGCTGACCGTGCCACCTCTGCCGGTGAATTTAAAAGCATTATCCAACAGACACCCGGCAATGATATGCAGTGCATCCCAGGGCCCCTGCAGGGTCAGGGATTCCTGTTGGCCACAGCTGGTTAAAAACTGAATCCCCGCATTGCAGGCTACGGGCTGATAGCTGCTTTCAAGTGATTTTAATGCGATGCAGGGGCTGTTCATGATGTTGCCTGTAGAATGTTTTGCCGAGCGGGCCTCTGCAAGGGTCAGAAGATTGTTGACCAGCGTTGTCATGCGGTGGGCTGATGCTTTAAGCAGTGTCAGGTACTCTGTCTGTGAAGCTTGCACGCCCTGATCTTCAAGAAGTTGAACGGATCCCGTAATGCCATTTAAAGGGGTGCGGAATTCATGGCTGATCAGGCTTAAAAATTCACGTTTCAATTCGGCAACTTCGCTGGCTTTGTGGTGCGCCTCTTGTAGTGCCTCCAGTTGTTCGCAGAGCTGTTTTGTCTGTTTAGCCACCTGTTCTTCAAGACGAGTGCGGTATTGCTGTTCCATACGCTGGGTCATCTGGAAGGCCAGTGCCCTGGATATACACCAGGTGAGCTGTTCAAAATCAATAGGTTTAAAGAGCAGGTCAAAGGCATGTTGCTTTAATCCTTCAACCACCAGATCAAAATCTGTGTAGCCGGTCATGAGCAGCACCGGTAGCGCTGGCAGCAGCTGCCGAGCCGCTTCCAGCAGGCGGATTCCGTTCATATACGGCATGCGGATGTCAGTAATCAGCAGATCAATATCGTGGCCTTGCTGTTCAGCGATTGCCAGGGCTTCATGGCCACCAGGGGCGCAGATTGTCTGATATCCCTGTGAGTCCAGAAACGTTTGCAGCATCTTCAGCACCATTGGCTCGTCATCAACCAACAGAATGCTGGCTTTGGGGGATGGCAGGAGGCTGTTGCCGGTGAGTGATGCTTCCATGGAGTATCTTTCTGGCACAGAAGGGGACGTTGAGTTGATTATTGATATACAAAAGCATTATATGTGCCAGCAGTGGGGGGAGTTTTGTTTGATTTATAACAGGCTGTAAATATTTAATACATCTTTTCTGGAAAGGATTTTTTATTTCAAATGTGTGTCACTTGAGTGTGTCATGACACAGTTACGACACGTTTTGATTGTGTCACTAGGCTGTTTGCTGTTCAAGCCAGCGGTAAAACGTTCGGCGACTGATGCCCAGCAGTTTTGCAGCTTCAGTGCGGTTGCCCTGCGTGCGCCGCAAAGCCTCCTGCAGATCAATCGTTGGATGGGCTTGTTGAGGGTGACTGGTTTCAGCCCGGTGACCAATAGTGCTGAAAAATTCAGTTGGAAGGTCATCCGAGGTGATGATTGAGCTGTGGCTGAGGATGCAGGCGTGTTCCATCAGGTGTTCCAGCTCACGGATATTGCCGGGCCAGGAATGGTTGCGGAAGGCAGCCAGCACATCTTCGGAAAGACGGCTGCAGGTGCGGTTGAATTTGTGTGAAAACTTGAGTAGGAAATGCTCAACCAACAGGGGAAGGTCTTCCAGTCGGTTTCGCAGGGGAGGCACATCAAGGCGCACTACATTCAGGCGGTAGTAGAGATCCTGTCGAAATTCTCCTCGCCGTACCTTGTCCTGCAGGTTGCGGTGGGTGGCAGCAAGTACCCGTACATCAATCTTGATCGGTGTTGTGTCACCAACCCGCTCTATCTCCCGTTCCTGCAGTACCCGTAACAGCCGGATCTGCAGGGCTGGCGAGATATCGCCGATCTCATCCAGAAAGATGGTGCCACCATGGGCCTTTTGGAAACGGCCCATCTTGTCTTTAATGGCGCCGGTAAAGGCGCCTCGCACATGGCCGAACAGCTCGCTTTCCAGTAATCCTTCCGGCAACGCTGAACAGTTAAGCTTGATAAACGGCTTTTGCTTCCTGGTGCCGCATTCGTGTAGTGCCTGGGCCACCAACTCTTTGCCGGTGCCGCTTTCACCGCAGATCAGGACGGTACTGGTTACATCTGCCAATGCCTCGATTCGGGTGAAGAGTTGCTGCATGATTGGTGCGCGACCGATAATGGTGTGAAAGTGACTGCGCTGCTGTAACTGCCGCTCCATGGCATCCAGTTCGGTTTCATCGCGTATGACCGCTACAGCTCCGGTGCGGTGTCCATCTTCACTGGTGGTTGGGGTGGCGATAACACTGACAATCCTGGTGCGGCTACCATTTCCACGGCATTCGATCCGTTTCAGTTCCTGTCGTTGACCGGTTCTGACGGTTTCGGCCAGTGCCATGCGGCAACTACCGTTGCAGCCCGTGTTTAGTTGGTCAATTGCTTGACCGAGCTGATCAACGCTGTAGCCGCATTGCAGGGCTGCATCGTTCAGGTGCTGTAGCTGAAGGTGCTGATCCACCATGATGATGGCGTCACTGATGCTGCGGTTAATCGCTTCAAGATTGGCTCGGAACTGCTCCCGCTCAAGATGAAGTTTACGGTTTTCAATGGCATGGCGGGTAACGCTGCTGATCTGCAGACTATCAAACGGTTTGCAGAGATAATCAAAGGCACCGTAACGGATCGATTCAGTTGCGGTGGCAACATCCGGGTAGCCGGTCATCATAACTACCCGACTGGTGGGGGAGAGCGTTGTGGCTGTCTTCAGCAGTGCCAAACCGCCTTGATTTTTATCCAGCATGATATCAATAAAGATGACATCGTAGGACTGTTGCCCGATTAAGGTAAGTGCGTCATGGCAGGTATGGGCTACGTCAGTCTGGTGTCCATCACTGCCAAGGACCGTGCTGATCAGGCGGCTGATCTGAATTTCGTCATCTACAAGCAGTATCCTGGCCTGCATGGTTCCCCCGTTATTGACCTGCATACAAGTATGGTTTATAGGATAACGTGGTAAAAAGATTTTGCAAGCAGGAGCTGCTATGGCCCGTCCGACCTGGGACCAGTATTTTATTGATATCACCCTTCTGGTGGCAACCCGCTCAACTTGTCTGCGACGGCAGGTTGGCGCGCTGCTGGTCAAGGATCGTAATATTCTGGCCACCGGATATAACGGGACCCCTTCCGGTATACGTCACTGCGAGGAAGCCGGCTGTCTGCGGGAGCGGCTGAAAGTACCCTCTGGCGAACGTCATGAGCTGTGCCGTGGGTTACATGCCGAGCAGAACGCCATTATTCAGGCAGCCCGGCATGGCGTCAATATTGATGGTTCCACCCTGTACTGCACCACCATGCCCTGTATTATCTGCACCAAGATGCTGATTAATGCCGGTATCAAGAGGATCGTGTATGCCGAAGGGTACGCTGATGAGCTTGCCCGTGAAATGGTGGAAGAAAGCGGGATTGAGGTGGTTCATTTTGAGCGTGGCACAATCGGAGGAGAAACCCCATGAAGTGTCCGTTTTGCGGCCATCCAGATAGTAAAGTCGTTGATTCCCGGCCTGACAAAGGTGGGGCGGTTATCCGTCGCCGTAGAGAGTGTGAGGAGTGCGCCAAGCGGTTTACCACCTATGAACGGGTGGAGGAAATGTTGCCGCTGGTTTGTAAAAAGGATGGGCGGCGGGAACACTTTGACCGGATGAAGGTAATCTCCGGTATCAAGAAGGCCTGTGAAAAACGCCCGGTTTCTGTTGAGGATATCGAGCGGATGACGGACCGGTTGGAAACCCGTCTTCAGGAATGCGGTGAGCGGGAGATACAGGCATCATTAATCGGTGAATGGATTATGAACGAGCTGCATGCCGTAGATCAGGTGGCCTATGTCCGCTTTGCATCAGTCTATCGTTCTTTTAAAGACATCAACGAATTTATGGTTGAACTGCAGGACCTGCTGAAAAAGTAGAGGGCGGGATGCCAAAAACAGACATTACATACATGAGAAGGGCACTTTCCCTTGCCCGTAAAGGGATAGGCAGGACTGCCCCTAATCCCGCAGTAGGCTGCGTGATTGTGCGTGACGGGGTAATTGTGGGGGAGGGGTGGCACCGTGCGGCCGGTACCCCCCATGCCGAGGTGCATGCACTGGCCATGGCCGGTACAGCAGCCAAAGATGCTGATGTCTATGTGACACTTGAACCCTGCTGTCACCACGGCAAGACTCCTCCCTGTTGTGACGCACTGATTGCTGCTGGCGTACGGCGGGTGGTGGCTGGTATGGTTGATCCCTTTTTGCAGGTGGCTGGCAACGGATTGCAGAAGCTTCGTCAGGCTGGTGTCAGGGTTGAGGTGGGACTGCTGGAAAAACAGTGTCAGGCCTTGAACAAAGGTTTTATTAAAGCGGTTACCACCGGTATGCCGTACCTGATTTACAAGTCAGCCATGACGCTGGATGGTAATATTGCAACCGTCACCGGACATTCCCGTTGGGTTACCGGTGAAGAGTCCCGCCGTTTTGTACATCGCCTGCGGTCCCATTGTGATGCGGTTATGGTGGGGGTGGATACGGTGATTGTCGATAATCCGCAATTGACGGTCCGCCATGTCAAGGGGCGAGACCCGTTGCGGGTGATTGTGGATACCCGATTGCGCACCCCTGAAAGTGTGCATGTATTGAATGCCACCAATGCCAGTAAAACCATCATCGCCACCTGTGAGGCTAATCCTGCATTCCATCAGCGGTATCTGTTGCAAGGGGCTGAAATACTGGTCTGTCGTGAATATGATGGCAGGGTTGAAATGACGGATCTGTTGCACAAACTGGCTGTCAAGGGGGTGCAGAGCATCCTGGTGGAAGGCGGAAGCCGTCTGGCAGGTGATCTGTTACAACGTAAGTTAATTGATGAATGTATTTTTTTCTATGCTCCAAAGGTTGTGGGGAATGGTTTCGCTCCCTTTGCCATACAAGGGATCAGTTCGATGGATCAGGCTATTCAGCTGGAAGTACAACGGGTAGGTATGTCCGGCCCTGATGTGGTGGTCTATGCCAGACCGGTGGGTGTATGTTCACCGGCCTGATCGAGTGTACCGGACGTGTGGTGAGCTTACGTCGCGGAGGTGAGCGTGCCGTGCTTGAAGTTGCAGCGTCTTTGCCAGCGGGTGAGATCCATATCGGTGATTCAATTGCCGTGAACGGCGCCTGTCTGACAGTGATCGGGATGCAGGGAGATCGCTTCAGTTTTGATGTCTCACCAGAAACCGTGACGCGGACTACCTTTGCGGCCTCTCAAGCGGGGAGTCCGGTTAATCTTGAACGGGCTTTGCGCCTTGGAGGTCGTCTGGATGGACATCTGGTAACCGGGCATATTGACTGTGTCGGGCGGCTGGAAACCCGTGTGAACCAGGGCAATGCGGTCGTTCTTGGGTTCAGTCTGCCCCGTGAACAGGCCCGGATGCTGGTGGAAAAGGGATCAGTGGCAATTGACGGTATCAGCCTGACCGTGAATAGCGTTACTGACAGCGGTTTTACGGTCTCAATCATCCCCCATACCCTTGGGAAAACCACGTTTGCAGATGTCAAGCCTGGTAGAGAAGTGAATATTGAGACTGATGTTGTTGGAAAATATGTGGCTCGACTGGTTGGCCCCCATGCCAGTAGTGGCGGTCTTACTATGGGAAAATTGATGCAGAACGGTTTTGTCTGAGAGAGGAAAGCGTAGCAATGGGTGTATGTACAATTGAAGAGGCAATAGAGGATATCCGTCAGGGTAAGATGGTGATTCTGGTGGATGATGAAGACAGGGAGAACGAAGGTGACCTGACCATGGCAGCCGAGATGGCTACCCCGGAGGCAATTAACTTCATGGCCAAGTATGGTCGGGGGCTGATCTGCCTGACCCTTACTCCGGATAAATGTGATGCCTTGGGGCTGAAGCCGATGGTGCGGGATAATACTTCCCCCTTTGAAACCGCCTTTACGGTTTCAATTGAGGCAAAACGTGGCGTTACCACCGGTATTTCTGCTGCTGACCGTTCCCATACGGTTTTAACCGCAGTGGCCCCCAATGCGTCGGCAGCTGATCTGGTCAGCCCTGGTCATATCTTTCCGCTGCGTGCCAAGCCGGGGGGGGTGCTGGTGCGTACGGGGCAGACCGAAGGGTCGGTTGATCTTGCCCGTCTTGCCGGTTTGACACCGGCTGGTGTTATTTGTGAGATCATGAATGATGATGGCAGCATGTCCCGTATGCCGGAATTACGGACATTTGCCAAAGAACATAGTTTGAAGATCTGTACCGTTGCTGATCTGGTTGCCTATCGCCTGAAACATGAGCATCTGGTGCGGCCTGTTGCCGATGCCAAACTGCCGTCCCGTTACGGTGGTGACTGGCGGGTGGTTGCCTTTGAAAATGATGTGGACAAGCTGGACCATATTGCCCTGATCAAAGGAGATCTCTCCGGCGATGAATCGGTGCTGGTGCGGGTACATTCTGAGTGCCTGACCGGGGATGTGATGGGCTCTCAACGTTGTGATTGTGGCGATCAACTGCACAAGGCAATGGAGGCGATTGATAGAGAAGGGCGGGGCGTTATCCTCTACATGCGCCAGGAAGGTCGCGGGATCGGCCTGATCAATAAATTGAAGGCTTACGAACTGCAAGATCAGGGTATGGATACGGTTGAGGCCAACCATCAGCTTGGTTTTAAGGCTGATATGCGTGACTACGGGGTTGGCGCCCAGATTCTGGTGGCCTTGGGGCTCCGTAAAATACGTCTTTTGACTAACAATCCTCGTAAGCTGGTTGGTCTGCAGGGGTATGGCATTGAAATTGTGGATCGGGTGCAGATAGAGGCCAGTCCCACCTGTTCAAACAAAGGCTATCTGAGGACCAAGCGTGACAAGCTGGGCCATCTGCTGGAAAAGGTCTGATGCGCGTACTGTTACATACCTGCTGTGGTCCCTGTGCACTCTATCCCCTGGCTACCCTGCGCAGTGAGGGGATGGAGGTTACCGGTTTCTTCTATAACCACAATATTCATCCCTATCAGGAATTTGTCAGGCGGCGTGATGCGGCACAACAGATGGCTGATCAGGAGGGGATGCAGCTGATAGTTCGGGACCAGTACCGGCTGGAGGAGTTTCTTGCCAACGTGGCTTCAGAGCCGGATAAACGTTGTGGTTACTGTTATGCCTCTCGTCTGGATGCTGTGGCAGTAGCTGCAAAGGAAGGTGGTTTTGATGCCTTTAGCTCGTCGCTTTTTTACAGTCGTTATCAAAATCATGACCTGATGCGTGAGAAGGCGGAAGAGGCAGCAGAAAAGCAAGGAATACCGTTTTTGTATCGGGATTTCAGGCCCGGTTGGCAGGAGGGGATCCGGCGTTCAAAAGAATCAGGGCTGTACCGCCAGCAGTATTGTGGTTGTATCTATAGTGAAAAAGAACGCTACTGTCGCTAAAGTAAGTTTAGATAGGGAATAGAATTAGAAAAGGCCCGGATAACTCCGGGCCTTTTCTGCGTTCATGGGGTGCCTCAGTTCAACTAGGCGTGAATTGCGCTGACAGGGCAGGTGTCTACGCAGGCACCGCAGTCGATGCAGGTGTCAGCGTCGATAACGCGCTTGCCGCTTTGCTCACTAATTGCGTTTACAGGACAGGAATCTTCACATGCTGCGCAGTTGGTGCAATCATCAGTAATAGTGTGTGCCACGGTTCTACCTCCTAAGAATAGTTAAAAATTGGTTGGCCTTTCTACAAAGGCGTGAACGTGTTACCACAGCACCGGTAAAATGTCCAGAAAAACTGTATACGGGATTTCATTGGGGGTCTTCATAAATTGGTTGAATTTTATTCAAACGCCATGATATATCAAATGCAGTTTTATTATTGCGTAAATGGTTTAATCTGACTAATGTTTTTTTACTTAAAATAATGTCTTGATCTCTGTTTATTCAGGAGGAAAATGTATGATTATTATGGCGTTAAACTGCGGTAGCTCATCTGTCAAATACCAGTTGTTTGATTGGGATAAAAAGGTGGTTGTTGCCAAGGGGATGGTTGAGCGGGTCATTATTGGTGACTCGTATATTGTGCATGAGGTTCCTGGTAAGGACAATTTTAAGCTTGAGCAGGACTGCCCTGATCACAAGGCAGCCATTGACTTGGTGATCAGAGTGGTAACTGATCGTGAATATGGCGTATTGCAAAGCGTAGCCGAAATTTCCGCTGTTGGTCACCGGGTGGTGCATGGTGGTGAAAAATTTACCTGCTCGGTGCAAATTGATGATGATGTGCTGAATGCGGTGAAGGATGTGCAACATCTGGCGCCGCTCCATAATCCACCTAACATTGAAGGTATTGAAGCAGCCCGTTTGCTGATGCCGACTATCCCCCATGTGGCGATATTTGATACTGCTTTCCATCAGACCATGCCGGAGCAGGCCTTCCTCTATCCGGTACCCTATGATTGGTATGAAAACCACGGTGTTCGCCGTTACGGTTTTCACGGCACTTCACACTTGTATGTCTCAAAGCGTGCTGCTGTGCTGCTTGGTAAGCCAGCTGATCACTGCAATATCATTACCATGCATATCGGTAATGGTGTCTCCCACTGTGCTATTAAAAATGGTATTTCGGTTGATACCAGTATGGGACTTACCCCGCTTGAGGGAGCAGTGATGGGAACCCGTAGTGGTGACATCGACCCAGCTATTCCGGCCTTTATGATGCAGAAGGAAAACTTGTCTGCCAAAGAGATCGACAGTGTCCTGAACAAGAAGAGTGGTATTCTGGGCATTACCGGTCGTTATACTGACCGTCGTGATGTGATTGAGCATGCTGCCAAGGGTGATCATCGTTGCCAGCTGGCCCTTGATATTGAGGCGTATAGACTGAAGAAATATATTGGTGCCTATATGGCTGCCATCGGCAAGCTGGATGCTGTGATCTTTACCGCAGGTGTGGGGGAGATGGGGGCTGCAATTCGGGAAAAGGCGATTGAAGGGCTTGAGCATATCGGCATCTGTCTTGATCGGGAGCGTAATGCCGGCGCCATGACCCGTAAGCGTGAAACCTTGATTACCACTGACGACTCTCCGGTAAAGGTCTATGTCATCCCCACCGATGAAGAGCTGGTCTTTACCGAGGATGTGGTGGCGATTCTGGATGGCACCTACACCGACCATATGCAGTTTGAGTATTCCTTTGCAAAGCCGGACTTTGTAAGGAAATAGCCAGAGGCTAGTGAAGGGGGAGATGGTGCTTGATCTCTCCCTTCACTCATTGCCTGCTTATTCTTTCAATTCTTCCTGCAGTCCTTCCACCACCGCTTTAACCTCAGCCAGCATATCTGCAGCCTGGGGAGATTTTTCATACTTCAGGTAAAGCCGGTAATACTTGAGGGCATCCGCCATTCGCTCCTGATCCATGCAGATACCCCCCAGGGTCAGGTAGGCCATACTGAAATCAGGCGCCAGTTTAACTGCCGTTTTACAGTTTTGCTCTGCAGGCTCGTACTCTTCAAGATCGTAGTAGAGTTCTCCCAGGTTATGGTAGGCAGCCGGATCCATCGGATCAAGTTCAATCCCTTTTTGATAGGCGTCAATGGCGGCAGTATGGTCACCACTGCCGTAGTACAGATCCCCCAGAGCATTCCAGGCAAAGATATTTTCAGGCTCTTTTTCAATAGCTGACTTAAAGGCAGACATGGCTTCGTCGGTCTGATCAAGGGCATTATGGACAAGGCCAATGCTGACCAGAGCATCGGCATCGTCAGGGTCTGCAAGCAGGACTTCCCGGTACTGCCTAAGTGCTTCCTGATGTTGACCCGCTTCAAACAACAGGTCTCCCAGGGTTGTCAGGGCGTCAGGATTACCTGGTGTGTAGCCGAGGCCGGTACGGTAGGCACTGATAGCTTCATCAACTCTTCCTTGTTCAGCCAGTGCATCTCCTCGGTAAAAGTAGGCATCTGCATCATCATTTGTATGCTTCAAGTAGCTATCCAAGAGCTGAAGTGCTGTGGCAGGGTCTCCTGCATCTAAAAAGTCAATTGCCTTGGCCAGTTCTTCATGCAGCTTTTCCGTGGTCATGGTTCCTCCTGTGTGGATCTGGTTCACCATATACTACATCAAGACAGGATTTTAGCAAAATTTAAGCAGAGCTCTTGCAAAGAGACAACTTTACCTTATACTGTAAACGATATTTTATCTGAAGGATAGTGCATGCAGCGTGAACCGGGACAACAATCACTTGGACTCCGTACTTTGGAGGACATCAGCAGCATCATTCTGCATTCACATGATTTGCAGGAGACGCTTGATAATATCGTGACCATCGTAGCCAAACGGATGGTGAGTGAGGTCTGCTCAATCTATCTGCTTGAAGATGATGGTGAAACTTTAGTGCTAAAGGCCACCAAGGGTCTTTCAAAAACTGCAGTTGGTACTGTTTCGATGAAGACATCAGAAGGTCTTTCCGGTCTGGTGGTACAGACCAGAGACATGGTTACCACTGATAATGCCCCGGCTCATCCTCGCTACAAATACTTTAAACATTCAAAAGAAGAACGTTATCTGTCGTTTCTTGGCTTGCCCCTTTTTGAACGCAAGACCCCGATTGGGGTGATTGTTGTTCAGACCGTTGCAGCCCGTAGTTTTACCCAGGATGAGATCAGTGTTCTGAGAACCATTACCTTTCAGATCAGCAGCATTGTCCTGAATGCCAAGCTGCTTGACTCTATCCAGACCAAAGAGCAGGAGCGAGCCTATTATGAACAGGAACTGGCTCGTCTTAAGACCCATCGCCCTGGTGATGGCAGCCGCGATCAACTGGAGTCAAAGGATAAGTCCTGCTCACTTGGAGGTACTGCGGTTTCTCCTGGCTTCAGTCATGGCAAGGTCTATATCCTGGATCGCTTCAGTGACAAGGTGATCAAAGTTGCCAAGGTTGGATCTGTTGCCGATGAACTGCATAAGTTCAGGATCGCCTTGGAAAAAGTCACGATTCAGACCATTTATATGGAAAAACGGGTCAGTGAACTGTTGTCAGAAGATGATGCCTCAATCTTTCATACCCACCTGATGATACTCGAAGACCGTGGTTTCCTTAACAAGATTAATGACCTGATTGAACAGGGCAGTGGTGCCACACGGGCGGTACATGAGGTGGTACAGGGCTATATTGAAGTCTTTTCTGCAATGGAAGACCCGTACCTTCGGGAACGTTCCGCAGATATGGAGGATATTGGTCGCCGGATTATTGATGTGCTGGAAGGAAACGAGAACAACGGAGTCAAGCTGAAGGAAAAGCGGGTGATTGTAGCGGAGGACATATTCCCCTCTGATATGGCCATGCTTGATCATGATAAAATTCTGGGGATTGCAACAGAAAAGGGGAATATCTACTCACATGCGGCCATTATGGCAAAATCCCTGGGCATACCTGCGGTGGTTGGGGTTAAAGGTCTGCTGCATGCTGCTAATGTTAAAGATCAGGTGATTGTGGATGGCACTTCCGGGCATATCTACCTGAATCCAAAGAAGCAGGTTCGGGACGAGTATCTGAGGCTTGAAAAAGAGTACACCACTCGTTTAAAAGAGCTGGAGCCGCTGCGTGATCTGCCAGCAGTGACCAGCGATGGCACACGAATTCTGTTGCGGGCCAATATCGGTCTTTTATCTGATGTGAGAACCGCTACTGCCAATGGTGCTGAAGGAGTTGGTCTCTATCGGACAGAATTCCCTTATATGGCCCGCACCTCCTTTCCCAACCGTCAGGAACAGGCTCTGCTGTATCGCAAGATACTGGAGGGGTTTCCGGGGCAACCGGTTAATATCCGTACCCTGGATATTGGCGGTGATAAAGGGCTGCCCTATTTCAGTTATCCCCATGAGGATAATCCATTTCTTGGCTGGCGATCAATCCGGGTTTCTCTGGATGAAGAGGCTATTTTTCGTGAGCAGCTGGCAGGCATTCTTTTAGCTGCTCCGGCTGGCCAGGCCACCATTATGTTTCCGTTGATCAGTTGCCTTGATGAGGTGCGACGGATCAGGGCTATTCTTGATTCAGTGGTGGAGGAGCTGTGCCAGCAGGGACACGATATCTGTGGAGGATTACCGTTGGGTATTATGGTGGAGGTGCCGGCTGCGGTGCAGATTATTGACCGATTGGCTGCAGAGGTGAACTACTTTAGTATCGGTACCAACGACCTGATCCAGTACATGCTGGCAGCGGATCGAAACAATACTAAAGTGAAGCAGTACTATGAGCCATACCATCCAGCTGTACTGCATGCCATCAAGCGGGTAGCTGATGTCGGGCTAAAGATGGGTAAAAAGGTTTCTGTGTGCGGTGAGATGGCCGCTGACCCGCTTAATGCTCTGCTATTGGTGGGGATGGGGGTGCGTGAGTTCAGTTTGTCAGCCCCCAGTATACCGCTGGTTAAACAGGCCATCCGCACACACTCCTTGCGGTTATGTCAGGCCATGGCCCGCAAGGTGCTGGCTTTTGATACGGCCTGCGATATTAAACGGTATCTGGCTAAACGGCGTAAAGAGCTGCTTGGGTAGCCTATTGGACCGGTAGATAGTTGATGAAACGAATCAAAAGAGGGGAGACCAGATCGGTTCTCCCCTCTTTTGATTACTATAGTCGGGTGCTCTGCTCCTTATCTCAAGAGCTTGAACAGGTAGGCAAAGGTTCCGGCAACCGAGAAGCTGGTCAGGAAGTTAAAGGTTTTAAAGAGTGACTTGGCAATATCTACCTTACCCTGGTGCAGGGCTATGTCAGTGGAGATGCCGTCAAACTCAATGATGTCAAGCCATGGTTTGTCCCATTGGTACATCATCAGGTAAAGACCAGCACCTTTCCAGATCAGGGCAAAGATAAAGACAAGACCAAAAGAGAGAATGCCGTTGGCTATTGGTGAGTCTTTCATCTCTTTGTAAATCTTGAAGATAGTGTAAATATTGATGATGCAGAGATAGAACCAGACGGTGTTGTTCATCATCCGGTAGTTACGTAGTACATACAGAGAAGGTTTTGGGTTTACGCTGACCACCAGAATGGTAAGTGCCAAAATCAAGACCGTACCAATATAAATGGTCTTTTTAGACCCCGTAATCTCTAGTGTTCTGGTGAACACGAAATATTCCTGGATACCGTGACTGATAACCAGAATGGCAACCGTTCCGATCATGTAGTGTACCGCAATCATGACTGTAAAGGTTTCGTGCCAGGGGTTCAGTTGGTAGGACTGGCTCCAGAAAAGCAGGAAAAACCCGATTGAGATACTGGTCCAGATCCGTGAGTTGTTAAGGCTGAAATAGAAGCTGAACGCTGCTGCCACAAACCAGAAGAAAACCAGTAACAGACTGGTGTAGTCAATTACTACAGCATTGTAGACCTTGGGTAAAAAGGGGAATATTGATGTTAAAGCCTGAAAAAAACCTGTTAAATCCATAACGCCTCCTCTAAATCTGCGCTGGGCGGAATTAAATTAAAGTTGTGCGGCCTGGGCAGAGATAGCTTCTTTCATCTCTTTAATTTTATTGGAACTTGCCAATAATTTTGATCCTTTTTCTATGGCAGCAAGGAATTCCTGGAGTTTGTCAGGGTCCTTCAGTGAGGCTACGCTACCGATATTCATTAGCTCTTTTTCAGCCAATGTACGACCGAGTTTGCCAACAAACCGGTTTGCCAGATCAAAAATTGCAGTTTCAATCTCTTCAGCAGAAAACGAGGGGGCTGTCACAGCAGGTGCAGGGGGAGTCGGTTCTGAAGACGGTGTCGCTGCCGTCGGAACCGGAGTTGCAAAAGGATTACCGGATGATGCTTCCCAGAGTGAACGGATGTCGATCAGACCAGCCAGATCAAGTACAAACCCATCCGTTTCAGCAAGTACACGCAGATCAATGCGGGCACCGGGTAGCCCTGCTATCTGCTGAACTTCTCCTGCAGAGGTTTCTATGCCGGTTGAGGCGTCGTGGAAGAATCCCACTGTCGCGCCGTTACGATAAAAAATCAACCCGGCTCTTTCCGGTGTGTAAATTTTAAGCGTAGCGGTCATTTGTTCGGTTTTGATCCGATCAAGCAGGGCCTTGAAATCAATCAGCTTGATTTCCTGGCCGTCGATGGTTGCCGGGCCACCAACGAGCGCCATCACTGCCAGGGTGATGTCTTTAGACAGTGCATAGACGTTGAAGGTGCCGCTTGAAGCAAGCAGCATTAATTCAACCAGGGATTGCAGTGCTGCCTGATCTTTGATTGCATTGCCATCACGATGCACAATGGCTGTTACCAACTTTCCTTCATCATACACCAGGGCGCAGTCAGCCGCAGGAAAGTCAAATATAGCGCAACCGGTCAGTTTGCCATTTTTGAGTTTTTCCAGTGCATCGGGTAGTTGTAACTTTGAAATAGGGACATTCTCGGCCAGGGGGTTTCCTTTTGGCAGCAGAAACATAATGGAGATCCCTCAAATGTGGAGTGGCAGAGATGACATCTCTGCAGTAAATCTTGGGTGCCTCGTTGGCTGTGTCATACAAGTTTACAATGTTTGCCATTGTAGCTAATGAAACACGTCTGTCAAGCTCTGTGCCATAAAAAATGTTTGTTTTTCTTGACAAGATGTCGCTTCCGTATTTCTGTGACAGTCCATGTACGCAAAACGACCGCTGCTCATATCGATTTTTTTTCTGGTTTTGGGGTGTCTGTCAGAATATCTGCTTGAGGTGCCGTTCTCCTGTTTAACTCCAATAATCTTAGCTGTTTGCCTTGCTTTTGTGGTGCCATTTAAAAGCCAGATACTGTTTGGTTGTTTACTGGCATTGTTCTGGATGAGTTGGGGAATGGCAGCTTTGGCACCACGCCTGGATAGAAATCTGGCTGATCAAGGTGTTGCTGCATTTGATGGCAAGCAGGTTGTTGTTGAGGGGATACTGCAGGGCCGTCCTCTTATGAATACTGAAGGACAGAGGCTTGAACTGCAGGTTGAGCAGGTCTATTCCGATGGTACCCTGTTTGCCGCTAATGGTGTTCTGCTCATAACTATCGCAAAAGGACAGGGCTCCTGGCTGAGTGGTGATAGAATCCGTTGTCCGGCCAAAGTGCATCTGCCGCGCCTGCTTGGTTTGCCTGGAGAGTTTGATTACCGCCGCTATCTAGCACTACGCGGTGTGCAGGCAACGGCTTGGGTACATCATGCTGATAGTATTGTGCTGATGCGTGCTGCTGCTGTGACCTCGTGGCACCGCTGGATTGATGCACTTGCGTTACGCAGTCAGGAATTCATCAGAAAAATCATCCTGGACCCGGACCAACGCGGTATTGTTCTGGCACTGGCAACCGGGGAGCAACAAGAGATCCCTCCCGCCTTGACTACCGCCTATAGCCGGGCTGGTGTGTCCCACATTCTTTCTGTCTCAGGATTCCATGTTGGTGTTGTGGTTGCGGTGTGGGTCCTGGGTTTGCGATGGCTACTGCTGCGTTGGGAGTGGCTGGCGCTACGCATTGATGCCCGGCGCACGGCGTTACTCTCAGCTCTGCCGCTTATGCTGCTGTACCTTGTTTTTACCGGTGGCGCTCCTGCTACAGCCCGTTCTGTGTTGATGCTATCAGCTGTGGTGCTGGCCATTTGGAGTGAGCGGGAGATTGATAGCCTGGATGTGCTGTTTCTGGCAGCTTTTTGTTTGCTGGTGGCGGACCCGGGTGTTCTGTTTGATCTCTCGTTTCAACTTTCGTTCCTGGCGCTTTGGGGGCTGCTGGTGCTGACACCGTTACTTATTGCACCATTTAATCGCTTTGCTGTACGGGGCTGGCAGCGAACACTGCTGCTGTTTTGTGCCGCCTCATTAGCAGCCGTACTTTCCACCATGGCGCCGGTGCTGGATTCATTCCATCAAGTTTCGTTCAGCGGAATTCTGGCGAATCTGGTGGTGGTGCCACTTTTGGGGTATGGCGCAACGGTTTTGGCTACGGCAGCTGTTCCTTTACAGTTCTGGATACCGCCTGTTGCGACATTTTTACTGCAGGTGTCCGGCTGGCTGGTACAGGTCAGTAACAGCTTTATCTTCTGGATATCCCGGTTGCCTGTACTGCACAGCTTCAATGTCGGCCCTGTTGATCTATTGGCTACCGTTATTCTGCTTGGCCTGCTCAGTTTTATCCGGTCTGGTCGTAGTAAAGGCATTGCAGTAAGCCTGTTGCTGATCGGGCTGATACTGGTACATCTGTGGCCGGATGCAGCATCTGATGCAAAAACGAGGATTGCTTTCCTGAGTGTGGGGCAGGGGGATGCAACCTTGATTAAACTTGCAGACGGTCGCACTCTGCTGGTAGATGGCGGTGGCTATCTGCGGGATTCAGGTAAGGATTTTGGTGAACGGTATCTGGTACCGGCACTGCACCGTCTGAAGGTTAAGCAGATTGACCTGATGGTCTTGACCCATCCCCATCCTGACCACCTTGGAGGGTTACCTGCGGTTGCCGAGCAGTTTCGGGTAAGGGAATTCTGGCAAGGGGCGTCTGTTGGTTCAAACAACAACTATCAGCGTCTTATTGGGGCGCTTAATAGCCAGAATACAATCCTTCGGATAGTTAAAAAGGGAGATCGTGCTCAACTGGGGAAGGAATTGGTGGTGTCAGTTGTTGCTCCAAAGGCGGCGGCAGGAACAGAGGGTGGGGATAATGATGATTCTTTGGTACTGCACCTTCAACAATCCTCTTTCAGCGCGCTTTTGATGGGTGATGCCGGCTTTCCTGTGGAAGATATGCTGATCCATGATGGAATCAGGGAGGTTACTCTGCTTAAGGTGGGGCATCATGGCAGCAGATATGCAAGTAGTGAGCAATTTCTTGCCAGGGTCAAACCACGGGTTGCGGTGATATCAGTTGGGGCTGGAAATACATTTGGACTGCCAACAGCAGAAACAATCGGTCGGATCAAACAGCAGCGGGCAGAGCTGTACCGAACTGATCAACAGGGAACCATTCAGGTTGAAACGAATGGCATTGAATTTACCGTATCCCCGCTTAAGACTGAACCTGCTCTGCTTGCTGCAGTGCGACATTTTGTTTTGACAGCCGGCAATTTGCTGCGATAATACAATCTATCGTTATCACTCTATATAAGGCTTAACTCCTGATGACCGAAACCAGGCAGTTGAATGAAATACTGATCGTGGAAGACGATCGCTTTTTCCGTGAGTTGTATGCCGACCTGCTGCGTCAGGCTGGCTATAGCGTGGAAACAGTCTGTTCTGGTGAGGAGGCGCTTGATCTACTGCTGGATGCACGCTTCGGTCTGGTGGTTACCGACCTGGCCATGCCTGGAATTTCCGGGCTGGAGCTGCTGGTAAAAATCAAGTCACAGGACCCTTCCATTGATGTGATTCTGGTGACCGCCAATGCTGATCTTGAATCAGCTCTCTTTTCCCTTAAACATGGTGCCCGAGATTTTCTGCTGAAACCGATCAGTTCAGATGAACTGCTGCATACCGTGCGACTCTGTATGGAACAGCGCCGCCTGCTGGACGAAAATGTTGAACTGCGTAATATGTTGGGGCTTTTACAGACAAGTCAGGCACTTTCCAGTTGTCTGGATCTTGAAGGGGTCTGTCATCTTGCTGTGGATGCCCTGGCGCGTGAGATTGGTGTCGGTCGTGGTATTGGCCTGGTGCAGCTGGATGGAGAGTTTATTGTCAAGGAACTGAAAGGGATTGATGCAGCCACCGGCGCACTGGTGCATACGTTACTGGCCCCTTCCTTTCGGAAATGTTCATCCCGTAAGGGCCAACCGGTGCGGCTACTTCTCCCGACGGGTCATGATGAGTTTGAACAGGCTGATTTAAGGGAAGCGGTTCTCTTTCCTCTTATTATCAGAAACAGTTGCCATGGTATGGTGATTTTGTTGAATGACCCGGATCAGGTTATGCCATCGCTTAAGAGCGAGCGGAATATCAGTTTTCTTGAAGAACATGGCGCCCGTGCCCTGGATAATGCCCTGCGCTTTACCTCCACCAGGGATATGCTCTACATCGATGAACTTTCCGGTCTGTTTAATTATCGCTACTTGAAAATTGCGCTTGAACGTGAAATTAAACGGGCTGATCGCTATGCTACCCAGCTATCGGTTGTGTTTCTTGATCTGGATAATTTTAAGGGTGTTAATGATACCTACGGCCACCTGGTGGGGAGTAATCTGCTAAAAGAACTGGGCGCACTACTGAAAAAATCGGTCCGTGAAGTGGATGTATTGATCCGTTATGGTGGTGACGAGTACACCATTATCCTGGTGGAAACTGGTCCAGATGCTGCACAACAGGTGGGTGAACGTATCAGGAAGATGATTGAAAAACATTGCTTCCTTGCCAGGGAGGGGTACCAGATTCATGTGACTGCCAGCCTGGGATTTGCCTGTTATCCAGAAGATACGACGGGAGTGGGAGAGCTGCTGGCCATGGCTGACAAGGCTATGTACGCCGGTAAAGCTGCCGGTAAAAATTGTATTTATCGTGTTGTCGGCCTTCTTGCTGGCGGTGCGTTACACCAATAAGGGAGTAATAATGAGTATTACCGCTATCAAAGGATTTAATGATCTTCTGCCTTCTGAATCCGGGCTCTGGCAGTTTATTGAACAGACCGCGCGGCAGGTCTTTGCACGGTATGGTTTTAACGAAATCAGAGTGCCGATTGTGGAAAAGACGGAACTGTTCTGCCGCTCAATTGGTGATACCACTGATATTGTTGAAAAAGAGATGTACACCTTTACGGACAAGGGGGGCAACAGCCTGACCCTGCGCCCTGAGGGGACTGCCAGTGTGATGCGTGCTCTGATCGAGCACAAATTGTACGCTTTGGATAGTGTTAACAAGCTCTACTACATGGGCCCCATGTTCCGTCACGAGCGTCCCCAGAAAGGGCGTTATCGCCAGTTTCACCAGATCGGTGCCGAGGTAACCGGTGCTGCAGATCCGCTGATTGATGCCCAGCTGCTGTTGATGGTCAGCCGTCTGTTTCAGGAGCTAGGCTTGACCGAGCCACGGCTGCAGATTAATTCTTTAGGCTGTCCAGCCTGCCGTCCAGCGTATCGTAAGGCATTGGTGACCTTTCTGGCAGAACGTCAGGACGCACTCTGCGAGGACTGTCGTCGACGCCAGACCACCAATCCGCTGCGGGCACTTGACTGCAAGGTGCCGGGCTGTGTGGAAGCGACCCAGGGGGCTCCGGCAATGCTGGAGCATCTGTGTGCGGAGTGTGATCAGCATTTCAGTGCGGTGCAAAATTATCTGACTGCTGCCGAGGTGCCGTTCAGCCTGAATCCCCGTATGGTCAGAGGTCTGGATTACTATACCCGTACCACCTTTGAACTGGTGACCGGCCTGCTGGGTTCCCAATCTGCCGTTGCTGCCGGTGGTCGTTATGATGGTCTGGTGGAGCAACTGGGAGGACCGGCTGTACCAGGGATCGGTTTTGCCCTGGGGGTAGAACGGGTTGCCCTGCTGCTGGGAGATCGAAATTTTGACAGAACGCCGGATCTGTTCATTGCTGTGATGGGGGATACTGCCAGGACTGCTGGTTTTCAGCTGATGGCTGCATTACAGGACCAGGGTTTCTGGGTGGAAACTGATTGCGAAGGTAAAAGCCTGAAAAGCCAGATGCGGCGGGCAGACAAGCTGAAGGCCCGCTATAGCATCGTACTTGGAGATACTGAACTGACAGCAGGCAGCGGGACATTAAAGCGGATGGAAGATGGCAGTCAACAGACGGTTACACTGATTGCTGAAGGTATAGCTGTAGCTATAGGAGGGGAGCACCGATGAACTATCCGGTCTGGTTTGTTCCGACGTTTGGTGGAGGTCTGTTGATCGCGCTGGTGGCGATCGTTCACGTTTTTGTTTCCCACTTTGCGGTGGGGGGCGGGCTCTATCTGGTAATGGCTGAACGTAAAGCCATCAAGGAGCAGAGTCAGCAGATTATGGCCTTTGTGAAGAAACACACCAAGTTTTTCATGTTGCTGACCATGGTCTTTGGCGGTCTGACCGGTGTTGCCATCTGGTTTGTGATCTCCCTGATCCACCCGGCTGCCACCTCACTTTTGATCCATACCTTTGTGTTTGGCTGGGCAGCTGAATGGGTCTTCTTTCTGGTGGAGATCGTAGCGCTGTTTGTGTACTTCTACACCTTCGGCAAGATGGATGACCGCACCCACCAGACCATTGGCTGGATTTATTTCGGCGCGGCCTGGATGAGCCTGTTCCTGATCAACGGTATCATCGACTTTATGCTCACCCCTGGAAGCTGGCTGATCAACAATGATTTCTGGGCCGGTTTTTTCAATCCCACCTTTTGGCCTTCCCTGTTCTTCCGCAGTTTTATGAGTTTCATGCTGGCAGGTTGCTACGGTTTTCTGACCGCCACCTTCCTAGAAGACGAAACTGCACGGCACCGTATGATCCGCTATTCCGGCTCTTGGGCGCTGGTCTCACTGATTCTCTCCATTCCGGCTGGCTGGTGGTACCTGTCGGTGCTGCCGTCACCGGCAGCCAAACTGGTGGGTGGTGCATCCCCCACCATCAAACGGGCAGTCATGACCGGCGCCTTTTCAATGGCGGTGCTGTCAGGTGTGCTGATCGCCCTGATCCTGCTTAACCCCAAGGCCCGTATCCGCTGTCTGATCATCGTTGTGATGGTTTCAGCCATGGGGTACATGGGGGCTTTTGAGTGGACCCGCGAGGCAGCCCGCCGCCCCTACGTCATCAATGAGGTGATGTACTCAAACGGTATCCTTAAAAAAGAGGTGGAGCGGATCAATCAGGAAGGATTTTTGAAAAACGCCAAATGGGTGCAGCATAAAGAGGTGACCGAAGCCAATCAGCTTGAAGCAGGCCGGGAGCTGTTCCTGCATCAGTGCTTTGCCTGTCACAGCGTCGGTGGTTTTAATAATGATATTGTCAGCCGCACCAAAAACATGAGCTATGGAGCTATGCGCAAGTATCTGGCCAGCATTCATGAAAAACGCTACTTCATGCCTCCCTTTGTGGGAAATGAGAACGAGTTGAAAGCGCTGGCTGCCTACCTGACTGCAGGACTGCATAAAAAACCGCTGACTGATGATGCCGGTGCTGCTGGAGACCGCGGCAAGGTACTGTATGAAGAAAACTGTGCTGCCTGCCACAGCGCTGACAGTATCAAACCAAAGATGAAAGGGTGGGACCTGGCCAGGGTGCGCGCTGCACTGGATAAACTGCCGGCCCTGAACCCGGCCATGCCGGATTATGGGGCTCCGGCGGCGGACAAGGATGCCATGGCCGGCTATCTGTTCGGGCTGAATAATCCCGGTGTTGCAGCACCTGCCAAAGAGCAGGGGGCCACGCTCTTTGAGGATAACTGTGCCGCCTGCCACAGCTTCGATCAGATCAAGCCAAAGATGGCCGGTTGGTCTCGTGACAAGATGAGAGCTGCGCTGGATAAGCTGTCTGCCCTGAATCCGGCCATGCCGGATTATACCGGTACAGCGGCAGAGAAGGATGCAATGGCTGACTACATGCTTAAACAGACAGGAGGTGCCAAATGAATCCGGCTACCCTGATTCCGACTGCTGATACCCTGACCGCTGGCTGGGGCTGGTTTCAGTTTTTGTTGATGCTGACCTTTCCCCTGCACCTGATTGCCATGAATGCCATGTTGGGCACTGCCCTGACCGCCTTTATCGCTCACCTCTTTCCAGGACGTGCTCACCATGAACTCTCCCATGAACTGGCAAAGGCCCTGCCGTTTCTGGTTGCCTTTACGGTCAATCTGGGGGTTGCCCCATTGCTGTTTGTCAACGTGATCTACGGACATCTGCTCTATTCCAGTACGGTGTTGATGGGGCTGTTCTGGCTTGCGGTGATCCCGATTATGATCCTTGCCTACTACATGATCTATATCTATGACTTTGGTTTTAAAAAGCTGGGCAATCTGGCCATGTTTCTGCTTCTGGCCGCGTTGGCGCTGTTGATGACCGTTGGTTTTATCTTCACCAATAATATGACCTTGATGATCTCCCCTGTCAGTTGGTCCCGCTGGTTTACCACGCCAGGAGGCACGCTGCTGAATCTGGCTGACCCGACCCTGGTGTCGCGCTACCTGCATATGATGACCGGTTCTCTGGCCGTAGGTGGTCTGTGTGTGGCCTTGTACTCGTCAGTGGTACTCAGACATGACAAGGAGGTCTCAAATGCGGGGGTAAAGCTGGGGATGCAGCTGTTTACCTGGCTGACCGGGCTGCAGCTGCTGGTGGGAAGCTGGTTCCTGCTTACTCTGTCGCCTGAGGTGATGAAGCGGTTTATGGGAAGTGATATGGCTGCTACGGGTTTGTTGGCAGCAGGAATCCTGCTGGCCCTTATAAGCCTGATTACCGGGTATCAACGTAAAGTTGTGCCTACCCTTTGTCTGACCCTGCCGCTGGTTTATGTGATGTCATTCATGCGTGATAGCGTCAGGACCGGTTATCTGGCCCCCTATTTTGATATGACCAAGGTGCCGACAAACGTGCAGTGGTCGCCGCTGATCTTTTTTCTGGTGACCCTGGTACTGGGAATCGGTGTCGTGGTCTGGATGCTTGCAAAGTTGCCGGCTCTAAAAAAGCCAGTCAAAACGGACTGTAATGGTCTTTAAGTCTGCATCCTGATGATTGACATCAAGATATAGATATGTTTTTATACACCGGTTTTATATGTCATGCTCGACACAGTGTCGGGCTCATTATACGCAGGAGAGCGAAAGGGGAATGAGTATGAATGGTGTACGGACAGTGGTGGCTGCAGTAGCGACTGCACTGCTTCTGGTTGCATCCGTGGCGTTTGCCGGGGTTGATCACTCGGATTTCGTCAAAGGGCCTTTTACCAAAGGTCAGGATGTGACCAAGCAGTGTCTTGAGTGTCACGACCAGCAGGCAACAGACTTCATGAAGACCACCCACTGGAACTGGAAGGGGACTCCCAACCATATCAAAGGGATGGAGAAGAGCACCAAGGAGTATGGCAAATTCAACATGATCAACTCCTTCTGTACCACGGTCTTTAACGGCAAGGATGCCAAGCCGATGGAGTCCTGCGGCAAGTGCCATGCTGGGTATGGCTGGACCAGCTCAAAGTTCGACCACAAGGACAAGACCCGGGTTGACTGTCTGGTCTGCCATGCACAGAAAGGCAACTACGAGCGCGCTGCCGTTGGCTGCGATATTGACATGAAGGCCATTCAAAAAGGCTCCATGGATCTTGATAAGGCAGCAAAATCAGTTGGTAAGCCGACTCTGCAAAACTGCGGTTACTGCCACTTCTATGGCGGCGGTGGTGATGCAGTAAAGTCGCCTGGCCTAGATTCAACCCTGCTGGCTGCGGATAAAAACGCAGATGTTCACATGGCCAAGAAGGAAAAAGGCGGCGCTGGTCTGCTCTGCCAGGATTGCCACAAGACCAAGGATCACAAGATCGCTGGCGCTTCCAGCATGATGGCTCACTACGACGCACGGGTAAACTGTGCTGACTGCCACACTGGCGCCAAGGCCCCTCACCAGAAGTCAAAGAACAAGGCTATCCTTGACAAGCATACCGCTTCCGTAGCCTGCCAGACCTGCCATATCCCCACTATTTCCCGTGGTCAGGCGACCAAAGTTGGCTGGTGGTGGTCTGATACCGGCAAGCATATTGAGCCTAAGGAAGAGTTTGATAAAGAAACCTTCCAGAAGAAAAAAGGTACCTTCAAGTGGAACATGAACTTTGTGCCGACCTACGCCTGGTATAATGGTACTATGGAGCGCTATATGGTTGGTGACAAGATCAAGGATCCTTCCAAGCCGGTGGTGATGATCAAGCCGGTGGGCGATATCAAGGATAAAACTGCCAAAATCTATCCTTATAAGTTCTACGAAGGCAGCCAGCCGATGGATGCTAAATTCAAGTACCTGAACACCTTCCAGCAGTATAAATCTCTCTGGGAACATTATGACTGGGAGAAGGCGCTGAAGGATGGCGGTCAGGATCTTGGTCTGCCATACAGCGGTAAGTTCCAGTTTGTGAAGACGGTGGCCTGGTTGGCTGCGCCTCACGAAGTTGCTCCTAAAGAGCAGGCCCTGCAGTGCGGCGAGTGCCACATGGGGGCAAAGCGTATGGACTGGGCTGCTCTTGGCTACAAAGGCGACCCGATGCAGGTTGGCGGCCGCTCAGTAGAGAAGGCAGCTAAAAAGAAAAAGAAGTAATCGTTACATAGAAATAAGCGTAGTGAAAGGCCGTCTGACATTTGTCGGGCGGCCTTTTTTGTGGTAAAATTTTGAAAGTAAGAGGTAGCCATACAGGAGGGGACAATGGACGTAAGGATGATTATCACCATCTGTATACTCGTTCTGATTAGCGGTTGTGCAGCAAAAAGACCGGTACTTTACCCGAATGAACTCTATCGCTCAACCGGTTCTGAAAAGGCTCAGCAGGAGATTGATGACTGTTTAAAGCGTGCTGAAGAGGCTAATGCACAAGGACGGCTTGCAGACGAGGTTGCACTTAAGACCGGAAAATCAGCTCTGGTTGGTGGTGCAACCGGGGCTGTTGTCGGTGCCATTAGTGGTTCTGCCTTACGGGGTGGTCTGATTGGTGCAGCAGCTGGAGGAACGGTGGCCTTGGTGAGCAGTGCTATGAAAGGACCAGAGGATTCACCGGTGTACCGCAGATTTGTTGATATTTGCTTATATGAAAAAGGGTACCAGGTGCTCGGTTGGCAGTAGTGCAGAAAACACTACTGCCCCTGTGACGGGTCTCTGCCAATCTTTTTTAGATAGTCGCTAAATCCCTTTTCAAACAGGATCTCTATCTCATTTTTCGGGCGGTTTTCAACATAGCCTTTAAAATAGATAATCAGGCCGATCAGGGCAGTAACAACAATACCAATGGTGAGTACGGACCTGATCAGCAGCTTTGTACGTTGTTCCGGGGTGTCCTCTGGTTTATCCATGTTTGGACCGCTACGGAAGAGATACTGTTCACGCATCTGCCTGATACGTTTGAGCTGGACATTTGAGATATAGCTGACAATGGCATCTCTGTCCCGTTCTTCAATAAACTTGAACTTGAGTCCCGTGTTGTAGCTGGTCCGGTTAAACTGCCTGGTGGCTGCGAAGTTTTCATTGGCAAAGGCAACAATGCATACGGCGTCAATTATCTGTGGTTCCGGCTCGCTGGGGAGATAAATTTCAAGCGGCACCAGCGTGTCGTCTTCAAATTTATGGTGCAGCAGCATCCGTATGCCGCCACCACTTATATTTGCTGCCAGTGGTATGACATCATCCCAGGTATGGTCTCTGGTGTCGTCAACTACCTGGTCTGGCTGATCAAGTCCTTCGCCCGTGTCGTCCCAGAGTCCTTCCTCACCAAACTCTTCAGAAGGCAGTTCTTCTGTTTCCGGGGGCTGACGAAGCCGCTCCCATGGTTTTTTTTCCTGTTGTTTCCGTTCTTTTTCTGCAGTTAGCCGTGCCTCCCGTTTTTCTTTCCAGGCCACCTTTAATTTGACTTCGCTCTGTTTAGAACTGACGAAGTATTTAATAGGTAGGAAGGCATCAATACGATAGAACTCGCGCAGCTCAGAAGAGACGATCTCGCCAATCAGGCGCAACAAAACTTCGCGATGATATCCTTCGGCAACAATAATTGCCCGGCATGAATATCCCTCGACTTCATTGCCGGCACGGATATCCAGAATAGTACCAACTTTGAGTTTAACGCCTGCCGGGAGTGTGTCGCGGGAAAGCTGCAGTGAAACCAGATCTTCATCAATAGTGTGGATGATGGCCCAGTCGTGAAATGTATCACCATCAGGTACCGGAATGCCGACATTGACCTTCAACCCGACAGGGAAATGTTCAAGGTATTGATCAAAATCACTCATGGATACTCCGGTGGTATCAGGCAGGTGAGCTGAGGCTACTGTTCAGTTCGTTCAGGAGCATCTCAATATCAAGTTTGTGGTGTCCGGCCCCATGTTCAAGTGTCTCCAGATCAGCAATCTGGCATTCGTAGCATTCAAGGCCATGACGGGCAAAAACCTGTACTGTTGCAGGGTGCTGTCTGATGATATCGCCGATAATCATATCTTTGGTGATCATAGCCGACCTCATGGAGTACGTGCAGTAAAAAAGGGGACGCCGAAGCGTCCCCCGCAGGTGGGGTCATTTCAGGTTTTTAATCGCCTCTTCAATGCGATCCATACCCTTTGTGATGTTCTCCATGCTGATGGCGTAGGAGAGGCGGGCGTAACGATCATCACCAAAGGCAATGCCGGGAACCAGAGCGACCTTTGCGTCTTCCAGCAGGTAGGCTGCAAAGTCTGAAGAGGTCTCGATCTTTTTGCCAGCTGGCGTTGACTTGCCATAGACGCCTGAGAAGTTAGGGAAGACATAGAAAGCGCCGTTTGACTTGAAGCAGGAAACACCAGGCATGGCATTCAGCCGTTCAACAATGTAGGTGCGCCGCTTTTCAAACTCTACACACATGGCTGCAACCGGTTCCTGGGGGCCGTTCAGTGCTTCAACCGATGCCTTCTGGGCAATGGAGGTAGCATTACTGGTGGACTGGGACTGCATTTTGGTCATGGCGCCCATCAGCTCTTTGGGGCCGCAGGCATAACCGATCCGCCAGCCGGTCATGGCATAGGTTTTGGATACGCCGTTAACAACGATAGTACGTGATTTAAGTGCCGGTACCACCTGGGCAATATTGTAGAAGCTCAGGCCATCATAGATCAGGCGCTCATAGATATCGTCTGCTACCACCAGTACGTGCTCATGCTTCAACAGCACTTCACCCAGGGCTGCCAGTTCTTCTTTACTGTAGGTTGAACCGGTGGGATTACAGGGAGAGTTCAAGATCAGATAGCGGGTCTTGGGGGTGATCGCTTTATCAAGTTGTTCCGGGGTGATCTTGAAGCCGGTAGTCTCGTCAGTCATGATAAACACCGGTGTACCGCCGGCCAGAACGATCTGGTCAGGGTAGGATACCCAGTAAGGACCAGGGATGATGACTTCATCCCCTTCCTGAATCAAGGCCTGGGAGATGTTGTAGAGGGTGTGCTTGGCACCGCAGGCTACGGAAATCTCGTCACGGGTGTATTCCAGATTGTGGTCACGCTTCATCTTGGCGATGATGGCATCCTTCAGATCATCAGCGCCGCCAACCGGCATGTAACGGGTAAAACCGGCATCAATTGCCTTTTTGCCCGCTTCCCGAATATGTGCAGGGGTGTCAAAGTCAGGTTCACCGGCGCCGAAGCCGACAACATCAACACCTTGGGCTTTCAGTGCTTTGGCCTTGGCATCGATGGCAAGGGTAGGGGATGGTTGGATTTTGTTAACGCGATCTGCGAGTTTCATGCTGCCTCCTTGGTCTGATTATATGATGTGTTGTACATCCTATCGGTTTAAACCGTATTTCTGCTGCATGGCATTTTTTACTTCCGGTGGTACAAAACTGTCAACCGGTCCTCCCAACGCACAGACCTCTCTGACAATTGAGGAAGAGAGGTAGCCGTATTGAACCGAGGTCATCATAAACAGGGTTTCAACCTCGTGGCCGATAGTGCTGTTCATCTGGGCTATCTGGAATTCATACTCAAAATCAGAAATAGCCCGTAGCCCTCTGATGACTACATGTGCCTCTTTGGAAGCAACATAATCTATCAGAAGGCCGGTAAAGGTGTCAACGGAGACCCGAGGTTCGTCCTTCAAGACGGTCTTAATCAGCTCAACCCGTTCATCAATGTTAAAAAGGGCGTTTTTTTGGGAATTACGTGCGACAGCCACAATTACATGGTTGAATATCTTGAGACCACGCTGGATAATATCTAAATGTCCGTAGGTAATCGGATCAAAAGAACCGGGGTAGATGGCAATACGGCTATGGGGCATGGTTTTGTTGCTCCAAGATGTAGAGTTCAAGGGCGGTGTCGCCGTAGATTCGTCGGTCTGCCTGGATACAAGAGCCGATACATGTCGGTAGCGGCGTACGTGTCGCTGTTTCTGCAACCAGTAGGCCGTTTGCAGCAAGCAGTGTTGCTCCCACCAACTCAATTACCTTTTGATGTAGTCCCGCCTGATAGGGGGGGTCAAGTAACACCAGATCAAATTGCGCTTTGCGTCGTGTAAGGCGTTCAAGGGCCTGCAGGCAGTCAAAAGGGTGTACTTCTGCTCGATTACTGAACTTGGTGTGCAGCAGATTCTGTTGCAGTGCCTCAATTGCCTGTTTGTTTTTTTCTATGAAAATAACATGTTCTGCCCCCCTGGAAAGAGCTTCGATACCGAGAGAGCCGCTGCCGGCAAACAGGTCAAGTACCCGTGCCCCATTCAGACGGTTGGCACTATCCAGTAGACTAAAAAGTGCCTCTTTAACACGGTCAGTAGTGGGGCGTGTTGTTGTTCCACGAGGCGCTGTCAACCGCATCCCCCTGGCCTCTCCGGCAATGACCCGCACAGGTAGCCTTTCTTGAACACTGATGCCTATTTATGCAGCAAAAATGGCCTGGATTCCACTTTTTTAATCATAAGAGGTACCCTACGCGACGAAATAGTGACTGTCAAGGAGCGAAACTACTCTTTTCAATACCTGTATCCATCTGCTATAGTGCACAAAATTACATACCGATTTACTTGGTTTCAGGAGTTTCCCGATGTCAACAGGCTTAACCCCGCTAGCTACAGCACAAGCCATAATGAAGACTTTCAAAGTGCTTCCTACCGTACCTGCTGCAGCTTCACGTGCAATACAGTTGTTGAACGAGTCTGAAGTTGATATGGGAGAGGTGGCAGACATCCTGTTGTCAGACCAGGTAATGGCAGCGCGTATCATCAGAATTGTTAATTCTCCACTCTATAAGTTGTTGCAGGAAATTGATTCAGTTCGCCAGGCTTTGATTTACCTGGGGCCACAACGGGTGTTTGAAATTATTCTGACCTCCTGCTTTCTGGAGCTGACTGACTCCCAGAGCCGTAGCCCACTTAACATGCAATATTGCTGGGAACATGCCTTTGGCGTTGGTCTGGTTGCAAAAAAGCTGGCATCCTACAGTGACACCATTTCACAGGATCAGGCCTATATTGCCGGTATTTTGCATGATATTGGTGAAGTCATTCTCAGTCAGCAGCGCAGGGATGAATTTACCCGTGTACTGGTTCTTGCACGTGAACGGGAGTTGGATTTATATCATGCGGAAATGGAGGTGTTTGGCACCAGCCATGCCGAGGTAGGCGGGTTGCTGGCAGAACAGTGGCGCTTTCCTGAGCTGTATGTTGATGTCATTCGGCATCATCATGAGAATCAGTCAGAAAATATGTCTCTCCTGACCCAGCTGGTTCATATTTCTGACCAAATTTGCCTGAATGTTGGTTTTTGTTGTAAATATGAGAGCGCAGAGCAACGTGAAGGTGAGGTGTACGGTGTCGATATGCTTGAACTTGAACGGCAGCTAACCAAGCTTGGTGTAAAGCGTCTGGCAGATTTTCGCTCTTCTTTATCGGAGCTGATTCAGCAGGTCAAACAGACGGTTGATTCCATTTATGGCTGACGCTGAAGTCATAGGCTGACGGGGGCTATTGGGGAGACAGAATACTGTTAATCTCCTGATCCAACTCATCAAGATGATCAGTAAACGGAGCAGACCAGCTTTCGTGGTGTAATGATAGTGCTGAAATAACATCATCTGGCAGGGGGTGTTCATTTTTTGCAAGTTGGTCTGACAGGTAAATTGTCTGTACCAGATTTTTGTAGTTTTGTGACTTGTCAGGATGGTGGTGGTTCTTTATAACTTCTTGAATCTCTTCTGAAAAATTCCATTTTTTAGCAACCAGGGCTCCAAGCGTTGCATGATGCTCGTGCATGAGCAAATCCCGTTTTTTCTTATCCAGATCATACTTGGAAAGCATTTCAAGCATAGCAATCCAGCCAATATCATGCAGTAGTCCGCAGACAAAAGCCTGATCATGGTTACCGCCCATGTCACGGGTCAGCTGTTTTGCAATCATCCCCACCATCATGGAGTGGTGTAAAATCTGCTCAATCTGCTCGGCATGCTGGGGTGCAAAACCGCTAAGCGCATTAACCGTCACAATACTCATCAAGGATTTGAGCCCCATATACACCACAGCATCCCGCAGTGTATCAACTTTGCCACGTCTGCCGTAGAAAGAAGAATTACAGACTCTCAGAATCTTTGAAACCAGTAACGGGTCTGTCAGACATTCGACAACCTGTTCGATTGTGAGATTCGGGTTGTTGATCTTGTCCATCAGAGTCTGCATCTCACTAGGTAACGGTGGGATATCAAGAGCGCCTTTACGAATCAACTCATAAACCTCATTCAAGACCGGTTCGAGGTTAGACTGTTCGGTAAGGCGGGCTTCATCAATCTGAACGGTAGAGTCCAGCAGTACTTGGGTCGGCTTTATATTGACCGGTCCACAGAGCACTGCTGCAGGAAGAGAATCATTAAACCGGAAATGCCCTGCTCGCCAGGCCAGCGAGGTGGTTAATGATGTTTCTGCCAAAGCGGTGATGAGCCCCCCCAGCCGTTCAAGTGAAATCCCTTCTTCGCTTGATAATAGTCCTACAAATGATATTCCAAGTTGTTCTGCCTGGTTAAGGGCATCCAGTATCTTTTCCATGGCAATCCCGAATTGGTCTCGGATCGCTTCATAGAGGCGCTCTCCCTCCCGGTCACACCAGACAAAGATCAATCGGCCATTTTGGAAGAAAAAACGACGTGTACAGTCTTCATGTGATGCTATTAGAGTGCCTGATTTTTTTGAAGTTTCAATCCATTGGATAAGATCGGCAAGCGGCATCAGGCTTAAAGAACCCTCAATTGAACGGGAGAGCCTTTCGTCGTTCTGATCGCTAAAGATAGTTTGCATTCGATGGCTCCACAATTTTGCACTGTTTATTGAGCATTGTGTGCATTAGTATAACGCTACTTTAAAAGTATGCAAGGCGCTTTATTTTGAATCTGATACCGGCAGTAACGTGTAATGTAAGAACGTTAAGCTGCAATAAATGGGATGGTTCGATGATTACAAGGAAAGAAAGAAGTCTGGTAGCACCGCCATCAGGAGAACTGTGATGGCATCAGATAGTCTTCCCATTATGCAGGTCCTGCCGGAACTGCTTGCCACGCTGAAAACCCATACCAATCTGGTGCTGTCCGCTGCGCCCGGTGCAGGCAAGACTACTCGAGTACCGCTTGAGCTGCTTACCATCATCCCTCCTGAAGCTGGCCGTATCATCATGCTGGAACCGCGTCGGATTGCAGCTGCTTCGGCTGCCCGTTATATGGCCCAGAGTCTGGGGGAACAGGTGGGACAGACCGTGGGCTATACCATTCGCTTTGAAAGCAAGGTCTGTAATGCCACCCGGGTTGAGGTGGTGACGGAAGGTGTACTGACCCGCAGGATTCAGCATGACCCTGAGCTTAGCGGTGTGGCCTGTGTCATCTTTGACGAGTTCCACGAACGTTCCATCCACGGTGACCTTGGTCTGGCCCTGTGTCTGGAAAGCCAGGCGATTTTGCGGCCTGACCTGAAACTGCTGGTGATGTCTGCCACCCTTGACTGCAAGCTGATTTCCCGCTTACTGGGTGATGCGCCGATATTATTGTCAGAAGGCCGTGCCTTTCCGGTTGCGGTGCGTTATCCCGTAACAGTATCTGAAAAACAGCCGCTTGCACGGCGGATGGCAACTGCTATCAAGACTGCCCTGGTTGAAGAGGCTGGTGATCTGCTGGCCTTTTTACCAGGCAGTGGTGAAATCAGAGCGGTTGAGCGTGAGCTGGCAGGGCTGTCATCTGCTGTGGTCTGCCCCTTATATGGCGATCTATCCTTTGAAAAACAGCAGCAGGCCATTCTGTCTGGACCGCAACGCAGGGTGGTGCTGGCCACCAACATAGCTGAAACCAGTCTGACCATAGCTGGGGTACGGATTGTCGTGGATAGTGGATTGACCCGCCGCCTGCAGCTTGATCCGGCCACCGGGCTGGAGCGATTGGTAACGGTGCGGGCAGCAAAGGCATCGGCAGACCAGCGTACCGGCAGGGCAGGCCGAACTGCAGCCGGTGTCTGTTACCGCCTTTATCCGCAGCAGAGTTATCAGGCCATGACGCCGTTTAACCCGCCAGAGATCCTGACTGCTGATCTGGCACCGCTGCTGCTGGAGTTGGCAGCCTGGGGGGTAACTGATCCTGCCGGTCTTGCCTGGTTAGATCAACCTCCTGCCCAGCATCTGGCAGCTGCGAAGGAGTTATTACAACTGCTTGGGGCGTTGGACCTTACTGGCGGTATCACTGAGCTTGGCCGCCGCATGGTACAACTACCGCTGCATCCCAGGCTGGCTCGTCTGTTGCTTGCTGCACAGGACCAGGGCCAGGCTGTTACGGGCTGTTATCTGGCAGCGCAGCTTTCAAACCGCTCAACCGCAACCAGGGCTATTGAGCAGACCGCGCAGCAGTTACTGCGTTTGGTGGGAGAAAACCCTCAAAAATGTCCAACTATTGATCTTGATCTGCTCCATAATGCCCCTGAAATGGCAGTGGCCGCCTGGCCTGATAGAATCGCCATGCTGCGTCAGGGGAGGTATCTGCTTGCATCAGGAAGGGGGGCAGTGCTTTCAGCAAAGGCTGGCTGCGCTGGAGCAGCGTTTCTGGTGGCCCTGCAGGTGGATGGCGGAGAAGGAGCAGATGGTTTGATCCATCAGGCGGTTGGTCTGTCAGGCGAACAACTACGCCAGGCAGCAGGTCACCTGATTCTCAAGCAGCGCCAGATTAGCTGGGACACGGTTAGCGATCGGGTGGTTGCAACAGAGCAGGAACAGATCGGGGCCGTGGTTCTGGCATCACGCCTGATACAGGCAGATGATAGTGAAGCGATCCCTTTGCTGCTGGAACAGGTGAAACGCAACGGTATCGGGTTGTTAGGGTGGTATGATCAGTCCCGTCAACTGCAGGCCAGGGTAGGGCTGGCGTTTCGATTACTGCCGGAGGATGGTTGGCCGGATATTTCTGATGCAGCGCTGCTAAATAGCGTTGAGACCTGGTTGGGGCCGCACCTGTCCGGTATCCGTTCGATGCAAGGGCTGCAGCAGATTTCTTTGCTTCATCTGTTACAAGAGGTTATTGGTTGTAACCTGCTGCAATCACTCAATACTGTTGCGCCAGTGCATTTTCAGGCGCCCAGCGGCAGACGGATAGTCCTGGATTATACGGATCAGGAAGGGCCGGTATTATCGGTCAAGCTGCAGGAGCTGTTTGGTCTGGCAACATCGCCCATGGTCTGCAAAGGCAGGCGGGCTGTACTGGTGCATCTGCTTTCACCGGCAGGAAGGCCGGTGGCAGTCACTCGTGATCTGAAAGGGTTTTGGGAGCGGGGCTATCTGGAGGTTCGTAAAGAGTTGCGAGGCAGGTATCCCAAACACCCCTGGCCAAATGATCCCTGGAATGCGGTGGCTACGCATAAGACCAAGAAGGCATTGGCATCTCGGAAGATCGGATGATAGCAACATTGATGACCAAAGCCAGGCGAGTAGAAGTAATGACCCCTGAAAATCTACTGATGCAGATAGATCGTTATGCCGAGGGACACTACATGGAGGGTGTAAACATGTAGCGTCTGCTTTGCTCTGCTTAAACATTTATTCTATTACGGCCGCTTGACAGACAAATTACTTGTAGTATTGTAGTAAAGTTTAGTGTTTTGCTGTTCGTGAGGAGCGACAATGGCGGTTCCACACATATCTGAAGATATCCCTTCACTTGTTGAACTACGTGAGATCTCTGTTCTCTTTGCGGAGGACGATATCAGTGTGCGTACCCATATTTCCAGAATGTTATCTCCGGTTTGTGGAGAACTGTATACCGCAGAAAATGGTCGTGTTGCCCTGGAACTGTTCAGAAAGAAAATGCCTGATCTGGTCTTGACAGATATTTCTATGCCTGCCATGACCGGCCTGGATCTGGCCCGGCAAATTAAGCTTGAGCGACCTTCAGTACCGGTCATTATTATCTCCTCCCATGACAGTTCAGAACATCTGTTGCAGGCCATAAATCTTCAGCTTGAGGGGTATCTGACCAAGCCTTTGAATATTCAGAAGCTGTTTCATAGTTTACAACAGCAAGCGCTTCTGTTGCGGGCCCGTCGCCTGGCCAATCAACAATCCCGGTTGTTATCGGGCGTTAATATGGCAATCCAGTACCTTTTGTCAGCGGATGCCAACCAGGATGCGGTGGATTTTGCCCTGCAGGAAATGGCCAAGGCGGCGCGGGCGGATAAAATCTTTCTCTACCGTTATCAAGAAGCAATGCTTGGTGAGCGGGATCTGCTGCTGATCAGTGGTTTCGCTGGCGGTGAAATGGTCTTGCGCTTTCTTGATGGTGCTGAGCCAGATATGCCAGAGCTTCCGTATCTTGATCGTTGGCACAGCATGCTTTCCCAGGGTAAATCCATCTCAGGCCCACGTTCAGCATTTCCTGCTGAAGAACGCTATATTCTTGATGCCATGCATGTGCGTTCTTTGTTGCTGACGCCGATTTTTGAAGAAGGCTGCCTGTGGGGTTTTGCCTGTCTCTGTGATATGAAGCGTGAACGTCCCTGGTCTGATGCGGAAACATCAATGGTTATGACTGCCGCACGGGGATTGGGCAGCTTTATGGGCCGACTCAAGCTGGAAGAAGAACGACGTGATGCTCGGAAGTCGCTGGAGTTGGCAAATGTCCAGTGGCAGGAAACGTTTGATACCATTCCCGATATGGTGACCGTACTGGATACCTCTCACCAAATGGTGCATGCCAATAAAGCAGCTAAAGAGCGAATGGATATCTGCGAATCGGGAGCGGGCAGTCTTATCGGACCCTGCTTCCAGCACCTGCATGGTGTCAGCCATCCCCCTGAAGGCTGTCCTCACAGCCTCCTGCTAAAAGATTGCAAACCCCATGAAGCGGAAGTCTTTATTCCTAAATTAAACAGCTATTTCCATGTCACGGTCAATCCAACCTTTGATACAGATGGCAATCTGGCCGGCGCAGTCCATGTGGCCAGGGATGTTACCAAACGGCGAGAGATGGAGGATCGTCTGCGCTATCTAAGCACCCATGATGAAATGACCAAACTGTATAACCGGGCATTTTTTGAGGCAGAGATTGAACAGCTTGAAAAGGGCAGATCTGCTCCACTGTCTGTGGTAATTGCCGACCTGGACGGGCTGAAAGAGGTGAATGACAGCTTTGGCCATGATGCTGGTGATGGTTTGATTCGAGCTGCAGCAGATCTTTTGCGAGAAGTCTTCAGGGCAGGTGATGTTATAGCCAGAATTGGCGGTGATGAATTTGCCGTTATTCTGAAAGGGGTAGGAGAGGAACTGCTTAAAACCATTATGGAACGGGCCCGTCAGATAGCTGATGAAGATAATCATCTGTCAGAACACGGCCTGAAGGTCCGCTTTTCACTGGGTAGTGCTACAACGGCCCTCCCTTCACGATTACAGGATGCAATCAAGGCTGCAGACATGGCAATGTATCAAGACAAGCGATCCCGTAAACAGACAAACGAAGCAAATCTTTAAACTGTTTCTTAACAAACTTGAATTACATAATATTTTACTGCCTGATGATAATTATACCGTAGACGTTCTTGACTTCACTGCGTTGCTGTACTAACGTCGGTAAAATTTATCGCCGCGAGGTAGCGAAGCCATGCCGCTCGAAAACCTTCCAGAAGGATTGACGTTTGATGATGTGCTGCTTGTTCCAGCCCATTCCCTTGTTCTGCCCCGTGATGTAAACCTGTCCACACGACTTTCCCGCAACATTCCACTTAATATACCGCTGGTCAGTGCTGCCATGGATACGGTTACCGAATCCCGCGCTGCCATTGCCATGGCCCGAGAAGGCGGTATCGGCATTATCCACAAGAATTTCTCCATTCAAGCCCAGGCTCAAGAGGTTGACAAGGTCAAGAAAAGCGAATCCGGCATGATCGTTGACCCGATCACCATGCGTCCTACCCAGAAGATTCGGGAGGCACTGGAAATGATGTCCAGATACCGTATTTCCGGTGTGCCGATTACCAAAGCCAATGGCAAGCTGGTTGGGATTCTGACTAACCGTGATCTGCGCTTTGAAACCGATTATGATCTGCCCATTTCAGCCCGCATGACCAAGCGCAATCTGGTAACAGTTCCGGTGGGTACCACACTGGAGCAGGCCAAGGAACACCTGAAACACACCAGGGTTGAAAAACTGCTGGTGGTTGATGATGCCCGCTTCCTGAAGGGGTTGATTACCATTAAGGACATTGAAAAGGTTAAAAAATATCCCAATTCCTGTAAGGATAGCCTGGGACGTCTGCGGGTTGGCGCTGCGGTAGGCCCCACTGCCGAGATGGAAGCCCGCATGGAAGCTCTGTTAAAAGCCGGGGCTGATGTTATTGTTATTGACACAGCCCATGGGCACTCCCAAGGGGTGATTGATGCGGTTATTCGCGCCAAGTCCACCTTCCCGGGGGTTGAGATTATTGCTGGTAATATCGCTACTGCGGATGCCGCTGCAGCTCTGATTAAGGCTGGTGCAGATGGCATTAAAGTTGGTATTGGGCCAGGCTCCATCTGCACCACCCGGGTTGTTGCCGGGGTAGGGGTGCCACAGATTACTGCCATCATGGAATGCGCCCGTGTTGCCCATCAACATGGTGTGCCGGTTATTGCCGATGGCGGGATCAAGTTTTCAGGTGATCTGCCCAAAGCGGTGACTGCCGGGGCCGACGTGATCATGATCGGATCACTCTTTGCCGGCACTGAAGAATCTCCTGGTGATACGGTTCTCTATCAGGGCCGTACCTACAAGAGCTACCGTGGCATGGGCTCCATTGGTGCCATGAAGGAAGGTAGCAAGGATCGTTACTTCCAGTCTGATGTTGGTGACGATGTCAAACTGGTACCTGAAGGAATTGAAGGGATGGTGCCGCTGCGTGGACCGCTGTCAGCCAATATCCATCAACTGATCGGCGGCCTGCGGTCCGGCATGGGCTACACCGGCAGCGCTACCATCAAAGAACTGCAGGACAATGGTCGCTTTATCCGTATCACCGGTGCCGGCCTGAAGGAATCCCACGTACATGATGTCACCATTACCAAAGAAGCCCCAAACTACCGGGCAAGCTAAGGATAGATACGGTATGAGTTCAACTGATATTCACAGCCAGAAAATTCTGATTCTCGACTTTGGTTCACAGGTCACGCAGCTGATCGCACGTCGCATTCGTGAGCAATCGGTTTATTGCGAGATCCATCCCTATAATATCGGTCTTGAGAAAATAAAGGCCTTTGCGCCACAGGGGATTATCCTTTCCGGTGGTCCAAGCAGTGTCTATGATGCTGATGCACCCCATTCCGATGCTGGCGTCTATGAGCTGGGTGTACCGGTGCTGGGTATCTGCTACGGCATGCAGCTGATGACCAGCCAGCTGGGCGGTAAGGTAGAACGTTCTGATAAGCGTGAATTTGGCCGGGCTGCTATGGCCATTGATGATACGACTGACCTTTTTTCCGGCCTGGCCACCAAGGAAGAGGTCTGGATGTCTCATGGTGATAAAATTGAGCAGATGCCCAAGGGGTTCTGCGCCATTGCCCATACTGACAATACTCCGGCAGCAGCCATGAAGGATGAAAAACGCCGCCTGTATGCCGTGCAGTTTCATCCTGAAGTCGTCCACACCCCGAAGGGTGCAGAGATTCTGGGGAACTTTGTCTTTGCTGTCTGCGGTTGTCAGCCGATCTGGACCATGGCCAACTTCATTGAAACCGAGATTGCTTCCATCCGGGAGAAAGTGGGGAAGGGCAAGGTTATTTGCGCCCTGTCCGGTGGAGTAGATTCATCAGTGGTCGCAGTCTTGCTGCATAAGGCGATCGGTGATCAGCTACAGTGTATCTTTGTCAATAACGGTCTGCTGCGCAAGGGTGAGGCGGAAAAGGTAGTTAATCTCTTTACCCGTCATTTCAAGATAAACCTTGATTATGTTGAAGCCTCTGATAGGTTTCTTAGCAAACTCAAAGGAATAACTGATCCGGAGCAGAAACGGAAGATCATTGGCAATGAGTTCATCTATCTCTTTGAAGATGAAGCTAAAAAGATTGGAACAGTAGACTGGCTGGCACAAGGAACGCTGTATCCTGATGTCATTGAATCGGTTTCAACCAAAGGTCCGTCAGCAGTTATTAAAAGCCACCACAACGTGGGTGGCCTGCCGGACCGGATGAAGATGAAACTGATTGAACCGGTACGGGAGCTGTTCAAAGATGAGGTCCGGCTACTGGGTAAAGAACTTGGCCTGCCTGACGAGGTAATTCATCGTCAGCCATTCCCCGGCCCTGGCCTGGCAATCCGCTGCATTGGAGAGATTACTGCAGACCGGCTTGAGATCCTGCGGGAGTCGGACGCGATTGTGCTGGATGAAATCCGTAAGGCCGGACTCTATCGTGAGATCTGGCAGTCCTTTGCCGTGTTGCTGCCGGTGCGTTCCGTTGGTGTCATGGGGGATGCCCGTACCTATGATTACACCATTGCCCTGCGAGCCGTTAATTCTCTGGACGGTATGACTGCTGATTGGGTTAAACTTCCCTATGAAGTAATGGGCAGCATCTCATCCAGGATCATCAATGAGGTAAAAGGGGTTAACCGGGTGGTCTATGATATCAGCCAGAAACCACCGGCAACCATTGAGTGGGAATAAAAACTCTGAATAAAACAGGGGGGGCTATGCGAAAATTGTTACTGACAACCTGTAGTGTGGTCTGCAGTGTCTTTATGGTCTCACTGTTTGCCTCTGCAAAGACCCTGGTTCTCGAAGGTAACCTTGACGGTGCCGTTGCCATGCGCCAGTCAATGGAATTTTCGGTCAATAAAGGAACAGTTTCCAGTTTTTCCTTTAAATTTGCCCTGCCTGCCACGTTTACAACCAAGACCGTCAGTCAAGGGGTTGACGGTCTTGATATTGCCCTGTCTCCCGAACCAACCAGCTCAACGGTTGAAACCGACCGCTTTGGTAACAAGTTTCAACGGGTCAGCTGGAGCAATGTCAACCAGGACATCCGGGTCAACCTGAATTACACCGCCAATCTGCATACCCAACTGACGGATATGGCAAGCAAGACAGGATTCCCGCTGGGAAGCCTTGCCTCAAAAGAGTCCCTCTATCTGCAACATACCGAAATGGTCCAGGGAAACTCTGAAATCAAATCCCTTGCCCGTCAGTTGACCAGTGGCGCAAAAAGTGAATATGAGGCTGTATCGGCAATTATCAACTGGGTCACAGACAACATTAAATACACCTTTAACCCGCCCCAGTATGATGCTGCCTATACCCTCTCAACCAAAAGCGGCAACTGTCAGAACTTTGCCCACCTTTCCATTGCCCTGCTGCGCAGCGCAGGGATTCCGGCCCGGATTGTAGGGGGGATAACCCTGAAGGAATCCTGGAAGGTGCCCATTGATGCAAAAAACTCCATTGTGCAGAGTATGGGGCAGGGGGGACATGCCTGGCTGGAGGTCTATTTCCCTGATCTGGGCTGGCTGCCCTATGATCCACAACAGTCACGCCAGTTTACCTCATCACGTCATATCAAGCAGACCCATGGACTGGATTCACGGGACATCAATGACACCTGGAAAGGTGGCCCGTACCTGCCAGCCTATAATGAGCTGATTGAAGGGCGTTACACCTCTGATGATATCAAACTGAAGATGAAGCGCTATGCCAGTGCCCCCCGTCCCTACATTCTGAGCAATGCCGTAACAGCTGGCGGTGCTGCAGTTTCAGATACGTCAGATACAGGGCGGGTCGTCCCACCGCCTCGTGTAGAACCGAAGACAGATCTGGCTTCAGCCAAGCCGACACCTCCTCCGCAAGGTAGCGGTGCAGGCCCGGCAGAGACCCGTTTTGTCAGTGATGATGACGCATCTGATGAGGACCAACCAAAACCAACAAAACCGGTAAAACCAACAAAACCGCCCAAGGTGGAGCCTAAGCCAACAAAAACTGAGCCTAAGCCACCCAAGGTTGTGATTACAAAGCCACCCAAGATTGAACCGAAGCCGCCCAAGGTAGAGCCTAAGCCACCGGTTATCGTTGAACCTGCCCATAAAAAGCCACGCACGGGCACGGTCTTGGCCTTTGGCAATATGGATTTTCCCGCACTGGTTAACCTGTATAACGTTAAGGGAGATACCGGTACCCGTGTTTTTGAGCGTGAAACCTCTGAGTACGTCACTTCAAAGCATATTTTTGCCCAGGCGATCCAGGTCAAGGATCGTATGAGTCTGGAGAAGATCTCCTTAGCCATGCGTAAGTTTGGTGGTGATGGTTCGGTTTATATCGATCTGGTTAAAGACAAAGGTGGTAAGCCTGATATTATGCAGGGGATTCGCTCTAACCTCCTGGACCTGGAAAAAATCACGAGGAAGCCTGGTTACTATTGGGTTGACTTTTCATTCCCACCCGATGGTAATAAACCGCAGCAGCTTGCACCTGGTAAGTACTGGATTGTCTTCCGTGCCTCAGGCGAGGCGATCATGAACTGGTTCTTTACACCAGGAAAACCATACGGAGAAGGTGATGATACCCGCTCAACGGCCAAAGGGTTTCAGTGGGAAGATATCCTTAACTATGATTTTGTCTTCAAGGTCAGTGGCAAGGCGATTTAAGAAAGCCCCTGCCTGTCTGCTGATAGCGTGGCTGCTGATGGCCTTAGCCTGCTCGCAGCAGGAGAACAGTACGTCTGGCAGCAAACAAGCACCTTTAGAGCGTTTGAACGCTCAAAAAACATATGCAGAGCTGTGCGCCAGCTGTCATGGTATACAGGCCAGGGGCGGAGTGGGACCTGATTTAACGGTATCCCGTTTCAAGTATGGCAAGAACAGGCGTGAGATTGAAAAAAGCATACTGGATGGCCGCAGCGGCGGGATGCCGGCTTTTGGCAGTCACCTGAAACCGGAAGAAGCGGTTGTATTGGCAGACTATCTTCTTTCTTTATAGTATTTTTACCAGAGGAGGCACTACTGTGGCGGGAATCAGCTTTGAAGAGGTAATGTTTACGGTCATGACGGCCACCCAGGACACCTTTAAGTGTTACATGAACATTGATCTGTTTGCCGGTCATGTGGATCGCAAGGTGACGCCGGTTGACTCTGATGTTACCGGTATTATCGGCGTTGCCGGTGATCGGGTCGGTTACATCATTGTTGCTGCCGACCGGGCAACTGCGCAACTGGTGGCACGTGAGATGCTGATGGATGATGAACCGGATGAAGATTCAATCCGCGATGCCATTGGGGAGTTGATCAATAATATTGCCGGAGCCTTTAAGACCAAGTACCACGATCAGTATGGGAACGTGGCCATGGGGCTGCCGCTGGTGGTATCAGGGCAATTGCGTACCGTCACCGAACCTGCTGAAGAAGGGGCCAGTATGAATGTACAGTGTAAAGGGGTTACCATTCCCTTTACCAACAAGGACGGCAGTGCCAACCTGAAGGTTATGATCTACATGTAATGACTGAAGTAACAACGCTACTTAATCGCTATCAGGAGCTGCTGTCGGAAGTGGATGCCTGGTTTATGCACTGCAGCCTCGCGGCAGGCGAACAGATCGCCTGTCAGCGGGGCTGTTCTGCATGCTGCCGCGGCCTGTTTGATATCACCCTGCTGGATGCCCGTCTGCTACGGGAAGGTTTTGAACAGCTCCCGCAGGATCTGCAACAGACCGTACAGGCTGCTGCCCGACAAAGCATTGCAGGTATCAGAAACAGGTGGCCTGACTTTGATCAACCGTATCTGTTTAATAGCTACCCGGAAGAGGAATGGGACCTGGTCATGCCGGAAGAAGACGAGACCCCCTGTCCTCTATTGGGGCAGGACGGACTCTGTCTGGTGTATGCGTACCGCCCCATGACCTGTCGATTGAACGGCATCCCACTGGTGGATACCAGTGGTGAAGTGCTGTTTGATGAGTGGTGTACCCTTAACTTCACAGCTGTAAATCCTTTGCTGATGCAGGAGCTGCGCTGTCATTTTAACGATATCTTTACCCAGGAGCAGCTGTTATTCAGAGAGTTTACCCAGCGCTTGTTCAACAAGCCGTTTAACGAACTGGATACTGTCATTCCTGCTGCCGTGTTGATTGATTTTAACGCCATCCATCTGCCGAAGCCGATATGGATGCAAAAAACGACCTGACACTGAACCGGCGCTAGGCTCTCCTTGCAATTCCTTGGCTGTTCCGTTAGTATTCCACGGCTATGAAACCACTTACCAGACAACTGCATGTAGGCCCGGTGGCGGTGGGTGGAGGCGCTCCCTGCGCTGTCCAGTCCATGTGCTCCACCGATACCCGTGATGTCAAGGCTACCCTTACCCAGATCCACGCACTGGCTGAAGTTGGCTGTGAGATCGTCCGCTGCGCAGTTCCTGATGCTGATGCCGCGGATGCCCTGGCCACCATCAAGGCTCAGAGTCCGATTCCGGTTATTGCAGACATCCATTTTGATTACAAACTGGCTCTGCGGGTGCTGGAGGGGGGCATTGATGGTCTGCGCCTGAATCCCGGCAACATCGGCGAGCATTGGAAGGTGGCTGAAGTGGTAAAATCAGCTGCCGAACGCAAGGTGCCGATCCGTATCGGAGTTAATGCCGGTTCTCTGGAAAAACAGCTGCTTGAGAAGTATGGGCATCCGACCGCAGAAGCAATGGTTGAATCTGCCCTTGGCCATATCCGGATCCTTGAAGACTTAAACTATCAGGAAATCAAGGTTTCGCTCAAGGCGTCTGATGTGCCCAAGACCGTTGAAGCCTATCGCCTGTTATCCAGACAGGTGAACTATCCCTTGCATATCGGCATTACTGAGGCAGGCACCATTTTTTCCGGTACCATCAAGTCGTCAGTCGGGCTTGGTATCCTGCTCTATGATGGCATTGGCGACACCCTGCGGGTTTCCTTAACCGGTGATCCGGTGGATGAAGTGCGGGTCGGTTTTGAGATCCTCAAATCGCTCGGTTTGCGGCAGCGTGGCGTTAATTTTGTTTCCTGCCCAACCTGCGGACGGTGTCAGATCAACCTGATTAAAGTTGCTGAAGAAGTTGAGAAGCGACTGCAATCGGTTGATAAAAGAATTACCGTGGCAGTCATGGGTTGCGCCGTAAATGGTCCTGGCGAAGCACGTGAAGCTGATGTCGGCGTGGCCGGTGGTAAAGGAGAGGGCCTGATTTTCCGCAAGGGAGAGGTCGTCCGCAAGGTACCTGAAGCTGAGCTGGCAGATGCCTTGCTGGAAGAGATTGAACGTCTATAAGTTGTTCAGGAGGTCTGCATGCGTAGCTTGATTGTGGATGATGATGCGATGGGGCGTCTGATGCTGGCCAGTTTTCTGGAGGAACTTGGCCCCTGCGATCAGGCTGAAAACGGACAGCAGGCCTTGGAACTGATTGATGCTGCAACTACCGCAGAATCGCCCTACAACCTTATCTGTCTTGATATTGTCATGCCGATCATGGATGGTACGACAACCCTGCATGGTATCCGGGAACGGGATCAGCTACAAGGCAAGCGGACCAAGGTGTTTATGATCTCTGCCTGCAGTTCGCCTGAGGATATTCAGGACGCCTTCTTTGAAGGGGACTGTGACGACTATGTGGTTAAGCCGTTCCAACGTGAAGCGGTAACTCAGATGCTGCAACGACATAAATTGATATAAGGTGGTTTAATTGTAATGCGTTATACACAATTTTTTATTCCAACACTTAAAGAAACTCCGTCCGATGCCGAGGTGGTCTCCCACCAGTTGATGATGCGTTCCGGCATGATTCGCAAGATTGCTGCCGGCATCTATACCTATATGCCGCTGGGGTTGCGTTCGATCCGCAAGTTTGAGCAGATTGTACGGGAAGAGATGAACAGGGCAGGGGCCATTGAACTGTTGATGCCAGGGGTGCAGCCGGCAGAACTCTGGATTGAATCCAAGCGATGGGCTCAGTATGGCAAGGAGCTACTGCGCTTTAAGGACCGCAAGGATAATGAATTCTGCATGGGGCCAACCCATGAAGAGATTATTACTGACATTGCGCGGCGTGAAGTCAAAAGCTACCGCCAGATGCCGGTAAACTTTTATCAGATCCAGACCAAATTCCGTGACGAGATTAGACCCCGTTTTGGCCTGATGCGTGGCCGCGAGTTCATCATGAAGGATGCCTACTCCTTTGACGTAGACTCCTCTGCAGCAGATCTTTCCTATGACAAGATGTATCAGGCCTACAACCGCATTTTTGAGCGTTGCGGTCTTAACTTCAGGGCAGTTGAGGCTGATACCGGCTCCATTGGCGGTTCAGCATCCCATGAGTTCATGGTGCTTGCCTCTTCTGGTGAGGATGCCATTGTATCCTGTGATGCCTGCCGTTACGCAGCTAATGTGGAAAAGGCAGAGGGGATCAAACAACAGCAGGGGGGGGCAGGGCAGCAGGCGCTGACGAAAGTCCATACCCCGGACAAGAAGACCATTGCTGAGGTTGCCGAGTTTCTGGGACTCCCCCAGTCCGGCACGGTTAAGGCACTGGTACTGTCCAACGGAGAAGGGCAGTTTGTGATGGCCCTGGTGCGGGGCGATCATGAACTGAATGAGTTAAAACTGAAGAACCGTCTTGGCTGGGACGAGATCCAGATGGCTACTGACGACGAAGTGCTGCGTTTTACCGGTTCTCCCCCCGGTTTCCTTGGTCCGCTGGGGCTGAAAGAAGAACTGCTGGTAATGGCTGATTATGCTGTTGAAGCCATGTCCGATTTTGTCATCGGCGCCAATCAGACAGATCAGCACTATACCGGTGCCAATGCGGGTCGGGATTTTTCAATCAGCCAGATTGCGGATATCCGTCTGATCGGAGCCGGTGATCCTTGTCCGCGCTGTTCTGGTGGTACGCTGGAGGTTTGGCGCGGGATTGAGGTCGGGCACGTATTCAAGCTGGGCACCAAGTATTCAAGCAGTATGAATGCAACCTATCTGGATAAGGATGGCAAGGAACAGATTATCTTTATGGGCTGTTACGGTATCGGTATCGGCCGCACCGTGGCTGCATCCATTGAACAGAACCATGATGATAACGGTGTAATCTGGCCACTACCTTTGGCACCGTTCCATTGCTCGGTTGTGGCGATCAATGCCCAGAAGGATGAGGCGGTTATGGCTGCTGCCCAGGATATCCATGATCGTCTTGAGGCAGCCGGTGTTGAGGTGCTGCTGGATGATCGTGATGAACGCCCCGGCGTCAAGTTCAAGGACCACGATCTGATCGGCATTCCATTACGGATCGTAGTGGGGGGCAAGAACCTGGCAGAAGGCAAGGTTGAGTTCAAACAGCGGGCAGGCGGTGAGATGCAGCTAGTGGTACCGGAGCAGGCAATTGAAACCGTTATTGCACAGGTTAAGGCGGCCTGCGGAGGTACTCGATGAGTAATCCTGCAATCTGGGATATCCAGCATGAATGCATGCCCCGTGAAGAGCTTGAGCAACTTCAGCTTGAACGCCTACAAGCCACGCTCAACCGTGTCTACAAGAATGTCCGTTGCTATCAGAACAAGTTCAATGAACTTGGGATTGTACCTGAAGACATTACCTCACTGGCTGATCTTTCCCGGCTGCCGTTTACCACCAAGGAAGACCTGCGCCTCAACTACCCCTATGGCATGTTTGCAGTGCCGCTACGCGAAGTTGTGCGGATTCATTCATCCTCAGGTACTACCGGCAAACCAACGGTAGTTGGCTACACCAAACATGATCTTAAGACCTGGTCAAATCTGGTGGCTCGCTTTATGACTGCTGCTGGTGTCACCCCGGATGATGTGGTGCAGATCGCCTTTGGCTACGGTCTGTTTACCGGTGCCTTTGGTCTGCACTATGGTTCCGAGGCCATTGGCGCTGCGGTCATTCCCATGGGGGGAGGCAACACTGAAAAGCAGATCATGATCATGCAGGATTACCGTACTACCGCCCTGGTTGGCACTCCCAGCTATGCCTTAACCCTGGCTGACCGGTTGGAAAAGATGGGGATTGATCCCAAATCCCTTTCCTTAAAGGTTGGCCTGTTTGGTGGCGAGCCCTGGTCAGAGGCGATGCGGCTGGAGATTGAGCAACGTCTGCAGATCAGTGCCACAGATAACTACGGCCTGTCAGAAGTAATAGGCCCGGGTGTTGCTGGCGAGTGTCAGCACAAGTGCGGTATGCATATTGCCGAAGATGCCTTTATTGCTGAAATTATTGATCCGGAAACAGGTGCTGTACTGCCGCCCGGCAGTGTTGGTGAGCTGGTATTGACCAGCCTGACCAAAGAAGCCTTTCCCATGATCCGTTACCGAACCCGCGACATCACCAGTCTGGTTTATGAACCCTGTGCCTGTGGCAGAACCCTGGCCCGGATGAAAAAGACCATTGGGCGTAGTGATGATATGCTGATTATCAAAGGGGTGAATGTATTTCCGTCACAGATTGAAGAGATTCTGTTTGGCATTGAAGGGTGTGAACCGCATTATCAGTTGATTGTGCAACGTATCGGTACCACTGATGTCCTTGAAATTGATATTGAGGTCACTGAACATATATTCTTTGATGAAATGAAAAAACAGCGGGCTTTCCTTGAATCCGTTGAGCGCAGGATTCATTCCGCCTTAGGGGTTGGCGCAACGGTAAAACTGGTGGAGCCAAACAGTATTCCGCGCCATGAAGGTAAAGCTCAACGGGTTATTGATAAACGGAGTCTGTAACTTTTCTTGTATTGTCTTTTTTTAACGTTTTATGTTATTTTTAACTATCTCAGGTCAGCCGCAACGCTTCCGGTGTTGCGGCTTTTCTTTGTAAATTTATTGCGTTGGAGTTATCTGCGGTGTTGTTTACTCACTATCCATTGTCCCCGAAGCTGAAGTTTTCATTTATTTTCCTGTCTTTGTTATTACCAGTTACACTTACAGCCTGTCAGGATCATACCAGATCTGCGGCTCTACCTGTCCAGAAGGTTGTACAGGCAGCGGCATCAAGCAGCTCTGCTTCTGTTAAACCGACTCAGCCCAAGGGATTTGACCAGCGCAGCAGCTGTATCGGCTCTGAATTGCCTACTCAATCTCAGATCAGTTCTGCCAGGGTTGCAAAGATCAAATATAACGCCGGCGAAGATCCTGAATTTGCACGTCGTAAAGGCTGGCCTAAAAAATATCCAACTCCGTTGCCAGGATCTATTCTGCCACAAAAACGAATAGTGGCGTACTATGGCAATCCGCTTTCAAAGCGTATGGGCGCTCTGGGGGAATTCCCCAAGGATGAGATGATCAAGCGTCTTAAAGCAGAGACAGCAAAATGGGAAAAAGCTGACCCAGGCATGCCGGTCCAACCTGCATTGCATTTGATTGCTGTTGTTGCCCAGGGGGCACCAGGCAAGGCAGGAAAATATCGCTTGTTTATGACAAATGACCTGATTAATCAGGTATATGGTTGGGCAAAAGAGGCAGGAGCAGTACTGTTTATTGACATTCAGACCGGTCATGATGACATTCGCACTGTTTTGCCTCAGTTTGAGTGGATACTAAAAAACCCGGACGTCCATCTGGGAATTGACCCGGAATTCAACCTGATTTCAAGTAAAGTGAAACCTGGTAAAAAGATCGGCACCTACGATGCTGCAGATATCAACTTTGCAAGCAGCTATCTTAAAGACCTGGTACAGAAATACAAATTGCCGCCTAAGGTTTTTACCGTGCATCGTTTTACCCGTAATGGCGTTACCAATGCAGACAAGATTATTCTGCGTCGGGAAGTTCAGATTGTCATGCATATGGATGGTTGGGGAGCCCCCTGGTTAAAGCGCGATTCGTATAAGGATTATATTGTTGCTGAACCGGTCCAGTTCACCGGATTCAAATTGTTCTATCACAACGACACAAAGAAGGGCGATCCTCTCATGATTCCCCAGGATATATTAAAACTAAATCCTAAGCCGATTTACATTCAATATCAGTAATTACTTCTGGTTAGGTAGAAATACAGGAAACTTTTTGTACTTTACATAATATAGCTTATGGGCGTTTATGGTGTATGCTTGGTGTGGGCGTTTTGATATAAGACTTGCAAATCACATGGAATACCGGTAGTGTAACGCCGCACTTCAGATAGAGCAAACAAAGGAGCAACCAGCTGCATGAGCAAAGAAGAAGCAATTGAAGTTGAAGGAACGGTTATTGAGCCGTTGCCAAATGCGATGTTTCGGGTCAAGCTGGAAAACGACCATATTGTTCTGGCTCATATTTCCGGTAAAATGCGTAAGTATTTCATCAAAATCTTGCCTGGCGACAAGGTAACGGTTGAGCTTTCCCCATATGACCTTACCCGTGGCAGGATAACCTACCGAGCTAAATAACAACCTTTTACGCACACAACAACACTGAACTCATGCTTGCTGCCTTACGCAGTGCATGGGTTTTATGTTGTTATACCCATTTGATATAAAAGGAGATTGTATTTATGTTGTCTGTTGCTGATCTAAAAAAAGGCACCAAGCTTATTCTTGATGGTGATCCCTATGTCGTTACCTCATTCGATTTTGTTAAGCCTGGCAAGGGTCAAGCCCTTTACAAGTGCAAAATGAAAAACATGATTAGTGGCTCTACACTTGATCGTACCTACCGTTCAGGTGAAAGCTTTGAACCTGCAGGCATGGATGAGCGCGATATGGAGTATCTGTACAAAGAAGGCACGCATTATACCTTTATGGATCAACAGAGTTATGAGCAGGTTGTGATGGAAGAAGATGCTGTTGGTGATGCCAAGAACTTTCTGCTTGAAAACACAAAGGTTTCTGTACTTTTGTTCGGTGAAAAGCCAATCGGTGTAACCTTGCCTAACTTTATCAACCTTCGCGTAACCCAGACTGACCCCTGGTTGAAAGGCGATACATCTGGTAGTGATTCAAAACCTGCTACCGTTGAAACCGGCTATGTACTGCGTGTGCCACCATTTATTGAAGAGAATGAACTGATTGTGATTGATACCCGTACCGGTGAATATTCCACCCGCGTCAAGGGGTAACCTTTGTTGCAGTGTAGTACTCTTTATAGGCGTGCGCAGGTACTGCAGGCCATACGAATGTATTTTTCAGAGCGGGGGTTTCTCGAAGTAGAGACCCCTTTTCGTATTCCAGCCAATGCACCGGAAGAGTATATCGATCCGGTCCCTACCCTGTCCTGGCAACTTCAGACATCTCCAGAAATCTGCATGAAGCGTCTGTTGTGTCGCGGCTATGATAAAATTTTTCAGATCTGTCGTTGTTGGCGATCTGATGAACGCGGTTCACGCCACCTCTCAGAATTTACCATGCTGGAATGGTATCGCAGTGATGCTGACTACCATGATTTAATGCAGGATTGTCTTGGCTTACTGCAGTATGTGGCAGATTCCTGTACTACAGACTCCTGCTTTACTCGAAACAGCTTAAAAATCAATCCCCACCAAACCTGGCAGCATTTTAGCGTGCAGGAGGCGTTTTTGCAGTTTACCAATGCTGAAGCCTTGCGTAGCGTCAAAAACGGGCTCTTTGATGAGCTTTTGACAGCGGAAATTGAACCAGCTTTTGAAAAATTTGAGGTGCCGGTTATTTTACAGGATTATCCTGCACAGCTGGCAGCATTGGCCAGACTTAAAAGTGATACACCGGATTTTGCGGAACGGTTTGAGTTGTATGTTGGCGGATTAGAACTGGCAAACGGCTTCAGTGAATTAACAGATCCGCTGGAACAACGGACCCGTTTTGAAGAAGCCAACCTGATGAGACAACAACTGGGCAGAACAAAACTGCCATTGCCAGAACCGTTTTTAACTGAACTCTCAGCAATGCCGTCTTCTGCTGGCATTGCATTAGGCGTTGATCGACTGGTGATGCTGACCACAGGTGCAGAGCGGATTGATCAGGTTGTTGCCTTTACACCTGAGTCACTGTAGGTTTCTTCAACCTGGCAGAGTGCGCTCCCTTGTTGTAATCGTAACCGTACTTCCTGACCTATCCGCAATTCAGCGGCATTTTTCACAATAGCTCCACCATGAAGCTGTTCAACCACAGAATACCCTCGAGATAACGTATGCAGTGGCGAGAGAGTATCGAGTCGGGCAGTTGCCTCACCCTGGCTTCGGCCAAGTGATTCAAGATGATGACATACCCGTCGCTCAGACCGCTCAGATAACAGGAGCAGTTCCTGTCTCAGCGCGCTGATTCTCACCGCTGGATGCAATCCGGCAAGATACTGTTCCATGCGGGCTAGCTGTTCACTGCGTCGCCCCAACAAATTCCTTAGAGCCATATCAAGCCGTTCAGACAGATCATCAACCCGCTGCACCTGATGTCCAAGCATCCGGGAAGGATCATGCAGGGCACGGTGCAACCCGGTAAGGTGCTGTGAGCGAAGGCGCAGTTGGCCTGATATGGCTTGCTGCAGCCGGTGAGAAAGTGCATCCAGTTGATGAATCAATTCTTCTTTGGCAGTGCAGACCAGTTCTGCAGCAGCAGAGGGGGTTGGTGCCCGCAGATCGGCCACAAAATCGCAGATAGTCCAGTCAATTTCATGGCCAACAGCAGAAATAACGGGAATTTTTGAGCGATAGACCGCTCTGGCAACCAACTCTTCGTTAAAGGCCCAGAGATCTTCCAAAGAACCGCCACCACGTCCCACAATCAAAACATCGACTATATGCAGTTGATTCAGGTTGTCAATGGCAGCCGCAATTTCTGCTGCTGCCCCCTCTCCCTGCACCCGTACTGGATAAATCAGAAGATCTAAACCAGCATTACGTCTCCCCAGCACATTCAAAATATCGTGAATAGCAGCACCGCTGGCTGAGGTAACAATACCGACCCGTTGAGGCATGGCAGGTAAGGGCTGTTTGTGGACTTCACTGAAAAGCCCCTCCCCTGCCAACCGTTCCTTTAACTGCATAAAAGCAGCCTGCAGGGCACCAATCCCTTTAGGTTCGGCATATTCAGCTATTAACTGATAATCACCTCGTTGGTCATAGACTGATAGTCTACCCCTTACAATTACTGACATTCCTTCCTCAAGCTTGAACTTGAGCGCTTTAACACAACTGCGGAACATGACACCGCGCAGCATGGCTCCGCTGTCTTTAAGGGTAAAATAGGCGTGACCTGAGGCAGGCAAGGCCAGATTGGACAACTCGCCTTCAACCCAGACCTGGTTGAAGTTATCTTCAATCAGGTCCTTTAAGAGCGAGGTAAGTCGGCTAACCGTCAGGATGGTCTGTTCAGAAAAGAGGTTCATGACAGAAAGGTATCACAGTGACTTCAGATGGTCAAACCGGGGTTGACCACAGGGCTCTCTTTCCGTATGATGCGCACCATGAATAATTTCCCCTATATTTTGACAATTTCGTCTGAAAAGGGTGGTGTTGGTAAAACCACCTTGGCAACTAACCTGGCCATTTTTTTAAAGGCAATGCAAGAAGATCTGCCAGTTACCATCATTTCTTTCGACAATCACTTTACTGTTGACCGGATGTTTGAACTTAAGGGGCAGGAACCCCACGGGACGGTTGAAGATTTTTTAACCGGCACCCGGGGGATAGACTTGCTCCATCAAGGGCAGTATGGCGTTAACTACATCCCCTCATCAAATAACCTTACTGAACTGTATCAAGGTTTTAAAGGGCCCATGGCGCTTTGCCGTATGGTGGCAGAATCTGGCATTTCCGGCATTATTGTGCTGGATACCCGACCTGATCTGAATATTCTGACTCAAAATGCCTTGTATGCCGCTGATCGGGTGCTGATCCCTGTCAAGGATATGCCCAGTCTTGAAAATTGTAAGCATATCTTTGCTCTGTTTGATCAACGGGGCATTGATAAAAAATCCCTGGCTCTGATCCCCTGCCTGATTGACAACCGGATCAAATATGACGGGCTGTTCAAAGATCAGCGTACACTGCTACGAGCCTTTGCCATTAACCGTGGCTATCGTTGCATGGATACCTACATTTCAAAAAGTCCCAAAGTTGAAAGTCTGAACACAAACCCTGCTGGGAAAATCTACCCGATCCTCAGCCATGCACGGGAGACTGAGGTACACAGCCAGTTTATTGAACTTTCCAGGGATATCCTTGCCAGCTACCATCAGACCAGCGAACCACGGTCGTACCTCTATCATCAATGGCAGACCGAGCAGGAAGGACGTAAGAAAGAAGCTTTTCTTGCCCGGCTTGAAGGGGTTTTGCCCCATTGTGTTATCTGCGGTGCTCTTCATGAAGATGAAGGCTCTAAGGGCTTTTATTTTGAAACAGCTGACCGTGCATCCAGAGGATTTCTGCATAGTGATTGTTTTACCGGCATGCTCTGTTCAATCCTCTATGATCTACACCCCCGTTCCGACCTGTATCAGCTTTCTTTACAAGTTATCCGTGAAAGTGCCGGTGCCTCAATAGCAGTATTCCGTCCACTGCTGGATGAGTCTGGTCAGCCTCGACTGTTTTTTCAACAGCTTGATCCAAGTGGCATGACACTACTTGAACGTGAACTTTCCCTGGATGGTTTTCTTGAAGGGGTCTTTGACGGCATTCGTGATCAACTCTTTTTACTTCTGAATGAATCAATGACCGGCTATGACGGTAAATTACGTTCAAGCTGGCTGGTGGTCCATCCGGTTGATCAAGAAAAGCCGGAGCAGGTACTGCAAGATGTCGCATATCGTAGAATCCAGGATATGCACCGATTAGTGTCAGAAATGACTCCTGATTGACTATTTTGGCTCTATCAGAAAGCACACACAGTATCCATGACAAATCTTATAACAGCTCAAGGCCTTAAACGCCTTCAGGATGAGTTTGAATATCTCTGGCGGGTAGAACGCCCCAAGGTGGTTCAAGGGGTTTCTGACGCTGCGGCAGAAGGTGACCGTTCTGAAAATGCTGAATACATTTATGGTAAAAAACGTTTGCGGGAGATTGATCGTAGTCTTAAACAGCTAGGAGGGCGGCTGAAGGTGTTGGAAATTGCACCTGCCCCACCACTTAACCCCACACGGGTAAGTTTTGGATGCTGGGTTTCCTATGAAGATATGGAGGGAAACCAGTATTGCTACCAGCTGGGTGGGCCGGATGAATTTGATGTGAAACAAGGGGTGATCAGTATTGACTCACCGGTTGGCCAAGCCCTGCTACAAAAACAGGTAGATGATGAAGTCACCATCCGGCGTCCCGGTGGTGACCTCACGGTCTATATAACAGAGATCCGTTCTATTCGCAGTTGATCCCCTCTTTAAGGATTGCACTGGGTTTAAACGTCAAGACACGCCTAGGTTCAATGGTAATGGACTCACCGGTTTGCGGATTACGACCGCGACGGGCATTCTTGTCCCTGACCTCAAAAATGCCAAAACCTGATATCTTGACATTTTCACCCTTTGCCAATGTTTCCTTGATCAGGTCCAACAACGCCTCAACGTGATCAGCAGCCTCTTTTTGTTTAATACCCAGTTCTTGATGCAGTTGTTTGGCCAGTTCTATCTTGGTCATGAAACTCCTCCTTAAAACAGGTCTGCTGTCAGCAGCCCGAGTTTAATATCACTTTAGGGCGTAATTACCAGTTTGCTTGTCTTTACCAGTTTTACACCCTTTGACTGCAATTCAGGCAACACCTTAGCCAACGTGGCAATTGTTGCAGGATGGGGATGACAAATAGCTATTGCACGTCCGTTTTTACGGGCACGGGCTACCGCTTGATCAAGTTGTCCTCTGATATAACCTTCATTTTGCTCATTATCCAGAAAAACATCACGTCGGGCTGAAGATAGCTTTAACTCGGCAGCCGCCTTGAGCCCCGTTGTTTTGGGGGTCGTAATGCTGTCTATATAGAACAGACCTTTCTCTTTAAGCAGTTTCAAGACAACACGCATCTTGTCAGAATGCTCAGTGAAGCCTGATCCCATATGATTATTGGCACCCACAGCCTGAGGCAGAATCTGCAGGTAGCCAAGCATTCTGTTACGCAGCTCTTCATCAGACTGTTCAAGTAACAGCCCATTAGACTCCAGACGACGCTGGGGGTATTCCTTTGGCTGCATCGGCATATGCACCAGAATCTCAATTCCCTGTTCAGTTGCATAGGTGGCGACTGCACGGTCGTGCTTTAACCCGGGAATAATTGCAAAATTGATTGGCACCCCAATTCCTGAAAGAGAACGTGCTTCAGCTAAAGAACTGCCCATATCATCAACAATAATTGCAAGCTCGGCCTTACCAGCTGGAGGACGATGAGCAGGCAGAGGAACCAACTGATTGGGATGAACATTACCCGTATAGTAGTCTGCTTGCGCCGGTTTTGGTTGCTCAGCAGGTTTAACTACTGCCACTGGGGGAGGAGGCGTTATTACCGTTGCCGATGAATGAACTGGTTGCGGAATAGCCTGCTGTGGAATTGGTGTGGGCTTCTGAACTTTAGCTGTGTGCCTCTGCTGGTAGTAATGCAGCCAGTACCCTCCAATCATAAGAAGGCAGACAGCAACAAGGAAAACGGCAAGGACGAAACCGCCCTTGCCGTTCTTTTTAAACCTGTTTGCACGTAGTGATGGTTGCTTCAGAGACACTTAACGCTTCTCCGGCCCCATTTTCTTTAAAATATCCCATCCCTTGAGTAGATCAAGAGCACGTACCAGCTGGTAATCAACCTTAAGTGGATCCACTGTTTTCTTTGCATCTGCCGAATCTTTGGCAGTATCTTTTGTTTCTTTCTTGTCCTCAGTCTTCTTATCACCGTCAGTATTTTCAAAGTGGTTTTCAAGATCTTTTTCACGAATAAACATGGATTCGCGACGTGTCGTTTCCTTAGGCATTTCCATCTGTTCTACCAAAATATCAGGAGTGATTCCTTTAGCCTGAATAGAACGCCCTTTAGGGGTGTAATAACGGGCTGTGGTCAGACGCAGACCGGACTCATCGGAAAGTGGAATAATGGTCTGTACAGAACCTTTACCAAAGCTTTGTGTACCCATAATAATGGCGCGTTGATGATCCTGCAGAGCACCGGCAACGATCTCGGATGCACTGGCACTACCGCCATTTATCAGAACCACAATCGGATAATTAGGTTCCTTGGCACGTGAACTGGCAGTAAACTGCATCCGTGATTCCTTTTCCCGGCCTTCCGTATAGACTATCAGTTTACCATTTTCAATAAAATGATCCGAGATGCGAACTGCCTGGTCAAGTAAACCGCCTGGATCATTGCGAAGATCAAGCACCAGCCCTGAAAGTTGTTTTCCCTTATTCTCTTCAACCAGCGCTTTAAGTGCCTTGGCAACATCCTCATCAGAACGTTCCTGGAATTGTGCTACCCTGACATACCCATAGCCGTTATCAAGCATACGGGATTTGACACTCTTGACCTGAATGATATCCCGAATAAGCGTGAACTCTTTAGGACGTTCAAATCCATCCCGCATAATAGTTAAAATTATCTTAGACCCTTTTGGGCCGCGCATCCGCTTAACTGAATCGGTAATGGTAAGATCTTTGGTGAAACGCTCATCAATTCTCAGGATCTGGTCACCAGACTTGATACCTGCCCGCTGTGCAGGGGTATCTTCAATTGGAGAGATAACGGTCAGGACACCATCCTTCATACTGATTTCAATCCCCAGGCCTCCAAAAGCTCCTTTGGTTTCAACCTTCATTTCCTTGAATGTTTCAGGAGACATAAACGAACTGTGGGGATCCAAGGCAGAAAGCATGCCATTAATTGCGCCGTAAATCAGTTTCTTGGAGTCAACTTCCTCGACATAACTCTTTTTAACAATGGTCATTACATCGGTAAACAGACCGATGTATTCGTACTCTTTGCCTCCTTGCGCATCACAACGACGTTGGGTGCTAATTCCGATAAAGGCAACCAGTGCAACGACAACAACCACAAACCCAAATGCAATTTTCTTTGTTTTGCCGAACTTCAGCATGGTGATTCAACCTCCAGAGTGGATCAAACAAGATGTTAGTATATACATCGAACCTAGCAGAAAAACGAGTGTTTTTTATAGTAATAATAGGATTAGCGGACCCATCCTGACGGGTCCACCGGTTTGCCCTGATGTCTGATTTCAAAATAAAGTGCAGCGCCTTTCGTTGAGTCCACATCACCAACAGCAGCCACCACATCTCCCTTGGCGACTTCTGCTCCAACTTTTCTGGAAATACGCGAAGTGTAGGCATAAAGACTGAAATACCCGCCACCATGATCAATAATAATCATATTGCCATACCCTTTAAAATAATCAGCAAAGATAACGGTGCCTTCATAGACAGTGTGGATATCAGAGCCAATCGGGGCTGCAATAACAATCCCCTTACTGAAGGTATAGGAATTAAACTCAGGGTGTTTGTGCTTTCCAAAGGTTTCAATAACCTCACCTTTAACCGGCATCCGCATACGACCCTTTTGGGAAGCAAAACCACGGTCTGGTACTGGGGGCAGTTCGGGCAACTGTTTGTTTTTTGCTGTTGGATCATGCTTGACTGCAGCTTTTCTGCGACTCTGAGCTTCAAGCCGATTAAGCATGGTCTGCAGTTTAGCGGCATTGGCTTGCAGTTCTTTAAGCGAGGTTTCGTATCCTTGACGGTCCTGACGAACTTTTGTTAAATAGTTGGATTTTTTTTGTCTATCTTGTTCAATTTCATTCTTCTTTAGGGCGATATTCCCCTTAAGGCGTTCCTTACGGGTGGCATCCTGCTCCAGGCGAAGTTTTAACTGACGCAACTCTTCTATTTTTTGATTGTATTCGGCAAAAACACGTTTATCTTGTGTCAGCACAGATCGCATATAGCGTATATTTTCAGCCATTTGCGGGAAACTCTCGGCAGAGAAAAACATCCGGATAGCTCCAAGTTCTCCTGCTTTATAAAGTGAAGTCAGGCGCCGTTCAATCTGTAACTGTTTTTGTTGTGCCTCCATAGTTACCCGTGCTATCTCTGAACCTGTTCTACCGATACTGCCCTCTACGGTTAAAAGGTCACGATCAAGCTGCTTTAGCTCAGACTCTTTTCTGTCCAGCGAACGGATAATCTCATGCAGTTCACTTGAAACCACTGCTTCGACTTTGCGTGTCTTTTTGATCAGATGCTGTTTTTCACGAATTTCTTTCTTAACACCACGCAGATCATCCTGAGGACTGGCGCCAACGGGTGACAAGTCAACACAAAACAGTAATAACGGTGCCAAAGCAAGTATGATGGGCGTTAGAGATTTCACTATGGTAGTTAACCGGTAATCTCGTTGATAAAACGTCGCAGGGCAGCAAGACTGCCAAGAAAACCAAGCATGGCTCCGGATCCCAGTAGACCGGCACTATACTCAGGTGGTAAAAAGGCAAGTCCGGCAGTGGCTGGATTAAAGGTTAAAAAATTTCCTGCATTATGTAAAAACAGAAGATGTACCGCCAGCAAAAGAAGCAGCGCTAAAACGCCTCCCGCAAGACCTTGGAGCAACCCCTCCAGCAGATAGGGTATTTTTATGAACAGTCGCGTGGCTCCAACCAGTGACATTACTTCCAATTCATCCCGACGGGCGTAAATGGTAAGTCGAATGGTGTTGGAGACAATAAAGATTACTGCCAGCACAAGAAAGCCCCCCACCAAACCACCAACTATCCGCATAAAGGTTAAAAAGGTATTAAAGCGACGCACCCATTCTTCGCCATATTGAATTTCACCAATTCCCGGAATGTTCTTGAGCTTGGCAACATATGCAGCAACATCATCAGAACTACGGCTGGCTTTTTTAAGACTGATTTCAAAGGACGTTGGTAATACCTCAGGCCTGATCCCCTCAAGCAGGGTTTCTTGTCCCTTTAAACGTCCTTTGAAACGTTTTAAAGCCTCGTCACGACCGACCCAGGTCACTTTAGACGTAGCAGGAAGGACCTGAATTCTGTTTTTAAGATCGCTCTGTTCCTGTGGAGAAAGCTCCTTGTCAAAGTAAACGGTAACCTGTACCTTTTCACTCCAGTTATCCGCCGCATTTTCAAGGTTTACAAATAATAATAAAAACAAAGAGACTATCAGCAGTGCCAGGGTGATGGTACCTACAGTCACCACATTAACAAAAACATTCTGACGAATATTGCTGATGGCGCGGCCCATAAAATAACGTAAACGCCCCTGGGCCCCCGGCGCAGTCATGGCGGGACGCTTATTATTTACTTTCTTCATTGCATACCTCCCCATCATCTGCCAGTTCGCCATTTTGCAAGCGTATAATCCGGTAATGGGCATGCTCAATCAAGCGTCTATCATGAGTGGCAACAACCACTGTCGTTCCTCTGACGTTGGCCTCTTTAAAGATATTCATAATCTGCATTTTGTTTGCGTCATCAAGATTTCCGGTTGGTTCATCAGCCAGCAGGATTTTAGGTTCATTAACAAGTGCCCTGGCCAGAGCAACCCGCTGCTGTTCACCACCGGAAAGACGCTGCGGTGTCAGGCTGATTTTACTTTCCATTCCCATCTGACGCAGGATATGCATGACTCGCTTACTGATATCAGCCTTGCTACCCCCACCCTGCACCTCAAGGGTGATGGCAACGTTCTCAAAGACAGTCCTGTTTTGAAGCAGTTTGAAATCCTGGAACACTACGCCGATACTGCGCCGTAAAAAGGGGAGCTGAGACGATGTCAAACGACTAACGTTCTGCCCATCAATCAGCACCTGACCTCGTGACGGCGTCAATGCACCATACATAAGCCTCAAAAGTGAAGTTTTGCCAGCACCGGATGGACCGGTTAAAAAAACAAACTCACCTTTGGCTACGCTGAAGCTGATGTTTTGTAACGCTGAAGCGTCTCTTTGGTAGGACAGAAAAACGTTATGAAACTGAATCATCATGGTCACCAGTGAGTAAGAGGATCTTCAGATTGTAATAGCACAGATGGGAGTTAATGGGAAAACTGAAAAAGCCTGCGGGACGGTAATTATCTGATCAGGCCAAACGTAGGGCTATCATCCATAAACCTGCACACAAAACCGATACAACTCCCCAGATTAAAGCGGGACGGGATTGAAAAACTCCAAGCTGCGGAAAGGCCTTAAAAATAAACAACAAGCTTGAGGCTACCCAACCCCAAAACATGATAAGCGCAATAACTGGCCATGCCCCCAAAATCACTGGTTACCCCTGCGCCCAAACAGACTGCCCAGTTTAAGTTTCCAAACCATCACTACCGCTTCTCTTACAATCCGTTTTGACATCTTTGATTGACCAACACGGCGATCAATAAAGATAATAGGCACTTCAGTTATCCTTGCCCCAAGTTCAGCAGACCTGAAATGCATCTCAATCTGAAATGAATAGCCATCAGACTGAACACGATCAAGATCAATCAATTCAATCAGGCTTCGACGAAAACATTTAAAGCCACTGGTACAATCCATAATAGTCAGACCAGTGACCAGGCGGGTATACCAGTTGGCACCATAACTGAGCATAAGCCTTCGCAAAGGCCAGTTAACCACACTGATACCGTTCAAATAACGTGAACCAATTACCAGGTCATGATCTTTAATCTTCTCAAGGAAGACAGGCAAGATTGCAGGGTCATGGGAAAAATCTGCATCCATCTCTATTAACAGATCAGCTCCCAGTTGCATGGCTCGCCGAAAACCATCACGATAAGCAGAGCCAAGCCCCATTTTATCTGGTCGATGCAGTACGTTGATGCGATTATTTGAACTGGCAAGTTCATCAGCCAGCTGACCAGTGCCATCAGGAGAGTTATCATCCACCACTAGCACCTGCAGGGATGCATCCTGTTGCAATACCTGCTCTATCAGGCGCCGCAGATTGTCCTGTTCGTTATAGGTGGGTATGACAACAAAGGCCTTGCTCATACTGAATAATTACCTCGTGTTAGCGCAAAAAGAAAGAGGGTGCCTGGAGGCACCCTCTTGAACGAATGGCGGGGTTGACGGGGCTCGAACCCGCGACCTCCGGCGTGACAGGCCGGCACTCTAACCAACTGAGCTACAACCCCAAATTGTTAAAACTACTCAAAGCTGATAAAAAAAGGAAAAGTTGCCTTTTCCTTTTGATTGTTATGGTGGGTGAAGAGGGGATCGAACCCCCGACATCCAGCTTGTAAGGCTGGCGC
>CAZNWF010000001.1:0-113699 GCA_964576485.1 uncultured Geobacter sp. | reverse complement strand
TCAGTATATCACCATTGAGTTAAATACGAAATTTTAAATGATACATGGTACTAGCCTGCTTCTGAATCACAGCGTCACCGGATGACCAATCCCTCAACAACCAAGCTACCACCAACCCCGATAATTAATGAGCCCTGCAGAATTGTGTAGTTACCACTGTTAATGGATCACTGCTTGTGGCTATCTGTAGTGCATAGGTGCCAGGGCTGGAGGGATTTACAATGCCGCCGGTATGCTTGGACACCCCTGAAACAAAAATTGTTTTCACTTGTATATCACGCACTAAATATGAAAGGGCACCGTTTCCGGTGCCCTTTGAGGTCAGTCTTTCTACATCTTCACGAATGAAGCAGTAACCCATCAATATACTTAAAGTCTTTCAGGTTCAGCGTCAGCAGCTGATAGCCATGAAACAGGGCAGTTGCTGCGATCAAGGCATCTGGTATCAGCAAGCCGTGACTTTTAGCGTACCGTTCGATCAACATCGTCGCTTGGTCAGATATTTCGGGCTTAATCGGGCAGAGATGAAATGCACGCAGATGTTTACGAATACGCTGTAGTTCCAATTTATTAAGAGCACCGCAGTACAATTCCATCACGGTAACGGCACTGATTGCAATGTTATTCGGGCCGATATGCTGCAAATCGGCAAGCACTGCCTGGTTCCCCTTGAAAAGTTCTATCAGTATATTGGTGTCCGCCAGTATCATGGCTGACGTTGCCATGCCGACTGCCTCAGACTCTCAAGTGAAACAGAACGGTCTTTCCAAATGCCTGACAATGCCTGGAGGGCCAGTGAGGGGCTTTTATCCGTTTTTTCCAAAACCGCTTTTCTAGCTACCTTTTTTGCTGCCCCACCGTCTGACGCCACATATTTTCGCATAAGAAACTCATAAAAATCCAAAAGTTCGTGGCGGGCTGCCTCGGGAAGTTGTTCCAACTGTACAGTCTGCGCCATGAGTACACCTCCCATCAATTTTGTTCTAACTTCTCTGTGTATACCACAAAACCGGCCCAAAAAAATCAACAAAAAAGGACGCCGTTTCCGGCGCCCTTAGCAATACATTCTGATTCCAATTCGTGGAGTTGGAATTAGTCTTTCTTGATCGATATCCCCAACTCACTGATCTTCTTACGTAGCGTATTTCGGTTAATCCCCAGCACATCAGCCGCACGGACCTGATTACCCCGTGTTTTTTCAAGTACAAAGCGGATTAAAGGCCGTTCCACCTGTTCCAGCACCCGGTCGTAGATATCCCCTTTATCCAGCTTTTCAATGCCGTTCATGGAGCTGCGTAGTTTGCCTTCAACCAGCGATTCCAGTGACTGTTCCTGCGGAATAGCATGGATGGTCTCCTGGCGGTTGGTCAGACTGGCGAAATCGGCTGTAGTCAGATAAGGATCACTGGAGAGAATAACGCCGCGCTTGATGGTATTTTCCAGTTCACGCACGTTACCGGGCCACGAATAGTTGCACAGCAGCTCCATCGCTTCAGGGGCGCACTGTTTGACCGGTATCTCAAGCTCTGCACAGGCACGCTCAAGAAAATATTCCACCAGGGCAGGAATATCCTCACTGCGCTCACGTAGCGGCGCAAGGTTGATCGGCACCACATTCAGGCGGTAGTAGAGGTCTTCGCGGAACTCACGATTGCGCACCCGCTCCTGCAACTCCTGGTTGGTGGCTGCCACCACCCGTACATCAACGCTCAGGTTCTGGGAGCCACCGATGCGGGTGATCTCCTGTTCCTGCAGTACCCGCAGGATCTTGGCTTGCAGATCCAGCGGCATATCACCGATCTCATCCAAAAAGATGGTGCCGTGGTTAGCCTGTTCAAATTTGCCGGTCTTGCGTTCGGTGGCGCCGGTAAAGGCGCCCCGTTCACTGCCGAACAGCTCACTCTCCAGCAGGTCTTTGGGGATGGCAGCACAGTTGATCGCCACAAACGGCTTACCTAAACGGGTGGAGTTAAAGTGGATCGCCCGGGCAATCAGCTCTTTGCCAGTACCGGATTCCCCCTGAATCAGCACGGTAATATCGCTGCCCGCCACCTTGCCGATGGTCTTGTAGACCTCCCGCATGGCAGCAGAGTTGCCGATGATGTTTTTTTCAACCTGATAGCGGTCTTTCAACTCCTGCTTGAGCAGCGTAACCTGATTGCTGACATCCCGCGCCCGGCTGACCTTTTCAATAATCGCGTCGATCACCTCAAGATCAAACGGCTTGGTGATGTAATCATAGGCACCGCGTTTCATCGCCTCAACCGCATTCTTCATGCTGGCCTCGGCGGTCATGACCACCACCAGCAGGTCCGGCCGCAGCTCGCGGGCCTTGTCCAGAAACTCAAGACCGGACATACCCGGCATCTTGATATCCACAATCACTAGATCATAGGACTGTTCCCGCACCTGACGCAGGGCCTGACCACCATCTGCTGCCAGATCAACCGAGTACCCTTTTTTGCGTAACGCCTTGGAAAGCACCCAGCGCATGCTCTCTTCGTCATCAGCCACCAGTATCCGATGCAGTCCCATGCTGTCTATCCTTTCACAGGTGACTGGATCAGCGGCAGTAACACGCTAATCCTGGTCCCCTTTCCCGGTTTTGAGTCTATCTTCAGCATACCGCGATGTTCCGCTACTATTTTCTGGCAGATGGCCAAACCAAGCCCGGTACCGTTGTCCTTGGTACTGAAAAACGGCGTGCCCACCTTGACAAGATTTTCTTCCGATATACCGGGGCCGGTATCGGCCACCTCCACTGCCACCATGCGTGATCGGTTTTCATTACGGGCCAGATGATATTCAGCCAGCACCCGGCTGGATACGGTGACCCGGCCGCCCTCTGACATCGCCTCAATGGCATTGCGGATCAGATTCAGAAAGACCTGGGTCAGTTGGGCCTCATCAGCCATAATCGGCGGGATACTGGGATCAAATCCGGTTGAAATGGTAACATCACGTTCGCCGGCAGCCTCGCGCTGCAGCAGAATGATATCACCCAGCACCATATGCAGGTTAACCGGGGTATAACGTGGTCCACGGGGCGAGGCCAGATCCAGCAGCTGGCGGATAATCCGGTCGATCCGCTCTGCCTCTTTTATCATCACGCGGGGATATTCCTGCAGGTCGCTGTCTTCATCAAGCTCACGTTCCAGCAGTTGGGCAGCCCCTTTGATGCCACCCAGCGGGTTCTTGACCTCATGGGCCAGACCGGCGGCCAGGGTGCCCAGGGTGGCAAGGCGGTCGGCCTGCCTGACAGCTGCCTCCAGCTCACGGATTGAAGTCAGGTCACGCAGGGTTAACACAACGCCGATTGTTTCTCCATCTGACCTCATCAGGGGAAACGTGGTGGCATTGGCCGGAATCACCCGACCTGAAGGGCTTAAGACCACATTATCCTGATCCGACAGAGAGATACCGCTCATGGCCGTTCGTTCAACCATATCAACCAGGATCGGCTCGGCGCTGAACGAATCTTTAAAATTGCTCCGCATTACTTGACGCCTGGAACGTCCTGTCATCTCCTCGGCAGCCGGGTTCATCAGCGTCACCAGCCCTTCCCGATTGATCACAATCACCCCGTCCCCTACACTATCAAGCACCGTAAGGGCGTATCCACTCAGGTCAGTATGCACCGTATTGTTAGACTCCTGTTTCCCTGATCTGTCTGATGAGTGCCAGCAGCTGATCGGTATTCTGGGCTGTATTGACGGTCCTGCGCAGGGCTGCTGCACCCGGTACACCATGAATATACCAGCCCAGATGTTTCTTCATCTCCCGCACCGCAACTGATGCACCGGCATAGTCACAGTACAGGGCAAGGTGTTGTTCAGCCATTGCCATCCGGTCAACACGACTCACCGCTGTTATTGGCCTTCCCTCCAGCAGCTCACGAGTCTGATGGAAAATCCAGGGGTTGCCCAGCGCCCCCCGCGCCACCATCAGCCCGTCGCATCCGGTCTCAGCCAGCATCCGCTGGCAATCCTGCGGGGTAAACAGATCACCACTGCCGATCACCGGTATCTTCACCAGCTGCTTTAACTGTGCAATATGCTGCCAGTTGGCTCGCCCGTCAAACATCTGGGCCCGGCTGCGGGGATGCAGGGTAATCGCATCACACCCTTCCGCCTCGGCAATCCGTCCCACCTCTTGCCAGGTATCATCACCACACTGCCAGCCACTACGGATCTTGATCGTTAACGGCAGCTTTGTTGCCGTGCGTACCGCTCTGATGATTTTTGCTATTCGCGCCGTATCCTGCAGCAGGGCAGATCCGGCACCAGTCCCCACCACCTTGCGTACCGGACAGCCCATATTGATATCAAGAAGATCGGCGCTATCATCAATCATACCTGCGGCTTGGGCCAGAAGTTCAGGATCATTGCCAAACAGCTGCGCACCCAATGGACGATCTTCAGGTGAACTTGCCAGCAGAGACAACGTTTTTTCACCTTCACGAACCATGCCGTTAACACTGACCATTTCCGTAAAGGCAAGAGCAGCTCCCTGTTGTCTGCAGATCAGCCTGAAAATATGATTGGTAATACCGGCCAGAGGGGCAAGCAGCAGATTATGCGAAAGAGACAAACCGGCAATTTGAAGAGGACGAAGCAGCGACACAGACAGGGCTCCTGACTATTTTTTATACACACATGATTACTTTTTATGCACAATAGCATATTGCTGCCTAAGAACAAGCAACGCATTTTTTTGTTGCCTTGCTGATGCAATTAACGCTTAAATGTGATCATTCAAACTTACATAGTACCAAGGAGAAACAGCCATGTTTGGAATAGGCATGCCGGAATTGATTGTCATCATGGTGATCGCGTTAATCGTGATCGGCCCCAATAAATTGCCTGATCTGGCCAAATCCCTTGGCAAAGGACTGGCCGAGTTCAAAAAGGCCTCTGAAGACTTCCAACGCAATGTGCAGGAAGAGGCTCGCAAAGAAGAAGTTGAGCAGCTTATCAAAAATAAGCAGGCAGCAGATCCAGAGCTTGCTGCTGCTGAACCTGCTAAAGAGGCGGTCAAACCAGAAGAAAGCAAAAAGTCTGCCTGATTTTTGAACAACACCCATTGAGACACAGAAAAGGCCGGGGATTTCCCTCGGCCTTTTCTGTTAGCCACCGCGACGAGTCAAGGGGGCAGATCACGTTCAGTGGTAGCATAGTATCTGTTTTTTGTTTCGCTGGTTGTTGAAAACGTCATGAAGGGCACGCCTACAGGGCAGCATCTGGCATTCAGGGTATTCATCAAAGTTATGCCAGCGGATTAAGCACCTTCAACCTGTTGTCAATGAAAAGACCGTGCTGCATATCTTCGGAATACAGCACTGAACATTTGTTTTCCATCGCAGAAGAGACAATCAGGCTATCCCAGAAAGAGACGTTGTAGTTGCTGCGAATGCGGAAGGCCCCCTGATACACTTTGAAGTCAAGTGGAGCAATGCTGGCAATCGCCGCGATCCCCTTTGTTACCTTGGTCTTGATGGTCGCTTCATCAATGCCGTACTTACGGGACAGTATCCAGTGGAATTCATTCACTACCTGGATTGAGGCAATGACTGCGCTATCAGCCGGTATGCCTTCCAGCAGGGATACCACCCGCTGCTGCTTGGCATGATCCTTCTCGGAATCAAGGAAGGCATAAATCCAGATGTTGGAATCAATGAAAATGTTAGATTTCACGGTAGATTTCATCCCGTGAAACAGTTTGATACTGACTCACTGCAATGGGCTTATAAAATTCAGCGGGCAGCTTGTTATTTGCCACTGCTTGTTTTTTCTGTACCCGTCCGTACCGTTGCAGAACGAACTGGTAAAAATCAGCTACTTCCCGACGAGCGGCATCGGGAAGCGTGGAGAGGTCAAGGGTTTGTGCGGCTGATGTTTTCATATGTGGGTCACCTGCATAAAATTTGTAATGCTATCACTATACCGAAAAAACCATTATCTAGCCATTCTATTCAGTTACTTAAAGAGTAATAGGCCGGGGATCTGCTGAAAGTGATCATCAACGGTCATAACTGTCAGACCATGTTCAATAGCAACTGCAGCAATGATGATGTCTGACATCGGCAGGGTAATGCCCTTTTTTCTTAACTCTGACGAGAGGTTCGCAGCACTGACCCAAGTTTGTGCCGTCATCTCAAGCATCACCAACGCATCAAACGCAGCCTTCATTTGTGCAGCTTCACCAGGATTCCGCACCCCCTGCAACAGCTCATACAGCACCACTCCGCAGGTATAGACTTCCCCCTGTAGTAATGCCTGCTCAAGCTGAAGCGTAAGCGTGGTGTTCCTGTTTTTCAGAAAATCAATCCAGACACAGGTGTCAGGCAGCAGCTTAACCGGCATGGTACGCTTCCCGCTCTTCAGCAGCTTTCAACTCCCGTTCTTCTTCCGCCTGCCAGTCATACTCAACCGTCACCTTGCCACGTAACGCAAGCAGGGCATCAACCTTTTTACGTCGCACATATTCCTCCATTACATGAATAATTGCGCCGGTCTTTGATTTTTGTCCGGTTAGTTGCTGCACTTCACTAACAAGCTCATCAGGTATGCTTAATGTTGCACGCATAGTACGCACCTCCAGTGTATGTACAAGCATACGCCTGCTTATGTTGCTGGTCAATAAACATAGGCACGACACAAAAGGCCGGGAAAATTCCCGGCCTTTTGTCTGCAAACCTTTATTCTGAAGCCTACTTCACTTCAACATTGATCTGCTTCGGTTTAACCTCTTCCTTCTTGGGCAGGGTCACGGTCAGCACCCCTTTATCACAGCTAGCTGCCACCTTCTCCTGATCCACCGTGGCAGGCAGCTTGAAGCTGCGCTGGAATGAGCCAAAGTAGCGCTCAATCCGGTGATAGTTCTCCTTCTTGACTTCGCTCTCATGCTTGCGCTCACCCTTGATGGTCAAGAGGCTATCTTCGATCCGCACATCAATATCCTTCTGGTCCACATCAGGGAGCTCAGCCTTGATCACAATGGAATCCTGGGTCTCAAAGATATCCACGGCAGGTTGCCAGATCCCCTCTTTGATATCCTCACCGGTGTAGTCGTTGTTGCCCCATGACAGATTCAGTAGCCGATCCATCTGGTCCTGCATACTGCGCAGCTCGCGTAGCGGGTTGTACTTTACAATTGCCATGACACATTCCTCCTTTTAAACATTGGTTCTGGTACGTCCTTATGACCAAAAGATAAGCACTGTTTTTCATCTGTCAAGGGGGTGTTAAGAACGTTCCAGACGCTGGATGAGTCGGCCATTTGGACTGTACAGCTCAAGTTGCATCGGCATCTTGCCCACGGCATGGGTAGAACAGGAAAGACAGGGATCATAGCAACGGATACCATGCTCCACCCGGTTTAAGAGTCCTTCATCCAGCCTGCTGCCGGAGAGATACTTCCTGGCAATCTGCAGCACGGTGCGGTTCATGGCCAGATTGTTCTGGCCGGTGGCGATGATCAGGTTGACGTAGGAGAGCAGCCCGTCATCATCCAGATGGTATTCATGGAACAGCACCCCCCGAGGCGCTTCCACCACACCGATCCCGATCCGGTTGTTGGTGCGGGCATGGCTGCGCACATGGCTGTCCAGCAGGTGCGGATCATCCAGCAGTTCGCCGATCCGTTCCAGACAGTAGAGCAGTTCAATCAAACGGGCCTGGTGGTAGTAGAAGCTGCCCAGCACCGGACCGCCCCCTTCCCTGAACTGGCGGAAACGGGCCAGCTCCTGTTCTGCCAGGGGAGTTCCGGCATAATCAGCCACATTCAGGCGGGCCAGCGGACCAACCCGATACATGCCGGCATCACCTTCATGACCACGGGGTTTGTAGTAGGGGAATTTCAGGTAGCTCCAGCTCTGCTCTGCCTCACCGATCAGCTCGGCATAACGGGATGGATCACAATCACCCTCAAGATTTTTGCCATCGGCATCAATCAACCGCAGTTTGCCATCGTACTGTTCCAGCCCGCCCTCTGGTGAGACCAACCCCAGAAACAGACTGGGGAAGCTGCCGTAACAGTCAGCTTCTTCGCTCAAACGCTGCAGGGCATCATAGCCAAGGGCCAGGGCTTTTTTTGCGGTTGCCAATGCCTCAGGCAGCCGGGTTGCAATCCAGTCCCGCTTATCTGCTGTCAGCGGCTCCCGCACCCCGCCTGATACCGCCCAGGCCGGATGTACGGCCCGGTCTCCCAGCAGACGGATAATCTCCTGACCAAACTGACGCAGTCTGATCCCTTCCCTTGCCAGCTCAGGTTGTGCCTCGATCAGGCCGATCAGATTGCGCTTGGCCGGATCGCTCTCCATCCCCAACAGCAGGTCCGGTCCTGAGAGCAGAAAAAAACTCAAGGCGTGGCTCTGAACCAACTGAGCGTAATGCATCAGCCGCCGCAGTTTTTCTGCCGTGGGAGGTATTTTAACCCCTTTGAGCATATCACCGGCCTTGGCCGAGGCCAGGGCATGGCTGACCGGGCAGATGCCGCAGATCCGCTCGGTAATGGAGGGCATCTCGCGGTAGCTGCGCCCCAGACAAAACTTTTCAAAGCCACGAAATTCAGTAACATGGAAACGGGCATCGGCCACCTCACCGGCATCATTCAGCTGGATGGTGATCTTGGCGTGGCCTTCGATCCGGGTAACCGGAGCTATGGTAATGGTCTTTGACATACATTCTCCAAACATTAACAACGATGGCCCGCAGATGACGCGGATTGAGCGGATATTCGCTGATCAAAACCGGAAGACAAGTACCAACGCCCTATAAACCAAAGTAATTTAAGATTGTTATAAACATAATCGTTTTTTAGGCTTTGTCTTTACCCTTAAAATTTTTCAGATTTTAGAACCTTCATTTTTTCTTTGTCTATATCCGCGCAAATCCGTCAAATCCGCGTCATCCGCGTGCTATAAAAACTATCCAAACGTCCGTTGCTCTTCGCCCAACTGTATCGGCTCGCCGTTCAACACCGCACTGATCACCGCCAGTATCCGCTCCGGGTCAGGAGGGCAGCCGGGGATGTAGGCATCCACCTCCACCACCTGATGCAGCGGCAGCACCCGTGGCAGCAGTTCCGGCAGCACCTGATCCGCTTCATCACTGCGGGGTGCGCTGCCGGGACCGGCATGGTAGACCGCGGTCAACAGGTCATCCACACTAAAGAAGTTGCGTAAACTGGTTACATTGCCGGTAATGGCGCAGTCACCAAAACTGATCAGCAGTTTTGATCGTTTACGAATCTGCTGCAGCAGCTCAAGGTTCTCAAAATTGGCCACAGCACCTTCGATCAGTGCCAGATCCACCTCTTCAGGGAACTGCTTGGCATCCACCAGCGGACCATAGACCAGTTCGATTGCATCAGAGATCTCAATCAACTGTTCCCCCAGATCAAGAAAGCTCATATGGCAGCCTGAGCAGCCCCCCAGCCAGGCTGTTGCCAGACGCAGTCGGCTCATGGCGTACCCCCTTGGGCTGCCAGCCGCCGCCGCTCCAGAATCCGGTTTAAGAAGCTGCGTTCCTTGCGCATCTCGCCAACGGTAGCCCCTTTCTTGAACAGGGCACCGGTGGGGCAGAGCTGGACACATTTGCCGCAGTCAGTACAACTGGTACTGGTTCCCCAGGGACGATCCAGGTCAGCCACAATCCGGCTGGTTGATCCCCTGCCCCGAACATCCCAGGTATGGGCGCCTTCCACGGCATCGCAGACCCGCACGCAGCGCAAACAGAGCACGCAACGGTTGTGGTCCAGGGCAAACCGCTCTCGGCTGGCATCCATCGGCAACTGCTGGTGCAGGTAATCAAAACGGACATGGTCAATCCCCAGTTTGGCAGCCAGGGTCTGCAGTTCGCAGTTGTTGTTCTGTACGCAGACCGAACAGGTGTGGGTTCGCTCCGCCAGCAGCAGCTCCACCAGCATCTTGCGGTACTCCACAAGCTTGTCGCTATGGGTGGTCACCACCATCCCTTCAGCCGCTTTGGTAACGCATGAAGGGACCGGACGAGGACTACCCTGCAGCTCCACCAGACAGAGGCGGCAGCCCCCCATCGCCTCAAGGCCGTCCAGGTGGCAGAGGGTGGGAATCTCAATCCCGTGCTCACGGGCCACTTCAAGCAGGGTCTGTTCCTTTCGGGCAGAGATCAGATCATTGTTGATGGTCAGGGTTATGGCCGGCATCAGTATCCCTCCCCGTCACAGCGCAGTGCGCTGATCCGCTGCAGCAACTGTTCACCCAGCAGGTGCAACGGCAGTTCATCCATGCTGCAGACCCCGGCCGGACAGCGTCGCTCGCTCACATGGGCCTCATATTCGGCCCTGAACCAGCGCAGGGTGGATAGCACCGGGTTAGGTGCCGCCGCCCCCAACCCGCAGAGCGAGGTATCTTTCACCATCTGGCAGAGCTGCTCCAGGATCTGCAGATCCCGTCCGGAAGCGCTGCCGTTGCAGATTCGTGAGAGCAGACGGTAGATCTCCACCGTGCCGGTGCGGCAGGGTACGCACTTGCCGCAGCTCTCATCCAGACAGAATTCCATGAAGAAACGGGCCACATCCACCATACAGCTCTGCTCCCCCATCACAATCAGACCGCCGGACCCCATGATCGAACCCAGCGCCTGCAGGTTCTCGTAATCCACCGGCGTATCCAGTTTTTCAGCCGGGATACAACCACCACTGGGGCCGCCGGTCTGGGCTGCCTTGAAGGCGGCACCGTTTGCAAGACCTCCACCGATCTCAAACACAATCTCCCGCAGCGAGATCCCCATCGGCACCTCAATCAGGCCGTTGTTGACCACCTCGCCGCACAGGGCAAAGACCTTGGTACCCCGGCTCTTGCCATTGCCGATAGCATGAAAGGCCTGGGGACCGATGCTGAAGATAGAGGGGATATTGCCAAAGGTTTCCACATTGTTGATCAGGGTGGGACAGCCCCACAGCCCTGCCTCGGCCGGATAGGGGGGACGGATACGGGGTTGGCCGCGCCTGCCCATGATGGAGGCCAGCAGCGCGGTCTCTTCGCCGCAGACAAAGGCGCCGGCACCGATCCGGATATCGATCCTGAAGCTAAAGCTGGAATCCAGCACCCGGCTGCCCAGCAGCCCGGCCCGCTCCGCATCCCGGATCGCCTTGCGCAGCCGCTGGGCAGCCACCGGATACTCCCCCCGCACATAGAGATAACCCTGCTCGGCACCAATGGCATAGCCGGCAATGGCCATCCCCTCCAGAATCCGGTGCGGATCTGACTCCATCAGCGAGCGATCCATGTAGGCACCGGGGTCGCCTTCATCGCCATTGGCCACGATAAACTTGCGGCTGCCGCTGCCCTTGCGCACCAACTGCCACTTAAGTCCCGTGGGGTAGCCGCCGCCGCCCCTGCCCCGCAGACCGCTCTGCACCACGCTGTCGCAGGCCTGATCCGGGGTCATCTCATGCAGCACCTGGGCCAGACCGTCATAGCCCCCCTGGGCAATGTACTGCTCAAGGTTTTCAGGGTCGATCCTGCCGCTGTTGGCCAGCACCAGCCTGGTCTGGCACCTGAAAAACGGCCAGTCTGCAGGCAACAGACCTCTATCCGGTACGGGTGTCTGCTGCAGCTCTGCTTCAAGGATTGAAACTGCCAGCTCCGGGGTGGTCTTCTGCCAGACCTGCTCTGGCTGGCCGGGGCGCAACAGGGTCAACAACGGGCCACGGCTGCAAGGGCCCTGGCAGCCGGTTCCCACCAGCTCCAGATCAGCCGGATTACCCAGACTGGCAAGCCGCTCCTTTAGTGCAGCCACCACCGCCTCAGCGCCGGCCGCTACACAGGGGGTGCCGCAACAGACCAGCAGCCGCAGACGGCAGGACTGCTGTTGGGCAGTAACCGACTCGGCCAGTTCAGCCAGTTCAACCCTGTTCATGGGGTACCTCCAGCAGCCTGTTCAACGTATCAACCGCACCATCCGGGCTCTCCGGGCCATGCACCGTATCATCCAGTGTCATCATCGGCGCCAGGGAACAGTTGCCCAGACAACGGGCCGTGCCCAGCGACAGCCGGCCATCAGCCGTGGTCTGACCGGCCTTGATCCCTGCCGCCTGCTCCAGCTTATTCAGTATCTCGCCCGCCCCTTTGACATAGCAGGCCGTGCCGGTGCAAACGATACAGGAATGCTCCCCCTTGGGGCGCAGCGTAAATGCATGGTAGAAGGTGGCCACGCCGAAGACCTGGCTCTCCGGCAGTTTCAACTGGGCCGCCACATGCCCCAGCAACTCGCGGCTTAAATAGCCGAACGCCTCCTGGGCCGTATGCAGCACCTCAATCAGGGCATCAGGCTGGTACTGCAACCGCTTCATAGCCCGCTCCACCAGCTTCAAACGGGGATCATCGGCCAGCAGGGCATGTTCGCAGCGATTACCACGCATAGGCGCTCCTTTACGGGCTAACCATTCGTATTCCCGTATAGTTTTAGATACAACTGATTTTGCGATTGTCAAGGCTGCTTTCCCGATTGTAACCAACCTGTATGATCAGGTACTATGCCGCACATGGAGGTGGGTCATGCTGCAGTACAAGGTAGTTGAGCTGTCCAATGTCACGGAAGAGACCATTGAAGAGGCGTTAAACGAGAAGGTCGCTGAAGGATGGAGTTTTGACGGCATGCAGTTTGCCATGCGGGAAAGCAGCAAGCGCCCGGCCATGGCCTTTTTGCTGTTTACACGGGAAGAGGAAGACTAATTCATCTATCCATATGGAGGAGCTCGCTTTTGTATCGTTACATCATAGTCATTATATCTCTGCTATTCTGTGCCGCTTCCGCCTCTGCAGCCGTACCGGCCTCTTCAATCAACCTGAGTATTGAGGCCTCGGCGGCTGATCTCTCCGCCATCGTCAACCAATCACTGCCCCAGGAGCTGTACAAGGGGCAAGGCGGGCTGGGCACGGCGGTGAAAGTGCTGCGTACCGGCCCCGCAACCATAACGGCCAATGACAATTTCATTTACCTGACCCTGCCGGTACAGCTGACCTTCAGCTATGGCTTTTATGAAAGCTATCCACTGCGGGCCGGGCTGCGCTTTAAGGCCAGGGTAAACGTTACCCCGGATTGGCGGCTGAAAACTGAGCTGTACTATACCGGCCTGTCGGACAATCTGGCCGACACCCTTAAGCTGGGGCCGCTCTCCCTGAAGCCGAAAAGTATGGTTGAAGGCATTACCCAGCCGGTACAGCGGCTGCTGGCACCGATCATAGACAACAAGGTGAACGATGCGGTCCAGTTGCGAGCCAAGATTACCCCCCTGTGGCAGCATGCCTTTGACCCGACCCTGGTCAACAAGGAGTTCAGCGCCTGGCTGAAACTGACACCGGAAAAGATTGTCATGGGTCCGCTGCTGGCCACGAACAATCAGATCAGCCTGTCGATTGGTGTTATCACCGGCGCAGCAGTAACGGTGGGTCCCAAGCCGGCTGCAACTCCGGCACGGCCCCTGCCGCCGGTACAGCAGGTATCGACCTTTGACAAACAGCTTCATATCCAGCTTGCCACCGATATCTTCTTTGATGATCTGGTGACAGCCCTGAACCCGGTCTTGCTGGACAAGACCTTTGGCGAAGACAAGAAGATCACGGTGAAAAAGTTCAGCATGAAAGCTGCAGAAGGCCGTTTGATGGTGAACCTGACCAGTACCGGCGATTTTGATGGTGAACTGACCGTGCTGGCCAAGCCGGTCTACAACCCGCAGGCCAACAGCCTGACCTTTGAAGAGGTGGATTTTGATACCAAAAATGCCGGATGGCTGATCAGCGCCGGCAGTTGGCTCTTTAGCAGCACGATCCGCAGCACCATTAAAGAGAAGCTGGACAGTGCCATAGTAGAACAGTTGGAAAAGGCCCGCGTCAAGGCATCCACAACCCTGTCTTCAATGCAACTTGCCGAACGGGTCAGGCTAAGCGGCACAGTGAAGACACTCTCCCTTGGCGAGGCGGCTGTGCTGCAGGATCGTTTGTCTGTGCAGGTTGTTGCCCAAGGCGAGGCCGGGGTAATTTTGAAGTAATGCGGCTGTGACGTTTGGACTCCGAAAGAGATGAATAATGACTGAACAGACAAGCACCATACAGATCTATCAGGCTGTCTCACTAACCAAGACCACCTAAAAAACACACTAAACATCAGCACGTTGACAGCTTGGGCAGAATCACAAGGATGGTGCGCCCAAATAACGTCTGATTGTGTAGATCAACAAGGAAGGCCTAGCATTAGATTCTCAAAATAAGGTAAGAAAGTTGCTTGTTTTGCATTGTATTTGAATTTCAAGCGTTATATCTTTGGGCAACTATGACCTTTAGCGACTACCTCATATTTGCCGACGAAAGCGGCGACCACGGGCTTTCCACAATTGATCCACAGTTTCCCGTGTTTGCCCTTGTTTTCTGCATGGTGGCAAAGAACGATTATTTGAACCGAATCGTCCCGGCAATCCAGCAACTCAAATTGGACTTCTGGGGGCACGACCAGACGGTCCTGCATGAACACGACATCCGCAAAGAAAAAGGCCCGTTCGGGATCTTGCGCACAAACCGGGAGATGCGCGAGAAATTTTATCAACGCCTCAACGTGATTATCGAAGAAGCACCATTTGACATAATTGCGGCGGTTATCGACAAAGATCAACTCCGCACCCGCTATGCGGAACCGTTCAACCCGTATGAGCTATCAATGCTGTTCTGCATGGAACGGATGCTTGCAAAGTTGATTCAGCTGGGACAGACGGGAAAAACGACACATATTCTTGTGGAAAGCAGAGGGGCTAAGGAAGACAGGGAACTTGAACTGGAATTTAGAAGGATATGCGACAATAGGGCGCGGTGGGGTTATAAATCGGCGGACTTTTCAAAAATACGATTTGAACTGATTTTCGTGGATAAACGGAGTAATTCTAGCGGACTGCAACTGGCCGATCTAGTCGCCCGTCCGATTGCCATTAACTGCTTGAGGCCGGAACAAACAAACCGAGCATTCGATATCATCAAGAGCAAGTCACTACAGATAAAGAAATTCCCTTGAAAAGCAAAAGGGCCTCGGAACAAGTCCAAAGCCCATCTGTCGACCGGGAAAAGCCCAATCCTTATGGTTAATATCTACCAGACATTCAAATAAGAATCAAGAAATAATCCAAACCTGACTTTTAATTCGTAAGTAACCGAAGATTCTGAGGAAATGTCCAACACTCGGCGGCACGCAGTCTGCGCGGAAAAATCCCCGCGCCGCTGGTGCGCCTCATAGCCGTTCAACATCAGCACACCCAAAACAGCTTGCAGCGCTTGACCAAAAAAGCTACTCTGCATGCGCAAACAACATGCGTATAAGGAGTGTGATATGCAGACCGCCTTTTATGACACCAGCGCCCCTAAAAAACCCACCAACGTCAGTATTAACCGTGATCTGCTCCAGCAGGCAAAAGAGCACCAGATTAACCTTTCACAGGCGCTGGAAATGCGATTGGCCGAGCTGTTGCGTGAGCAGAAACAGCAGCAATGGCTGCAGGAAAATCAGGAAGCGGTTGAGGCCTATAACCGGCGCGTTGAGACAAGCGGTGTATTCAGTGATGGCGTGAGGCAGTTCTGATGGCACAATTTGATCTCTACACTAACCCCAATCCTGAAACCAGCCGGTTAATCCCGTTTTTGCTGGATGTACAGGCAGATTTTTTGAGCAATCTGGTAACACGGGTGGTTGTGCCGCTCTATACAGCAGCAGCTTTTGGCAAGGCGGCAACGCACTTAAACCCCGGCTTTTCCATCCAGCAAGAAAGCGTGGTACTGTCAACCGCAGAACTTGCCGGTGTTGCCATCAGCAGTCTGGGCGACAGGGTCGGTTCCCTCAAGGAGCATCGTCAGGAGATCATTGCTGCCCTTGACTTCCTTTTTAGCGGTTTTTGACAGCACGCATTTTACAGGAACGTATCATATGAATAACACCCTTTATCTGATCGACGGTTCCTCCTACCTGTACCGGGCCTACTTTGCCATCAAACGGCTGTCGTCCCCCAGCGGTGTTCCCACCAACGCCATCTACGGCTTTACCCAGATGCTGCTGAAGCTGCTGAAAGATTACCAGCCGCACCACGTTGCGATGGTGTTTGATGTGGGGCGGGTCACCTTCCGCACTGAGTTGTACCCGGCCTACAAGGCCAACCGGGCCGAGATGCCCGATGACCTGCGCCAGCAGATGGGACCGATCCGCGATCTGGTGCGGGCCTTCAATATCCCGGTAGTTGAGTTGCAAGGGTACGAGGCCGACGACCTGATCGGCACCCTGGCTGCCCGTTGGGAGGCATCTGGCGGCAAGGTAGTGGTGGTGACCGGCGACAAGGATCTGATGCAGATTGTAACTGAGCAGACCACCCTGCTGGACACCATGAAGAACGTGACCTCCGGCATCCCCCAGGTGCATGAGCGCTTTGGGGTGGGACCGAAAGGGGTGATCGACATTTTAGGGCTGGCTGGTGACAGTTCCGACAATATCCCCGGTGTGCCGGGGATTGGCGAAAAGACCGCCATCAAGCTGGTCCAGCAGTTTGGCTCCATGGACAGTCTGCTGGAACGGGCTGGCGAGGTGCCGGGCAAGGTTGGCGAGAAGCTGCGGGAGTTCAGCGAACAGGCCCGGCTTTCCCGCCGACTTGCCACCATTATCAGGGATCTGCCCTATGAGCTGCACCCGGATCAGCTGCTGGCCCAGGAGCCGGATACCGAGCGGCTGAATGAGCTGTTCAAGCTGTACGGCTTTCACAGCCTGATCAAGGAGATGACCGCCCAGGCCACCCTGCAGACTGACCAGTACCATTGCATCCTGACAAGTGAAAATCTGGAACAGCTGGCACAACGTCTTGAAGCTGCCCCTGCCTTTGCCTTTGATACTGAGACCACCGGCCTTGATCCACGCACAGCCGAACTGGTAGGGATTTCCATCTCGCTGCAGGCTCATGAGGCGTTCTATATTCCGGTGGGGCACCGCTATCTGGGAATGCCGGATCAGTTGCCACGGCAAACCGTACTGGATCGCCTGCGCCCTGCCTTTGGCAACCCAGTTATCCGCAAGGTGGGCCAGAACCTGAAATTTGACCTGCAGATACTGGCGACCGCCGGACTGGAGGTTCAGGGCAGTTGGTGCGACACAATGCTCTGTTCCTACCTGCTGAACCCCTCCCGTGGCGGACACGGCCTGGACGCCCTGGCACAGGAGCATCTGAATCACAAGATGGTCTCCTACGATGAGGTGACCGGCACCGGCAAAGGTCGGATTCTCTTCAGTGAGGTGGAAATTGAAAAGGCCACCCGTTACGCAGCCGAGGACGCCGATGCCACCTGGCTGCTGCATGAAAAGCTGCTTCCAATGCTGAAAGAGCAGGGGCTGGATCAACTGTTGTTTGAACTGGAGATGCCGCTGATGGAGATAATGACCCGGATGGAACAGCATGGCGTGCTGCTGGACCTGGCCTATCTGGCTGATCTGGGTCATGGTTTTGGCCAGCGGATGCAGGAACTGGAAAAACGGATCATTGAACTGGCGGGCGAGCCGTTTAATCTTAACTCACCCAAGCAGCTGGAAGAGGTGCTGTTTGAGCGGCTGGGCCTGCAGGCAGGCAAGAAGACCAAGGGCAAGACCGGCCGTTCCACTGACAATGAGGTGCTGACCGGCCTGGCAGAGGAACATGAGATTGCCCGGTGGCTTTTGGATTACCGCGGGTTGGCCAAACTGAAGTCCACCTATACCGATGCCTTGGCCAAGCTGACCGACAGCCATGGCCGTGTCCACACCTCCTACAATCAGGCGGTAACTGCCACTGGACGCCTTTCTTCTTCAGAGCCGAACCTGCAGAACATCCCGATCCGTACTGACGAAGGCCGCCGGATCCGCGAGGCGTTTATCGCCCCGACAGGTAGCTGTATTCTGGCAGCGGACTATTCCCAGATCGAGTTGCGGGTACTGGCCCACCTCTCACAAGATCCGGTCTTCTGTGATGCCTTTAAGCACGATGAGGATATCCATACCCGTACTGCCAGTGAGGTGTTTGGCCTGTTCCCGGAGATGGTTACCTCTGAGATGCGGCGTCAGGCCAAGACCATCAATTTTGGCATCATCTACGGTCAGGGGGCGTTTTCTCTGGCCAAACAGCTGGGGGTTGCCCGCACTGTGGCCGAGAAATTTATTGCTGCCTATAAAGAGCGCCACAGCGGGGCGATTGCCTTTCTTGATTCCTGCATCGCCAGCGCAAAAGAGACAGGATATGTCACAACTATTTTAGGGCGTAAACTGCCGATTACAGATATCACCAGCAGCAACGGTAACCTGCGCTCCTTTGCGGAACGCAACGCCATTAACTACCCGATTCAGGGTTCGGCAGCCGATATCATCAAGCAGGCCATGCTGGGGGTGGACCGTTCCATCCGTGCCGAAAGGCTTACAAGCCGCCTGATCATGCAGGTGCATGATGAACTGGTCTTTGAGGTGTTGGAGACAGAACTGGAACAGATGCGAGAACTGGTGAACCGGGAGATGTCCCAGGCAGTGGCACTGAAAGTTCCGCTCAAGGTAGATATGCAGTGGGGGAAAAACTGGAGTGAAGCGCATTAACCATGAAATCAGAGCAGTGTCAGGCAATAATCCTTTCAACCTTAAACTACGGCGAGAGTGACCGGATTGTATCACTCTTCACCCTGGAACATGGGCGCCTGCGCGGCTTTGCCAAGTCTGCACGGGCCAGTCGCAAGCGGTTTAGCGGACAGCTGGAACCGACCAACCGGCTTGAAGTAACCTTGTCCCTGAAAGAAGATGGCTTAAGCAGAATTGACCGGATCGAGCAGAGTAGCTGTTACCCGGAGCTGCGCGAACAGCTTGAATCTCTGGCTCTGGCACTGTATGCTTGCGAACTGGTTGAGGCGTTGACCCCGGAAGGGCATCCACTGCCCAGACTGTTCAGGTTACTGTCCACCCTGTTTGACCATCTGGCAGCCCAAACAGGGTCAGCAGCAGACCGTCGATTCTTTGAAATAAACGTCCTGAATATTCTGGGCTATCGTCCAGTACTGGATACAGCACTGCTGCAACCGCTTTCTGCTTGTATGAAAACCGGCAGTTTTGGAAAAATCAGGTTTACTGATGCAGAACTGGAGGCAGCAGGCCGCCTGCTGGATCAGCAGATACATAGCCATTGCACCCATCCACTGAAAAGTCGCACGTTTCTCGACAACCTGAACTGAAGCCATTGAAGGACCAAGGATCAGCTATGAGGCACAGCATATACACCAAATTTCTCTCACCTCCAGTACTGTTCAGTTCTGCGCTGCTGTTGCTTCTGGCACAGATCAGCTGGGCTGCCCCCGGTTTTGATCTGGATCTGAAAGAGCTAAAAAAACCTTCTCAACCTGCTGTTCCCAAGAAAGCTGCCCCACCCAGGAAAAAGAAGAGTGAGGCCAAGGCAACGCCAAAGAAACAACCAGTGGCTGCAGATGCAAAACCTGCAATCAAGCAGCCTGAAATCGCCCTTACCCCATTGCTGCAACCTGTTCCTGAGCAGTCAGAACTGACCCTGCACCGGGGAGACAATCCGTGCCAACTGGCTGAGCGGGTGGCTGTTGCACTGGCCCGCACGGTTCCGACAGAACTGTTGCTGAATGGGCTGGACCTGAAACCGGTTGCCACGGTAAACCATGGACAACTGGATCTTATGGTAACCTGCGGACTTCAGGTTGCCGAGGCCTATACCTACAGCCGTCTTTTGGAGGAGCATCAGGTGGCATTGGTAAACATCAGGGGGAATGAAACAGCAGGCCAGATAGCACAGATGATTGTTGATGCCCTTGCCCTCTCCTACCAGCACGAACAGACAGATAAAGAAAGCGATGACAGCACACGCAGCTACCTCTTTCCGGCAGATGCACAGCGCCAACGCCCGCTACGACTGGTTGTGCGTCCTTAAATCAAAAGCTAGCGCAACCTGCTGCGGGCATTACCATACTGAAAGAATGCAATCAGGTGAAACTCATCCTTGTCATAGCTTTTGGGAAAGTTACCCATCGGCCCAAGCAGACGTAAGGTCCTAAACACCTCATCATCCAGCACCCGGCTACCGGAACTTTCCAGTAGTTGAACCTTCTTGATCTCACCATTTCGGTTAAAGGTAATCTTTACCGGTGTTACTCCCTCAATCCCCTTAAGCGCTGCCTCCTGCGGGTAGCGCCAAACCCCGTACACCGCAGTTTCAAACCGTTTCAGGAAAGAACCGAACTGAATATCATCGGTATTGAGGCCTATACGGGTAGAGCCATCATCAATATCATCGGCAAAACGTCGACGATAGTTCTCTTCCAGCTTGGCCATGCGACTGGCACTGGGGGCCAGGTTGGGTTGTGGTCTGGTTCCCGTACCGCCTCCCCCACCTGCACCTGCCTGTTGTTGCGGTTTGCGACGCAGCAGCTCATTGACCGAGCTGCCCGCTTCCGATGGCTTGGCAGGCGGGCCAGCCGGACCAGGACGTCCCGGAGGAGCAGAAGGCTTAACCTTGGCTGATTGACGTGTTGGGGCTGCCTTGGAAGCAGGAGCTACCGGCGTTGATTGCCGGGGAGCGGTTTCTTTAACTACACGGCGACGCTGGTCTGATGGACGCGTCTTTTGGTCCTGCTGCGGGGTTGGGGGTGTCTTGAGCTCCGGCATATCCTGGAGATCAATAAAGGTAGGCTCTGAAATCTGCTGCTGTTGCTCTTTTGGCCAGAAATACAACGTTACAAAGACTGCCACGTGCAGCACAATTGAAATGAGCAGCAGGTACAGAAACGTCTTTTCTACATACTGATCTGACGACATCCCTCTGGCCAGGGTACATCCTCCCGGAAACTGGAGAGGGGATGCTTGAAATCCGCATCCCCTCTCGTTGTTTCGTCTCTCCGCTCTGACGTTGACCTTACAAGGTCCTCTGGCGAGTTCCTCCACAGATGGGTCTCAGTATGCCGCTTCAGGCAGTTCCCACATATTGAGGGCAGCACACCACGGCAGGGAACGATCCCCGTTTCAACAAGTATTCCGCCCGGGCGCTACAGGTACAACGGGCAGAGCAGAGAGCAATTGGTTACGGTTTTATCCTAGACCTGGCAGACTTTTTTTTCAAGCGCTTTATGCACAGGAACCAAGGTAGTTCTGCAAACGCTTCAAATCAGCCATCAACGCCTCAAACCCAGGAAAGGTCAGGGATTGTGGACCATCGGACAGTGCCTTCTCCGGTTCAGGGTGTACCTCTACCAGCACCCCGTGGGCGCCGGCCACCAATGCAGCCTTGGACATGGGGGTGACCAGGCTACGCTTGCCGGTGGCATGAGAGGGGTCTACCATCACCGGCAGGTGGGTCAACTCTTTGACCAGCGGTACCATGGCCAGGTCAAGGGTGTTGCGGGTGGAGGTTTCAAAGGTACGGATACCCCGTTCACACAGGATGACCTGATCATTTCCTTCTGCCAGGATATATTCAGCCGCAGCCAGAAACTCTTCGATGGTGGCGCTCATCCCACGCTTGAGTAGAATCGGCTTGCGGATCTTGCCCAGTTCCCGCAGCAGGTCAAAGTTTTGCATATTGCGGGCACCAACCTGCAGCAGATCGGCATACTCAGCAACCAGGCCAACATTATCCGGGCTCATCACCTCAGTCACAATCGGCAGCCCGGTTGCTTCACGTGCCTTGGCCAGCAGCTTCAATCCTTCTTCCCGCAAGCCCTGGAAAGTGTGAGGACCGGTACGGGGCTTGAAGGCACCTCCCCGCAGCAGGTCAGCTCCGCACTGTTTGACAAAACGGGCAGTCTTCAAGATCTGCTCTTCTGACTCAACCGCACAGGGGCCACCCACCACCACCGCACGCTCTCCTTCGCCGATCTTGACGCCGGCCACATCAACAACCGTGTTTTCAGGGTGAAAATCACGGGAAACCAGCTTATACGGTTTGGAGACATGAATCGCCTGCTGTACACCGGGCAGATCGCGAATCTTGGTGTCATCCACATAGCCTTTGTTACCCAGTACGCCGATGGCGGTCCGTTCTCCACCGGGGATCGGGGCAGCGGTAAAACCCATCTCACTGACGGTTGCAATAACCTTATCAATATCTGCCTGGGTGGCTGTATGGTTCATAACGATGAGCATTTAAATTCCTCCTCAATCCCCCCTTTGTCAAGGGGGCTATGCTTGCCTGGTGGCCAGTTGTTGCAGTCGATCCATATTCAGAACCGTTACCTTGCGACCATCCAGCTCAATGATCCCTTCTTCCTTCAACTTGCGAAAGGTCCGGGATACGGTTTCACCGGCAGTACCCAATTGCGCTGCCAGCTCACCTTTTTTGATCCCCAGTTCCAGATAGGTAATACCATTGTAGCTGGTGGACTGTTCAGCAGCCCGCTTAATCAGAAACGAGGCCAGCCGGGAGGCAACATCGGCAAAGGTCAATTCCTCAATCTGCCGCACGAATCGGCGTAAAGCAAGTGACAGTGATACAACCAGATTCAGACCAAACTGCGGTTTGTCTGTCATCAACTCCATGAAGCCTTGTTTGGGTAAAAACAAAACTTCACCAGATTCCACTGCGCGGGCATCAGCCGGATAAGTACCATCCCCAAAAAAAGCTGCCTCGGCAAAGGTTTCACCAGGCCGGACAAAATGCAGCACTTTCTCACGACCGTCAGATGAGACACGGCACATTTTAATATGGCCGCTCACCAGCAGGTAGAAGCCGGCGGCTCCATCCCCTTCACTGAACAATGTCTCGCCTTTGGCAAAACTGCGCCGCACGGTGATGGTTGCCAGCGACGCCAGATCAGCCTCGTTCAGACCGGAGAACAACAGGGAGTTTTTAAGTAACGAAACCAGTTCCATGTACCACCCGATGTTTAAATTTGAAAAAAGGCCATGATGATAGCACGCGAATAACGCGGATTAGGCAGATTTGCGCGGATTAACATCCTTAAAAAATTAATGGCAACGGCAAAGCCTTTGTTTTTTGACTTTAACCCTGTTTTTATCTTTATAGGTTATGATCGTTTTTTATCCGCGTCTATCCGCTCGATCCGCGTTATCCGCGTGCTATTACCTTTCAGCTTTTTACAAAGGCCGCCACCTTGTCAGCCACCTTGGCAGGAGTCAAACCAAACTGTTCAGCCAGGATCTCTGCCGGTGCGGATGCACCAAACCCCTCCCAACCGATGAACAGACCTTCTTCACCCAGCAGCTTGCCAAAGGACTCACCACGGCCAGCCTCAATGGCCACCCGCTTGACCCCTTTGGGCAGTACTGAAGCACGGTATTCAGCTGATTGAGCCATGAAGGTAGTTACATCCGGTACCGATACCACCCGTGCTGCAACCCCTTTATCAGCCAGCAGCTTGGCTGCATCCATGGCAAGGGAGACCTCTGAACCGGAGGCCATCAGCACCACTGCCGGATTGACAACATCTGCCAGCAGATAACCACCTGCCAAGGGCAGGCTCTTGTCAAAACCGGCCGGTTTTGGCAGCAGCGGCAGCTTCTGACGGGTCAGGATCAGGGCGGTAGGACCGTTATGGTACTTCATAGCCGCATACCAGGCCAGAGCGGTTTCATCGGCATCGGCCGGACGGATTACCTGCAGACCGGGGATCAGCCGCAGGGAAGCGGTATGCTCAATCGGCTGGTGGGTCGGGCCGTCTTCACCCACGGCATAGGAATCATGGGTAAAGATGTAGACCACCTGCTGCTGCATCAGGGCCGACAGACGCACTGCCGGACGGCAGTAGTCGGAGAAGACCAGGAAGGTTGCACCGTAGGGAATAAAGCAGCCATAGAGCGACATGGCATTGCAGATTGCCCCCATGGCATGCTCGCGGATGCCAAAGTGCAGGTTGCGTCCACCAAATGCGCCAGCCTGTACTGAGCCGCCACCTTTGATGTCGCTGTTGTTTGAGGGGGAGAGGTCAGCAGAACCGCCGGCCAGCGCAGGTAACAGGGCTGCTGCCTTCTGCAGTACTGCACCGGACAGGGAGCGGGTTGCGCCATCTTTGCCGGCAACCACAGACAGCAGTTCTTCAGCCAGATTCTCAGGCAGCTGCTTCTGCCACATGGCATCCCACAGGGTTGCTTTGTCCGGATTGGCAACACGCCAGGCTGCAAAGCCTTGCTGCCATGCATCATACCCGGCCTTTAACTCTGCCACTCGCTTGGCGCACTGCTCCGCAACATCGGCAGGCACGGTAAACGGCTTCTCCCCCCAGCTCAGGTTGGCACGGGTAGCCTCAATCTCATCCTTACCCAGTGGCGAACCATGGGCACCGGAAGAGTCCTGCTTGTTGGGCGCACCATAGGCGATATGAGTGGTGGCAATGATCAGTGAAGGCTTGGCGGTCTCGGCAATGCCATTTTGAAGAGCAGTAACCACCTGATCATGGTCATGGCCATCCACCTTCTGGATATGCCAGCCGGCTGCCTCAAACCGCTTGGCAACATCCTCGGACCAGGCCAGGTTGGTCTTGCCTTCTATGGTGATGCTGTTGCTGTCGTACAGGTAGACCAGATTACCCAGTTTGAGGTGGCCAGCAAGGGCGGCTGCCTCGTAGGAGATCCCTTCCTGCAGGTCGCCGTCCCCCACAATGGCAAAAACACGGTGGGTAATGGGTGAAAAGTCCGGGGTATTGAACCGCTCCGCAGCCATCTTGGCAGCCAGTGCCATACCAACGCCGTTAGCCACCCCCTGCCCCAGAGGACCGGTGGTTACCTCAACACCAGGGGTATGACCAAACTCCGGGTGACCAGGGGTCTTGCTGCCCCACTGCCGGAAGTTTTTCAGCTCTTCCATCGGCAGATCAAAGCCGAACATATGCAGTAGGGAGTAGATCAGCATGGAGCCGTGTCCGGCAGACAGGATGAAGCGGTCGCGGTTAGCCCAGGCGGTATCAGCCGGGTTGAACTTGAGGGTGGTATTCCACAGGGCGGTCGCCATGTCTGCAGCGCCCATCGGCAGGCCGGGGTGACCGGAGTTGGCCTTGTCAACGGCCTCGGCAGCAAGGAGACGGATCGTATTGGCGCAGCGCAGGGCCTGCTGGGCATTCATGGTGGTGGACATCGGTACAGCTCCTTTCAGAAACGGCATAAAAGCCATGATAATAGAACGCGGATGACTCGGATTAAACGGATTTTCGCAGATAGTAAGCAGTTTTTTGTAATCAGAAAAAATCAGCGTCAATCAGCCAAAATCAGATTTGATCCGCCAGCCATTGATTTTTTGAATGGTCTAAAAATGTGTAAAGCCTTGTGCTTCAGGCTTAAAAACAGTTCCATCAGGCAGGATCGCTTGAACCTGTCTTGAGCTGGTCACTTTACCAACAACCGCAAGCGGAATGCCAGTAGTTTTTGCTATTTTTTGGATAGCCCCATGGTTACAGGGGGGAGCAGTGAAACAGAGCTCGTAATCTTCACCGCCGCTGATTGTCAGATGCCAGGGGAAAACTGGCTGATTGTCAGCGTAGGTTTGAAATGCAGGAGAAAGAGGAAGTTGTCCAAGCTGAATCGTTGCGCCGCAGCAGGACTGTTCGCCGATATGTCCCAGATCAGCCATCAGCCCATCGCTGATATCGATCATGGCACTAACCAAACGTGATTCTGCCAGCTTTAATCCAAGATCACAACGCGGGGTTGGGTCAAGGTGCCGTTGCAGCAAATAATCGTCCGCCTGCCCAAGCCGCCTGCCATTCATCAGGAGCTGTAGCCCCAGGGCAGAATCACCTACTGTGCCGCTGACCCAGACTTCATCATCAAGCTGCGCTCCAGACCGTTTCAGGATCAGCTCCGGACGTTGCTCACCCATAATAGTAACCGATACCGTCAATCCCCCCTTTGAACCACAGGTATCACCGCCAGCCAGGATACAGTTGTGTTCAGCAGCCTGTTCAGCCAGACCATCCAGAAAGTCTTCAATGGTTGCAAGCGGGAATCCGGCCGGAATGGCCAGCGAGAGAAAAAACCAGTGCGGAACAGCTCCCATACTGGCGATATCAGACAGGTTGACCGCCAGAGACTTACGTCCCAGCAGCCGCGCCGGGCCAAAGCCCGGATCAAAATGAACCCCCTCGGCCAGCAGGTCAGTGGAGACAACCACCTGCCTGCCAGCAGAGGGGGAGAGTAGCGCGGCATCATCGCCGATTCCCAGCTCAGGCGCAGCAGGCTGGGGGAAACGGGCGCGGATCTGATCGATCAGACCAAATTCGCCAAGCTCTGCCAGACCTTTCACGCTGATATTTCTTTACTTGGTCTGACCACCACCTTGGGAGTGGCTGTTTTTGGTTTAGCCTTGGGGATTGGAATTGGAAACTTCTCAAGTGCCAGTTTCAGCACCTCATCAATCTCTTTCACCGGCATAATTTTAACCTTCTTCTGCATCTCTTTCGGAATGTCCTCCAGATCTTTCCGGTTCTGTTCCGGGATAACAACCGTCTTCATACCGGCCCGGACTGCAGCCAGGATCTTCTCCTTCAGTCCACCAATCGGCAGCACCTTGCCACGCAGGGAGATCTCGCCGGTCATGGCTACATCTTTCCGTACCGGCACCTTGGTCAGCACCGAAATCAGGGCGGTGGCCATGGCACAGCCTGCTGAAGGGCCATCCTTGGGCACTGCACCGGCTGGGACGTGAACATGGATCTCATTTTCCTGAAACCAGTCAGGGTTGATATGAAATTCGCTGCCATGGGAGCGGATGTAGGCCAGTGCTGCCTGAACCGACTCCTTCATCACATCACCTAACTGACCGGTCAGGGCCATGCCCCCCTTGCCTGCCATGGTGGTGGCTTCAATGTGCAGCACTTCGCCCCCCACCGAGGTCCAGGCCAGACCGTTGACCACGCCAACTTCGTTCTTATCCATCTCATCATCCCGCAGGAATTTGGCAGCCCCCAGCAGGGTAGCCACCATGGACGGGGAGATCTTGATCTGACGCTTGTGCCCTTCAGCAATCTTGCGGGCCACCTTGCGGCAGATAGTGCCGATCTCCCGCTCCAGATTCCTTAAGCCCGCCTCACGGGTATACTTGGCGATGATTTCTTTAAGCGCCTCTTCTTCAAAGACGATATGTTTTGCCTTCAGGCCGTTATCCTTTAACTGACGCGGCACCAGATAGCGGACCGCGATTTCCAGCTTTTCCTCTTCAGTGTAACCGGGGATATTGATTACCTCCATCCGGTCGTAGAGGGCTGAAGGGATCGGATCGCTATGGTTGGCGGTAGCCACGAACAGTACATTGGACAGGTCAAAGGGCAGGTTGACGTAATGATCGGAAAAGGCGTTATTCTGTTGAGGATCAAGCACCTCCAGCAGTGCCGCCGATGGATCACCCTTGTAGTCGTAGCCCAGCTTATCCAGTTCATCCAGCATAAAGACCGGGTTCTTGGTGCCTGCCTGCTTCACCCCCTGGATGATCCTGCCGGGCAACGCCCCCAGATAGGTGCGTCGGTGGCCGCGGATCTCGGCCTCATCCCGCACTCCGCCCAGCGAGATCCGGACGAACTTGCGGTTCAAGGCACGGGCGATCGACTTGCCCAATGAGGTCTTGCCCACGCCAGGAGGGCCCACAAAGCAGAGAATCGGCCCTTTCATCTTCTTGTTCAGCTTACGGACTGCCAGAAACTCCAGAATCCGCTCCTTGACCTTGTCCAGGTAGGAATGGTCTTCATCAAGGATCTTCTTGGCGCGGATGATATCCAGCGAATCACGGGTGGTCTTTGACCAGGGAATCTCAATCAGCCAATCCAGATAGGTACGGATCACCCCGGCCTCACCGGAATCACCATGCATCCGCTCCAGCCGCCCCAACTGTTTAAGCGCCTCTTTTTCAACATTTTCAGGCATCTTGGCCGTTTCAATGGACTTTCGCAGCTCTTCCAGTTCTTCCTTGCCGTCATGGTCGCCCAGTTCCTGCTGAATCGCCTTCATCTGCTCCCGCAGGTAGTATTCCTTCTGGTTTTTACCCATTTCCTCCCGGGCTGCGTTCTGGATCTGGGCCTGCACCGACAGCATTTCATGCTCACGGGCCAGCAGGTCATTTACCTTGGTCAGGCGCCTGACCGGATCTTCAATCTCCAGCAGCATCTGGGCTTCAGACAGTTTCAGACCAAGGTTGCTGGCGATCAGGTCAGCCATGCTGCCGGGGTCAGAGATATTTTCCAGAATAACCATCACTTCTGGCGAGATCTGCTTGCCCAGCTCTGAAATCTTGGTCAACTGCTCCCGCACGGTACGCATCAGGGCTTCGGTTTCAAGGGTATCCAGGGCTGACGGTTCAACCAGACGCTCAATCCGCACCGTATGAAACGGCTTAAACTCGACAAAATCGGCTATTCTGGCCTTTACCAGTCCTTGCACCAAAATCTTGACCCGGCCATCCGGCAGCTTCAGCATCCGCATGATCATGGCCACCGTGCCGACATTGTAGATTTTATCCGGTGTAGGATCCTCATCACCAATATCATGCTGAGTGGCAAGCATGATCATCCGATCACCGGCCAACGCCTGATCAACCGCCTTGATCGACATCTCGCGCCCCACAAAGAGCGGAATAATCATAAAGGGATAGACCACCACATCACGAATAGGCAAAAGCGGCAACTGTTCCGGTATCTTCAGTTCCTCTTCCGTCACGATAACCGGTTCATTATTGTTTGACTCCTGATCAGACTTACTCACGCGTTAACTCCTTAATCAAAATACGACGTTCCTGCCCTTTTGGACAAATGATGCGCAAAACCCCGCGCTGATATTCCGCACGGAGATGGCTTGGATCAACCAGATCCGGCAGCCGTACCGTACGACGCAGCCGCCCGAAGTGGCGTTCAAGACAAAGATAGCGCACCGGTTCATCAGGCGTATCAGACAGTTTATCCGCCTGAATCACACAGACCATGCCACGCTGCACCAGGCTGATGTTTTCAGGGCTTATGCCTGGCAGATCAAACTCCAGTATCAGATGCTGATCTGTTTCATAGATATCCATGGCAGCGTTCAGACTGCCTTCATCCTCTGCAGCCAGACCGGGATCAAGAGTACGCAGCAGCGAACGCATCTCCTCAAGGTGCCGGTTATACTGTCCTGCAAACGACGGTTTTTTCCCACCTGAACGTGGCATGGCATCACCTGTTACGATCTGTTTGAACATTAAAAGCAGACTGGTATGGTATGTTTTGAAGATGTAACCATTCCATTACTGAAAGTCAAGCTGCAGACCACCGGCCATTTTCAGAAAGTCATTGACATTTACCTCTTGTTTACAGGAAAGTCTGCCCATTCTTTACTAAACAAGGAGTTCTTTTCTATGGAACTGAAAACAAAAATATGGATGACCGGTTCACTGGACTGGTTTGGTTTTATCGACAACGAGGAAATTTTTCTTGGACACCGCAACTTTCCAAACCCGCCTGAAGAGGGGGATGCCTGGACCTGTGAAAGTGGTGATATGTTCAAGATTATTGATGGTGAAATAAAGAAAGTAGGTCACACAGAGCCACCAAAAAAATACTGGTAGTTCTGTCTTCCATTCAGCCTGCAATCAGACCCGGCCTGCTGTCAGTGATAGCAGGCTGGTTTATTTTTTGGCAGGCTCAAGATCAATCACGGTCAGCTCCGGCGGTGCCAAAAACCTGATCGGCGGTCCCCAGGTGCCGGTACCGCGACTGACATACAGACGACTGGCGTCTGCCAGCTGGTTCATCCCGGCCCGCACCGGAAAGTTCAGCCAGGTCAGCAGATTAAAGGGAAAGATCTGCCCCTTGTGGACATGCCCGGAAAGCTGCAGATCAAACCGCCCGATGCTCTGCGGTTCCACCACTGGGCGATGTTTCAGCAGCAGCACAAAGCGATCGCGGGGTATGCCACCCAAAAGTTGCCTTTCATCTGCGATCCCGTTTCTTCCAAACCGCTTGGCAGCAGGATCATCCACCCCCACCAGGGCCAGCTGTTCGCTAACCAGCGCGGTTTGGTCCTGCAAAACCTGAAAGCCTGACAGCTCCAGAAACCGGCGTGATGATCCAAACCCGGCGTAATATTCATGGTTACCCAGTACCGCCACCATGCCCAACGGCGGATGCAGTTCGCGCAGCATCTGCGAAACACCATCAACATGGCTGATATGGCCATCCACAACATCACCGGTGGCAACCAGCAGATCCGGCTTCAGGACCTTCACCGTAGCCACCAGTTGCTGCACCTGACGCGAACCGACTATCAGGCCGATATGCAGGTCCGAGATCTGAACCACCCGCACCCTGGCAGCCCCTTTGGGTAGCTTGGGGGTTATGATCGTATGCTGTTCAATCTTCAGGTGACCGGCCTCAAACCAGCCATAGATGCTGATCAGCAGAGCCAAAACAAAACAGCAGACAAAGCCAGGGCGGGGAGACAACAGTGCACTAGCGGGCAGTTGCAGAAAAAAGTGAGCTGACCAGTACAGTAGACGCAACAGTTCCAGCACCACTGACAGGGATATAAACAAAAACAGCAGCCCCATCCAGCTGTAGCCGACGTAGGCTGCCAGAGATGCAGCAAACGTCTGCCCTCCCCTCTCCAGCAGGCGACTCAGTATCGGTGCAGCCACCATCAGCAGGCACCAGCCGACCGGGAACAGCCACCAGGTTTGCAATGACGGAAAGGCCTGGATCAGCCTGAAAGCAAACCAGCCGTGGGCCGCACCATAAATTAACAGAAAAACAAGCAGAAACAGGTTCATGGTTTTCTGGCTCTCCCCACCACTTTCCTCTTGTCACCACGCCATTGCTGAAAGATACTGACAACCATCGTGACTACCACAGAGATCAAACATACTCAACCAAATCAGACAGAAACAGATCAACAACCACGCACTGTTGAAGTTGCTGTCCCGCTCCCCCTGGATACCACCTTTCACTACCGGGTGCCTGCTGCCCTTGCCAACCGGATAAAACCGGGGATACGTGCCTTTGTCCCGTTTGGCAGGCGTAAGCTAACCGCCTACGTACTCCGCTTCAGCACGCCACCTGAAGGCCAGCAGCTGAAAGATCTGCTGGATCTGCTGGACCCTGAACCGCTCTGGACCGATGCTGAACTGACCTTCTTCCAATGGATTGCCGACTACTACCTGCATCCCTTGGGCGAGGTACTCAAAACCGCCCTGCCGGCTGGCATCAACCTGCAGAGCCGTAGCAATGCCGACGGAGAAGCAATAAGCGGCGGAAAAAAAGTCCGGCACGAGCGGATCTTTAGCGCACTGCCTGCTGATGCCCCTGCAAAACTTAAGGGGAAAGGGCTTGATATCCTCGCCTTTCTAGGCCAGTCCGGGCCGGTTTCATCAGCAGAACTGAAGGCACGCTTTGGTGAATGCAGCCCTAACCTGCGTCGGTTGGTGGAGTTGGGACTGATCCAGACCAGCGAACGAGAAGTCTACCGCGACCCGTTTGCCGGCCTTAGTGTGGTAAAGGACTCTCCAAAGCCCTTGACCCAACACCAACAGCAGGCACTGACGACCATCCTGATGGCTGTGGATGACAAACGCTTTGCCCCGTTTCTGTTGCACGGTGTTACCGGTAGCGGCAAGACCGAAGTCTATCTGCAGGGGATCGCCCACGCCCTTGCTGCAGGCAGAAATGCCCTGGTGCTGGTGCCGGAAATCTCCTTGACCCCCCAACTGGTGCAACGTTTCCGTGCCCGTTTTTCCGAGGGCATTGCCGTGCTGCACAGCGCTCTTTCCGATGGTGAACGCTATGATGAATGGCGTCGTATCCGGCGGGGTGAAGTACGGATCGTGATCGGCGCCCGTTCTGCCATCTTTGCCCCGCTGGAACGGATCGGCATTATTGTGGTAGATGAAGAGCATGAGGCATCCTTTAAGCAGTCGGACGGCCTGCGCTACAATGCCCGTGACCTGGCCCTGGTGCGTGGACAGCAGGAGCAGGCAGTCGTACTGCTGGGCTCTGCCACACCGCTAATCACCACCCGCTTTGCAGCCCAGCAGGGGAAACTGGGCTACCTGTCGCTGCCGGAACGGGTTGCTAACCGGCCGCTACCGGCAACCAGCATCATCAACACCCGTATGACTGCCGAATCACCGCTCTCCCCTCAATTGATCGAGGCACTGACAGACAACCTGGAGCGGGGCCAGCAAAGCCTGCTGTTTCTGAACCGACGCGGTTTTGCCAGCTGGCTGGTCTGTCCTGCCTGCGGGGCTGACCTGCAATGCCCCAACTGTTCGGTCTCCCTGACTTACCATCGCCAGCGCAGAAAGAGCCTCTGCCACTACTGTGACTACCAGGTGCCGGCCCCCTGCATCTGCCCTGCCTGCGGTGAGTTGGAACTGAAAGAGATGGGAGTCGGTACTGAACGGATTGAGCATGAGCTGCAGGAACGGTTCCCGGATGCGCGGATCGCACGGATGGACAGTGACACCACGGCTGGCAAGGGCGGCCACGCCCGGATACTGGACAAGGTTGGACGTGGTGAGGTGGATATCCTGGTGGGAACCCAGATGATCGCCAAGGGGCACGATTTTCCCGGTGTGACCCTGGTTGGTGTCCTTCAGGCAGAAGGAAGTCTTTACCTGCCGGACTTCAGGGCTACTGAGCGTACCTTCCAGGTGCTTTCACAGGTAATTGGTCGGGCTGGCCGGGGAGAATTGCCGGGACGGGTACTGCTGCAGGCCATGACACCGGATCACTATGGCATTGCCTACGCAGCAGAGCATGACTTTGAACGGTTCTACCAGGAAGAGTTGTTATTCCGACAGGAGTTGAACTATCCACCCTATGGTTTTCTGGCCGCAATCAAACTATCAGCAACCAGCGAAAAGAGCCTGACAACAGCAGCGGAACAGTCTGCCACCGTACTGCGTGCCATTAAGAACAGATTGGGGTTGCGGGTTGAAATTCTGGGGCCGGCACCGGCGCCACTCTACCGGCTACGAGGGCGCTTTCGTCAACAAATTCTTTTGAAGGACGCCAGCCGGGCTGCACTGAGGCATCTGCTCATCGCCTACCGCAGGGAGCAGTCACTGCCAGCCACCGTCAGGGAAGCGATTGATATCGATCCGGTAGATCTTTTGTAAGGCATGGGTAATCAGGCGGTAAAAGACGAATAATATTGTTTCACCTTTACCAGATACTCCCGGGTTTCTCTGGGAAGGCGGTCCGGCTTGCGATCCACATTACCAGGGCCCCAGTTATAGGCTGCCAGGGCAGAATCAAGATCACCGTTGTACCGCTCCAGCAGCCCCTTCAAAAACCGGGTGCCAGCCATCACATTCTGCTCTGGATCAAAGGAGTTGCTGACCCCTAGTCCTCTTGCAGTTGCAGGCATCAGTTGCATCAACCCCTGGGCACCGGCATGGGAAACAGCCCTCGGGTTAAAGTTACTCTCTGCCTTGATAACCGCTTTGATCAACCCGGCATCAACGCCATACCGTTGTGCAGCCTTGGCTATGGTCTGTTCAATGTTGACTGTTGGGGATGCATCAGACAAGCGGGAGGAACGGCGCTCCACCTGTTCCGGGGCCTTGGGGCCGGGCTCAGTTTCCAGCTGTGGCAGTGGCTGTCTGGCAGAATTGCTTGTACGGGTTTCACCATTAGCAAGATTTGTAAGGTAGGCGTTGATGGGCGAAGAAGCCTGGAGCGGGCCAGAAGCGGGAAGTGCGGCCACGGGCAGCGCCATGCCACCATCACTATCAGGATGATCAGCCAGCAGTTCCAGCGAACTGCGCAAAGTGGTCAGCTGCAGCAGTTCTGCCGCATGCTGTACCACCTCGGGTGATGCCTCCGCAGGCACCATGTTGCGGTCAATGACCGCATCCAATCGATCTGAAAAGCGTGATGAGACTGTAGTTACAGACTGCTCCGCTGCGGCAGGGCGGGACTGCTCCCGCAGCATGCTCTGCAATAACGACATGGTATGGGCTGCATTGATCGACATATATACCTCCCCAATCAGGGGAACTGCAGATTTTTCTTTTTCAGTTTCTCAATCAAAGTTGTCCGCTTCAGATTTAAGAGTGCTGCAGCTTCTTTTTTATTACCGCCAGTCCGTTGCAGAGCCTGCATAATCAGCCCGTTCTCAAAGGCATCAACGGCACTGTTCAGACAGATCCCTTCCGACGGCAGTTCTTTAGCCGTACTGACTGTACCGGACACTGTTCCAGACTGCTGCACAATAGTACGGGAGATCAAGTATTTTTCAGGCAGGTCATCCACCGTAATAAAGCCGCTTTCCTTTATGGTGATCATCCGTTCCACCAGATTCTCAAGCTCCCGCACATTACCAGGCCAATCATAGTTGCAAAGCATCTCAAGTGCTTCGCGGGTAAACCCTTTGACCAGACGACGCCGATCACGGTTAAACTGCCCCTGAAAATGATTAATCAAGAGCGGAATATCTTCACGCCGGTCACGCAGAGGCGGAATCGTAATCGGGATTACTGAAAGCCGGTAATAGAGATCCTCCCTGAAGTCACGGGTGGCCACCTGTTCATCCAGATTCTTGTTGGATGCAGCAATAATCCTGACATCCACTTTCTGGGAACGGGTTGATCCAACCGGTTCAAACTCTTTGGCCTGTAGCACCCGTAACAGCTTGACCTGCAGGGTTGCTTTCATATCCCCAATTTCATCAAGAAAGAGGGTACCCTTGTCAGCCATCTCAAACCGGCCGATCCGATTGGCATAGGCACCGGTGAATGACCCTTTCACATGGCCAAACAGTTCACTCTCCAACAGATCATCAGGAATGGCGGCACAGTTGACCGGCACAAAATTTCTACCGCTTCTGTCTGAAAGCTGATGTATTGCACGGGCTGCAAGTTCCTTGCCGGTTCCCGACTCTCCCTGAATCAGGACTGTTGCACTTGATTCCGCTACCTTTTCAATCATTTCAAACAGGTTCAGCATCTGACGGCTTCTACCAATAATGGTAGAGCAGAGAAAATGGGGATATTCATCAATCGGCTGTTCGGGAACTCGCACCTTCATGGCCTGATATTCCAGCGCCCGCATTACCACGCTTTCAAGCTCATCCAGATTTAGTGGTTTGGGCAAAAAGATCAGCCGTTCATCGTGAGGCAATGTGCGTGCTGCGTCTGATTGACCGTAGACGATCGCCACCAGCTCAGGATCAACCTGCCAGATCCGCTGCAATACATCACTTGATCGGGCAAACAGCGATAGTTGGTCTGCCACCAGAATGCGTGGGCATTGGGGGGGCTGGGTGTCAAAAACATCCACATCAACATCAAATACAGCCGTCTCATACCCCTTATATGTCAGAAACGCTGACACAAGATCACGGGTTTTACGATCACTATCAAGAATACAAAAATAATTTTTAGCAAGCATTATAACCTCTTACGGCACGCAGCACCAACTTGTAGGCAGCACAACACAAAGTATATGACGCATCCCCCCTAATGTCAATTATCTGACCCATTATAAAAATATGAGTGCTTTATAATATATATTCCATCAACAAAAACAGTTTCACTGCGCCATCTACTTGCACAGGTACCGCTTGCATGGTACATATACAGGCATTCTGGCAGTATCCTGCTGCATCTGGAACTGCTTCAAACTAAATTGCTTTTAAATTCATACTGATATACGTCTTATCCCTGAAGGAGGTTTCCATGTCTAATGCCCTGGTGCCGATGAATGCCAATGAGGCACGTACTGGTGATCATGGTGAACTGATTCAGTTGGTCAGCTTCAGCCTGGACAACGAAGAGTACGGTGTAGATGTTCTGAAAGTACGTGAAATCATAAGAATGCCCAGCATCACCAGGGTTCCCAACACCCCCCATTATGTTGAGGGAGTGATAAATCTCCGCGGTAAGGTTATTCCTATCATCAATATGCGTCGACGTTTTGGTCTGTGCGAACTTGATTACGACAAACAGACCCGCATTATGGTTATGGATGTTGAAGGAGAACTGATGGGCTTTATCGTGGATGCCGTTTCAGAGGTAATCCGGATATCCAGCAGCGAGATCCAACCTTCACCTGCCGTTGTCACCAGTGGCATTGATCAGGAATGTATTGCCGGAGTCATTAATCAGGCTGAGCGGCTACTGGTCCTGCTTGATCTGCAAAAGATGTTCTCCCAGGATGAACGTCAGCTTTTTGGTAACCTGTAGTTACTATCCGCTGTTTCCTTTCACTATCATCTCAGCACGGCGAGGTGTGTAATGCCCATTGATTGCGAAGACCAGGAACTTCTTGAAGGATTTCTGGCAGAAACAACCGAGCTTCTGGAGAAGCTGGACGACGATCTGATTGCCTTGGAAAAGGCCTCAGATGACCCGGAGTTAATGAACCGGATCTTCCGCTCCATCCACACCGTCAAAGGGGCATCCAGCTTTTTAGGCTTTGACCTGTTGGTACGGGTCACCCATAAAACCGAAGATGTGCTGAACCGCCTCCGCAAAGGTGAACTACAGCTGACGCCAGAGATCATGGACGTGGTGCTTGAAGCCACGGACCTGGTTAAGACCCTGGTGGCAGATATCAAGGGCGGCGAAATTGTTGATCGGGAAATCAATGAAACCATCAATAAATTAATTCCCCTACTTACCGAGCAGCCAGCCGCTCCGGTCAAGCCAGTGGCAGAAGCAGCTGCGGCAGCAGAAGCACCGTCTGCCGCAACAACAGCACCGCAAGCCGAAGAAAAACCTGCCCAGGGAGCAGCGCCCGCAGCAACCATGCCTCCTGCGGCTCCCCGCCCTGCCCCTGAAGCTGCCAAAAAGCCGGCTCCACCCAAAGGCGGAGAAAAAGGTGGCGACGATCTTTCCGACAACACCACCGTCCGGGTTGACGTCAAACGCCTTGACGACCTGATGAACCAGGTGGGCGAACTGGTGCTGGAACGTAACCGGATGATCCAGCTTAATCAGGATCTGCAGGGCGGCTCCTCTGACCATATCCTGTTCAGTGAAGAGTTCGGCAAACTGGCCAAACGGATGAGCTTTGTCACCTCGGAACTACAGATGCAGGTCCTTAAAATGCGGATGATTCCGGTGGAAAAAGTTTTTAAAAAGTTCCCCCGTATTGTTCGCTCTCTGGCCCGCGATCTTGGCAAAGAGGTTGATCTGCAGATTTTTGGTGAAGAAACCGAGCTTGACCGCTCTGTTGTCGATGAAATCGGCGATCCCTTGATCCACCTGATCCGTAATGCCATGGACCACGGTCTCGAAACACCTGACGACCGTATCGCCTCTGGCAAACAGCGCACCGGCACCCTGATTCTCGCTGCAGTCCACGAAGGCAACTCCATTATCATCAGCATCAAGGATGATGGCCGCGGCATTGATACTGACCGGGTCGGTCGCAAAGCTATTGAAAAAGGGCTAATCACGGAAGATCAGCTGGCTGCCATGACCCAGCGCGAGATGTTTGACCTGATCTTCCTGCCCGGCTTTTCTACTAAAGATCAGGCCTCGGATCTTTCAGGCCGCGGCGTTGGCATGGATGTAGTCAAGACCAACATCAAAAAGCTGAACGGCCTGATCGAGATCAAAAGTGAAAAAGGGCTGGGATCAGAATTCATCCTGCGCCTGCCCCTGACCCTGGCCATCATTCAGTCACTTCTGGTTGAAGTCGAGGGGGAGATATACTCCATCCCATTGGCCTCAGTGCTTGAAACCCTCCGGGTTGACCAACGCGAATTCCACGTCATTGGCGGCCAGGAAGTGCTGAAGCTGCGCGATATGGTGCTGCCGCTGGTACGCCTGGAGCAGGTCTTCAACGTCAAACGCTGTCACGATCAGGACAACTTCTGTTATATCGTGGTAATCGGCTCTGCCGACAAACGGGTCGGTTTGGTAGTAACCCGCCTGGTGGGCCAGCAGGAAGTGGCCATCAAATCGCTGGGGAAATACCTGGCTAACGTCACCGGCATTGCCGGTTCAACCATCCTGGGTGATGGACGGGTCGCTTTGATTGTTGACCCGGTCGGCATGGTTGATGGTGGTGAAGGGGCATCTGGCGGGCGCTAACGTATCAGCAAAACACGAAAGAGGGACACAACGTGGCTATATCTGATAAAGATTTTGAATTACTACGTGACTTTATTTACAACCTGTGTGGGATGTACTTCCACACCACAAAAAAATATTTTCTGGAAAGCCGTCTTACCAAGCGGATGGAAGCCACCGGCACCAAAACTGCCATGGATTATTACGGCCTGCTCAAGTCTCCCCGGGGTGGTGAAGAGTTGCGCTTTCTGCTGGATGAAGTCACCACCAACGAAACCTACTTCTTCCGCTGTGTGCCCCAATTAAACGCCATTGAAACCAAGTTTCTGCCGGAAATAGTTGAAGCCAAAAGCAAGATGGGGTTCCGTAAGCTGAGAATCTGGTCTGCCGCCTCCTCTTCCGGCGAAGAAGCCTACACCCTGGCCATGATACTGCTGGAAAAGCGAGCCACCGTCCTCAAGGACTGGATCATTGAGATCATCGGCACCGATATCAATGAAACCGTGGTTGCCCAGGCCAAGGAAGGTGTGTATAACGCCTACTCGGTCCGCAACGTCCCGGATCTGTACAAGAAAAAGTATTTTAAGGAGGATGCCGGTAAATTTATCCTCTCTCCTGATGTCAAAAAATTTGTCACTTTTAACAAGATGAACCTCTATGACGATACCAAGATGGTCTTTATGAAGAGTTTTGACTTCATCTTCTGCGCCAATGTCCTGATCTATTTTGACCTTGCTTCCAAATCAAAGGTTGTGCAGCACTTTTACAACAACCTGCAGCCCTACGGATACTTCTTTGTTGGCCAGTCTGAGTCCCTTCACGGCGTAAATGACAAGTTCAAAACCGTCCACTTTCCAGGCGGTTTTGGTTATAAGAAATAGCGGGGGATCCCACAATGGATAAACAGGCAATGATGGAAACAGCCCGCCAAATGGTGGACAAGATTGATGACCTGCCCACAATTCCTGTTGTTGCAACCCAGGTACTGCAACTGCTTGACGACCCGGATGTCAATATTGACAAAGTGGCAGACCTGATGCTGACTGATCTGGTCATGACCGCCCGAGTCATGAAGATGGTTAACTCTCCCATCTATCGTGCAAACCAGGAAATCACCTCCTTGAAACGGGCTTTGGTCTATCTTGGTATTCGTCACATTAAAGAGATCGCCCTCACCTCATCATTCATTAGCGCTTTTGAAGACAAGGGTGGCGTAATTGACATCAGCACCTTCTGGGCACACTCATTCGGTGTCGGTATGGTCTCCAAGATCATTGCTGAAAAGATTCATTATCCGGACATTGAGAAGGCCTATCTTGCAGGTATCGTGCATGACATCGGCGAGGTTGTGCTTAGCTACTACCAAGCGGAATCTTTCTCAAAAATACTGTCTGCAATCAAGGAGCGACCGGTACGTCTGATTGACATGGAGTTGGAAGAGTTCGACACCACCCATAATGAAATCGGCTACTGTATCGCTGAGAAATGGAATTTCCAGGAAGCCTACAAGGAAGTGATACTGTACCACCACAGCCCGCGTGAGGCTGCCAGCGACCCGGTACTGTGTGCTATTGTCAATCTGGCTGACCTGTTCTGCTCTGTCAGGGATCTGTACTACGGCGGCAATGCCTGGGCCAGCTTCAACCTCTCTGAAGAAGATGGGTGGGCTATCCTGAAAGAACAGCATCCCAGCCTAGAACACCTTGATATTGAACGATTCTGCTATGAACTGGATGATGCTGTACCTGATGTCAAGGAACTGGTTGCATCCATATTTTCCAAGGCATAACCAACGGAGGCATGATGTTTTCTCCCGTGTCGGGTGCTAAAACCCGTGTTCTGATTGTAGATGATTCATCCTTCATGCGGATGGCTATTCGTGGCATTCTGGTCAAAGATCCTTCTTTAGAGGTCATCGGCACTGCCAGTGATGGTGTTGAAGGAGTTGAAAAGGCTATTGCGCTGAAGCCAGACCTGATTACCATGGATGTCGAGATGCCCCGTATGGACGGCATCTCTGCCTTAAAACAGATCATGGCCAAGGCCCCCACCAAGGTTTTGATGGTTTCAACCCTTACCAACGAAGGTGCCAAGGCTACCTTTGAAGCACTGGATGCCGGGGCCCTGGACTATATCCCCAAAAACGTTACTGATTCTTCTGATGCCCAGAATATATTCAGGGACGAGTTACTGAAAAAGGTGCGTGAGGCAACCCGCTCGCACATCATCCGTCCCACAAACGGTCTGGCAATGCCACGTGCCACCTCAGTGACAGCAGCTCCACGCACTGCTGTCAAGACGTCAAAGATTCATACAAAAAAGATTACCCACGTTGGTATCGGCGCCTCAACCGGTGGACCGGTGGCACTGCAGGAGGTCATCTCTCGCATCCCGATGAACTTCCCCTACGGCATCGTCGTAGCGATCCATATGCCCAAGGCCTTTACTGGCCCCTATGCTGACCGTCTGAATGCCAAATGTTCCATTACGGTTAAAGAGGCGGTTGATGGAGAGCAGGTAAAGCCGGGTACCATCCTGGTTGCACCAGGGGGCATGCACACCCAGGTGGTGCGAAGTGGCAGCGGCCTGGTGATCAAGACCGCCCCCACCACCGCTTATCCCCAATATGTCTATATCCCTTCCGTTGACCTGATGATCTCTTCCATGGCAGAGGCTACGGCAGGCTCCATGTTAGGGGTGGTGTTAACCGGTATGGGCAATGATGGTTTTAAAGGGATGCAGCTGCTGAAACAAAAAGGCGGGGTAACCCTGGTGCAGGATGAAGCAACCTCTACCATTTACGGCATGCCCAAGGCCTGTGTAGATGGCGGAGTGGCGGATGAAGTGCTGCCGCTGGGACAGATCGGCTACGAGATTGGCAAGTTTATGGGCTAGTCAGCTCCCTTTATACAGACAAGAAAAAGGCGGCCAGCAGAAAACTGGTCGCCTTTTTCTATCTTTGGGCATACACAACCAGTCCTTTGGCACTGCTGTCCACCCGACAGTTGGAATACCCCAGCCGTTTCAGACGCCGCAGGATAAAAAAAGCAGCAATCTTGTGTACATCAGGCAAAATCAGCGGAAAATGATCCGTGGGCAGATCGGTCATTGCCCGCCAGGTTGCTCTCAGATTCAATGCCATTATGAATGTTCTGAAGTGGCGTGGAACTCCAGATCAGACCAGTTTTCTATCGTATTATCCAAACGCCACTGACTACCAGCCATATAGGTCAGCTTGCCCTCACCATCAATATACAGGTTCATCTTCTCTTTCTTCTCAAAGTCCTCGATCAACTTCTTTTCACCGGTTACCCAGCGGGCCGTGGCATAGGCCACCGGCTCATAGGCGATCTTTACCCCGTACTCAAACTCCAACCGGTGCAGCACCACCTCAAACTGCAGGATACCAACCGCACCAACCACCCATTCAGCGCCAAAGATCGGCTTAAAGACCTGGGTCGTGCCTTCTTCAGCCAGCTGCACTAACCCTTTTTCCAAAGCCTTTGACTTCATCGGGTTCAAAAGCCGCACCTTGCGGAAATGTTCCGGCGCAAAGCTGGGGATACCGGTAAACTTCATCTCCTCCCCCATGGTAAAAGTATCACCGATCTTGATGGTGCCATGGTTATGAATACCGATGATGTCACCGGGAAATGCCTCTTCCACGTTACTGCGGTCCTGAGCCATGAAGATCGTGGCATTGCTGATCTGGAAATCGCGGCCCAGACGCAGGTGTTTTACCTTCATACCACGCTCAAATCGACCTGAGCAGATTCTGAAAAAGGCGATCCGGTCACGGTGGGCCGGGTCCATGTTTGCCTGAATCTTGAAGACAAAGCCGGAGAACGGTTCTTCAAAGGGAGAGACCAGCCGGGTGGTGGTGGCACGGGGACGGGGATGGGGGGCATGCTGCACAAAGGTATCCAGCAGTTGCTGCACCCCAAAGGTGTTAATGGCACTACCGAAAAAGACCGGGGTCTGACGCCCTGCCAGATAGGCGTCCAGATCAAAGGGGTGGGCAGCCCCTTCCAGCAGCTCCACATCATTACGCAGCTCTTCGGCCTGACTCCCCAGCAGTTCATCCAGCAGTGGATCATCCAGCCCCTGCACCGTCACGATACGGTCAATACCGTTCTCTGCATCAGGATCAAACAGCAGCACCTCTTTGCTGTAGAGATGATAGGTACCACGGAAGCGCTTACCCATACCGATCGGCCAGGTCATGGGGGCGGTCTGCATTCCCAGATTCTTCTCCACATCATCCAGCAGGTCTAGCGGTTCCTGCCCTTCCCGGTCCAGCTTGTTCATAAAGGTCATGATCGGGGTGTCACGCAGACGGCAGACATCCAGCAGCTTTCTGGTCTGGCTCTCCACCCCTTTGACCGAATCGATCACCATCAGGGCGGAGTCAACGGCAGTCAGCACCCGGTAGGTATCCTCGGAAAAGTCGTTGTGACCGGGAGTATCCAGCAGGTTGATCTCAAAGCCGTCATAGGTAAACTTCATCACCGATGAGGTAACTGAAATGCCACGCTGTTTCTCCAGCTCCATCCAGTCCGAGGTGGCATGCCGGCCGGATTTACGTGCCCGAACTTCGCCAGCCTGTTGGATAGCGCCTCCGAACAGCAGCAGCTTCTCGGTAATAGTGGTCTTACCGGCATCCGGGTGACTGATGATGGCAAAGGTGCGCCGTTTATTGACTTCTTCCTGATTGAACATAGCTTCCACGCTACGGCTCCTCACACAGAAAAGGCGGGCAAAAGCCCGCCCCATAGGTTAATTGTCACTTGCTAGGCCCTGAAAATAAGACGGTCAATACACCACCTGCCGCCACCGGCCACCATCAGGTATACCGCCATCCCCAAAAGTGCCAGGGGAAATTCAATACCGTGGCCGCGACCGGAGACACAGTTGGCATTCATAAAGAAACCATGGGCCCAGTGGACCTTGTAAATGGCCACCGCCATCACTGAAGCGATACCGGCTGCTGAAACACGGGTCAGAAATCCGGTCAGCACCCCCACCCCACCGCCAAACTCGGCAATGATCGCCAACAGGGTAAAGATCGGCGGAATCCCCAGTTTCTGCTCAAAAATACTGAAGGTTGCGGTTAAACCGCTGCCGCCAAACAGGCCGAACAGCTTCTGGGAACCGTGGGCAAGAAAGATCAGCCCCAACGGGATACGGATGACCAGCGGTGCTACGGCATCAGACAGTTCAAAACCACCTCTGGCCATGGGACACCTCCGCAGCATGAAATAGAAAGGGGACCAATGGTCCCCTTTGTGCTGATTTGGCGGGCGGTATTGGATTCGAACCAACGACCTTTGGCTTCGGAGTTTGAAAAATCCCCGTTTCACCCGCATTCAGTGTGTTCAACAAACACCAAGGAATCCTTTGACTTTCAATCAGTTAGACGATAAACTGATTTCATCTCGTATCAATAAAAACCATTCAAATACGTCTTTCAAAGGATACCCAAAGGATACCAGGATTTGCTCCGCTACAAGCGGTATCCTTTCTACCACAATTACTCTTCATCTGGAAGGTCGAATGTTATGGCAAATGAGAAAGCACGCTCATTGTCTGATGTAGCCATTCAAAAACTCAAGCAACCTGAGGCAAAAAAATGGGTCCGCGATGGCGGCGGACTCGCTCTCTGCCTATCCCCCTCCAAAGCCGGTCACTGGCGTCATTGGTACTTCATTTATACGAGCCCAGAATCAGGTAAAAAGTGCTATAAGCCCCTCGGAAGTTACCCTGAAGTCTCTTTAGCCAATGCCCGTACTATTACTTCACTGCTACGTGCCGACGTCATGAAGGGACTGGACCCGATAGCGGAAGAACGCAGGGCAACCGAGGCAAAGGTCAAGGCCGATGAGGAGGCAAAGCTTCTTAAAGAGGCAGAAGAAAATAGCCTGACAGTTAAAGGTTTATTTGACGACTACATGACCAGAGAAGCCAGGCTCAAAAAACGTCAGTCGTCCTGCATTGACAATGAGCGTATGTTTCGCGTCAATATCGAGCCATTCTGGGGGGATAAGAAGGCATCAGATATTAAGAAAAAGGACTGCATCGCACTTCTTGACTCATACGCGGACAGACCGGCCCTTTGCAATAATGTCATGAAGCTCGCCCGCAGGATGTATAATTTTGCCGTTGAGAAAGATCTTTTGGAGCACACCCCGTTTACTGGCGTGAAAGTCCCGGTAAAGGTGCTATCCAGGGAGCGGGTACTCACAGAAAGTGAGATCAAAAAACTTTGGACGACAGAACTGCCTAAGGCAGCCATGTCTGATTCGGTAAGGAGAATCCTTAAAATACTGCTCCTGACAGGGCAACGCGTTGGTGAAGTAAGTGGTATTCGGGAAAGTGAGGTGGATGGGAGATGGTGGACTCTTCCGCCTGAGCGCACTAAAAACGGGCAGACTCACCGCGTGTATCTAACGGATACCGTTATCAAGCTGCTTGGCACCCCGGTATATGGCTTCTATTTCCCCTCTCCCGTTGTTAAGGAAGATGAGAACGGCGACCCAATCTATAACCATATTGACGAAAATGCTGTCGCATATGCCATCAGAAAGAATCTGAAAAACTACCAGCCACGTAGGCCCATAAAGGGCGATAAAATATCCATGGTTCAAATTCCAGAAGAAAAGAAGATGGATATTGCCCACTTCACTCCTCACGACCTGAGAAGAACCTTTTCAACCTGCCTTGCACAACTAGGCTTCAGTGACGAGGTGATTGATGCAGTTACTGGTCATAAAAAACAGGGAATAATAAAGGTTTATAATCGCCACAAATACGATGATGAAAAGCGCAAGGCGTTGGAAGCTTGGGAGTTGAAACTTAAAGAGATCGTAATAGATGTATAAAAGCGAGCTTTGTTTTAAAAAACTGTCAGGAGCGACGCATGCATGGACAGAAAATTGACTATATCAGAGTTTCGTCATCGGATCAGAACACAGAACGGCAACTGGATGGTCTGATGCTGGACCGGACAGTAAGTATCCCCCACCTCTGGTGGGGGATACTTACTTTAAAAATGGGGGGGCCTTGGCTCCCATTTTGTTTGTTAGCTAGCCCTCGCCCCTTCGCACCTCTTGTAATCGTTTCAGTAGCTCACCAAGCATGTAGTTAGCATTGTCTTGCTTGCGTAGATCCTGACCATCCTCCACCTTGGAATCAAAAAACAGGATGAGTCCGGTACGGTCAATTATAGCCATGTCAACGATGGCGGGCGCAGACGCTGCGTAGGCTCCCATCATCATCAATACTACTCGTGCCGACTGACGTCCTGCTGATGAAACGTTATCTACCCCCCGCACTAGAACCAACGCATCAAGTCCTTGTTGATCCAGATATCCCTTCAAGTCTTGAGATATTTTTTCTGGAAGTTGCTCCCCTTTGGAAACCAGTTTGATTAAGTCATGTCGCTGTAGGCGGTTGTAATAACCAATTAGATTCTGTGCTCGCTCATCTGTTGCTAGAAGCTTGCTGTCGAATCCGTTCGTGTTCAGTAAGTTGATGCTGACTTTTTCCAGGTTTTCCATTGCCTGTGCAGTCCAGTCCGTTTTTAATTCACGACTGCCACCGAAGTTCAATTCAAACACCTTGGCCTCGGCAATTACCACACCAACCTTCTTGACAGTTTGAATCCTATTGCCAAGTTCTGGACTTGCCAAATGTGTCTTGCCAGCACATCCGTTGATCAACATTACAAGGAACATCATGGGTACGAATAGCTTTTTGGGCATAGCTTCCTCCATCTGTGAGATGACGCTCTTGTAATACAGATGAAGTGACCATATGGAATCATCAACATTGCAGAAATGTTTCTAAAAAACTGTGTAGCTTTGTGCATGCTAAGGTGAAATCAAGCTTAAGGAGGGAAACCATGGAGCTATTCATCGTTGGCGTTGTTGGCGCAATTGTTTCTGCTCTGCTGTTTAGAGAGTTTGGCGGAAGGCAAAAAAATGCTACCTGCTCAACCTTGCGTAATTCTGAATTGCTTCATTCAACAAGTGATCTACCACAGAATTGGGTGACTGATCCAGCCTATTGCTGGATGTCTGGGAATGTCTACCATGAGAGTTATAAAATAAGCAGTCTTTCATCTCAGGATGATGATTGGATGACCGACCCTTGTTATTCCTATCTGCCCAGCAATATTTTCCACCATGAAGAATCAACATCGCCCTGCACCTGCACCGGTAGTGATTGGATAACTGATCCCTGCTGCTCTTACATGCCGGGAAATATTTACCATCATGACGATAGTACGGCGTCAGCTTGCGCTTTCGAGAATGATAACTGGATGACCGACCCAAGCTGTTCCTACATGTCAGGCAATATCTTTCATGACGACGATCACTTCGGTCCAAACAGTAGCAGTTTTTCATGTGACGATACATGGTCAAACAGCAGCAATCCCTTTAACAATGACTAAGGTGAACTTATGACTAACACTATTGCATCGATTCTAGCCTTAATAGGTAGCCTCGTTTTGTTATGGCTACGCCTATATCAGGAAAAGCGGCATGTAAAAAAACATTTTTATAATCGTGATAATGATTTACGCCAGCATTTTATAACAATGGAATATCAGTACTATACTTCGCCATTGTCGCGCAAAATCACCTATACGACTGAGATTATACGCTTATTTGTATGGCGGTATGGTTTTGCTACGTTATGGTTGTGGAGTAGCCTCTGGATTTTAAGCAACGGGGTGCCACTTTTAGGAAAGTCGTCCCTGCTATTTACTATTATATTCGTGCTTGTAGCTTTTTTAGTTCCAGCAATATTGATTGGACTGGCATACATTACTGTTGGCATTGCTGCGCTTACAACCTCAATATTGGCAGTAGCCTGCTACATTGGATACGGCGGCTATCAAATTGGTGGCTTACTTGGTGTTGTCATAACGTATTTTATATGCTTTGCCATTGGCTGGTTTTTGATCAATGCGCCAGGGCCTTGTTGGTGCTGCAACAATTGGTACTGGTGGTACTACTTTTACTATTCTGATCATGACCGCCGATAAGAGAGAGACTCAATGTATGATGAAACGGCCAATGAAATTTGTTGTTTTCTTGATGTTGGCGCTGGCCCTAGCAGGTTGTGGAAGCACTTGGACAGCTAAAGATGTGGGGCGAGGTATGCAGCTCGGCAGCATGAGTGGCAACGGAGGCTGGCTCGCTCCGATGGTATGGGGGACAGGTTTTGTTATTGAACAGGTTGGGGAAGCCGTTGAAGGCAAACAGCCTGTAGCTACTCAATCTGGGCCTCTTGCAGAGCCAGATGAATCCAAGAACGCCCTGCCTGAAAGCCAACCTGTTGATTGAATAGCATTGATACGTTATAGATGTTTTGACTACACTGCCGGAGTCCATATGCCTTCCGTAAAACAATTTCGTGAAGTCCTGATCTTTGTTGCCGGTGCCACGCCTCAGATTGTTACCGAAACTATCTACGCCCTGGCCATGCAAAATCCGCCGATACATGCGGATGAACTGCATATCATTACCCATAGCCGAGGCAAGCAGCTCATCATGCAGAAGCTTGGTAAGGATGGTGTTCTGCAGCAACTGTGCACAGAGTACGGCATGCCACGGCTATCGTTGAGCGATGCCAATTTTCTGGTCATCACTGATCAGAACGGAAACGAGTTGAGTGATATTCGCACGGTCGCCGACAACGAACAGGCCGGTGACCAGATAGCAGCCTTTCTGAGAACAAAGGCAGCGGAGCCGTTGGTACGGCTGCATTGTTCCCTTTCCGGTGGCAGAAAAACCATGACGCATTACATGGGAATTGCCTTCCAACTATTTGCCCGCCAATGGGACAGGCTTTATCACGTCATGGTGGCACCTGAATTTGAGAAGGTGGAGCAGTTTTTCTACCCGCCCAAACAGCAGCAGCAATTAACCGTAAAAAGCCGTGCAGGAGAAGTCATCATCAACACTGCCGATGCCAATGTCTCACTGGTGCAATTACCAATGATCTACCTGCGGGACAAAGTGCCTTCGCAGGCGACCACGATTCGAGAGATTGTCGCTGAAGGCCAGAAAGAGATCGACATTGCTGCCACACAGCGGCCAGTGCGGGTAAACTTGGCAGAGCGTACTCTCTATATTGGCGACACCCTGATTGACCTCTCGCCGATCCAGTTGATGCTCTACACCACCTTCCTCAACCTCAAGCGTCAACCCTGCAGGTTCAGTTCCCGCGACTACTGTCATGAATGCACTGCCTGTTTTATTCCCTTGGTGGAGTTGACCAGCAGTGAGGCCATCGAACAGATGGCAAAGGATTACCAGGCTATCTACGGCAACGATCCCTTAAAGGCAGATGAGTTGCTGGAAAAATGGGATAGAAACCTGCAGACCGATCTGTTGCGCCAGCAGATCAGCAAGATCAATGCAGCCATTCGAGATGATCTGAATGACCCCACCCTGTTGCCGATCTATAAGGTGTCAACCGTCAAGCAGTATGGAAGCAGCCGGTATGGGGTGCGGGTGGAAAATGGTAAAATCCAGGTAATCAACTAATTGACGTATAAAATGGAGCTTTGAATGGCTAGCAGTGATAAGTATGACTTCTTTGTATCCTATGCCCGTAAAGATAACGCCACCGGCTGGATAACGAATTTTGTGGATGAGCTTCTGGCGGAACACCAACAATTCGCAGCCGGTCGCGAGCTGGTCCCTTTCTTCGACAAAAACGACATTGGTGCCGGTGCTGACTGGCAGCATACCCTGACCGATGGCATTGCCCACTCAAAGCTCTTTGTTGCCTTTATTTCACCTAACTACTTTGCAAGTGAGTGGTGCCGTAAAGAGTGGCGCGCCTGGATTGATGCCGAGATCGCCAAGCATATCTTCACCGCCGGCGTCCGCCCGGTCTACATTGTCGAGGTCCCAGGCCTCACTGATGGCAAGTTATCTGAACATGATTTTTCCCGGCAGATGGCTGAGTTCCTGAAGCTCTCCGGCAATGAAAGCGCTAAGCTGCTTGCCGAAACCCCTCCCGTAGTCAAACATCTGCGCCGCCGCCAGATGACTCATAATCAGCCATTCTGTGACGTCCACTCCTTCTATACCGAAGGGGTTGAAACATTACGGCGCGACGATCTGCGACAGGTGCTTAGCAAGCTAGCGCAAGATCTTGACCATCATGCAGAGCTGCTGGCTAAAGCAGACGCCAGTGTTACCACCATTCCTCCTTACAACCGCAATTTTTCCGGTCGCCACGATGAACTTCTGCAATTACGGGAATGGCTCACCAAGGATGACCGTACCGGTGTTATCCATGGCGTCCATGGCCTTGGTGGTATCGGCAAGACCGAGCTGGCCTTGACCTATGCCCATGGCTATGCCAGCGCCTATCCTGGCGGCCGCTTCCTGATCAGTTGTGACGGAAAGAGTTCCCTTAGAGATGCAATCCTGACCCAACATGACTTCACAAGTCTGTTTACCGATCGTATTAGCGATGAACAGCGTAAAGACTCCGCAGAATACTATGCAGCCGTAATGAGACACCTTAGCCACCGGTTGGATAACCTTGGTCATGTCCTTCTGCTGCTGGATAACGTCACTGACACGGCCCTGCTCACGCGAGAACAGACAGACGCAGTAACCAAACTTGGCCCTAAACTGCACCTGCTGGTAACCACCCGCCTTCCAGCACCTGCAACCCATAAGGACAACTGGATTTCGTTGGATCGCCTGCCAGATGAGGATGCCCTCGAACTCCTGGAAAAGCATTGGCCGTTTGCCGACACAAAGGAACGCGATGCAGCTCAACACATTGTCAAACAGCTTGGTGGTTTTACCTTGGCCATTGAACTGATTGCCGCATGGCTTGCCGCCAATGAGAGTTCCAGCTACGTTAGGATTAAAGGTGGTCTTAATCTTGATGAACTTGAAGAAATTGCCGATGATAAAAGTTTTGAACTGCGCCGACACAATCACGAACGTCGCCTAACCTCAGTACTCGGCCCAATATTGGATAGCTTAAAACCTGCTGAACGTCTTGCTCTCGAGTTTGCTGCCATACTGCCAGGAGATCAGGTGCCATTGCCATGGCTGAAGCAGTTGGTGACGCTTGATTTTCCTGGGCTTGCGCAAGAGGGGAAATTGAAGAACCCGTGGGATGAAGTGTGGCAGAGTTTGGAAAAATTGTCCTTATTCAGTCGTACAGATGACAATACGTTTGATATTAAACTGTTACGCATACATCAACTTGTGAAAGAGTTGGTTAATCGTCGTATTAATGATGATGTTCGTGACACAAGAATGATGAATGTTCTTACATTGGTCAATGAGCGGCTTGGTGTATTAATAGCTATGCCTAAATTTGATCATGACAGATGGGAATTGAAAGCTTTTAACACACTGTCATTAAATTTGTTAGAGTCAGAACATATTGGAGGTATTGAGTTACAAAAATATTTAGGAAACCGTTGGTGTTTACTCAATGAGTGGATTGATGCTGAGAAGTGCTTACGACGAGCCCTAACTGCTATAGAAAAATTACGTGGTGAAGATAGTTATGAAACAGTTGAATATTTGGAAATCCTAGCTACACTATTTAGAGACACTTGTCGTTATAGTGAAGCGGAAGAATTGCTTAGTCGTGCTTTAAACATAAGTAAAAAACAATTTGAATCTAATAATATTAATTTAGTATCCATACTTGTAAGTATGGCTGCATTGTTACAGTGCACAGGTAGGTTAGCCGAAGCAGAACAGTTCAGTTCTCGCGCTTTAGAAATAAGTATATATCACTATGGCAAAACAAATCTAAAAAATGCAACCATCTACAACAACCATGCTCTATTGTTAAAAACTTTAGGTCGCTTAGAAGAATCAGAAGTGCTTTTTCGTCAATTACTAGTATTATTAGAAAATGAATATGGTGTCGACTCGCCTTTAATTGTGAAACACCTTAATAATTTAGCCGATTTATTACTGATTATGGGCTGTTTTGACGAGGCTGAAACTCTCTATAGACGAGCTATAAAAGTCAAAGAAAACAACTTAGAATTAGGTGATTCTGATATTGCAACAAGTTTCGATGGACTTGCTGCGTTGTTAAGAAATACGAATCGCACAAAAGAGGCGGAACCTTTAATTCGTAGAGCACTGACCATTCGAGAAGAAATCCACGGACCATACCATCCTGCTGTAGCGACAAGCCTTAATAACCTTGCTTTAATGCTCTATGAATGCGGCATTTTTCACGATTCTGAGCCATTGTTTCGTCGTGGTTTGGCTATTTATGAGGCCAGATACGGACTAAATCATACAGATGTGGCGACTAACCTCTGTAATCTTGCCTTAACATTAATGGAAATAGGCGACCTAGATGAAGCTGAAAAGCATTATCGACGTGCATTAGAAATATATGAAGACAAACTTGGGCATAATCACCCTCAGGTGGAGACGACTCTTAATTCACTTGTATGGGTGCTATGGAAAGCTGAACGTTTCACAGAGTCTGAGCCTTTCTTCCGCCGCATGCTCCCTTTTTACAAGAAAAAACAGGGTGTTCACTATCATGCAATTGTAGAATGGGTCAATAAACTGGATACGTTGCCAGAGATTGTTCGCATGAATGAGATGAAAAGATTTATGCAAGCGGCTTTTTTAAGCCAAGAAAAAACTCAATTAAAGTCTAAAAATTGTAACAATACTTAAACGGAGAATTTATGAATACTGATTTCACTCCTGAGGAAAAAGTTTTTTTCGAGGAAACAAAACAAATAGTTGCAGACAACAGATTGTTTTTGTTTGATTTTATGTCTAGTAAAAATCGAGGAATTAGCCTCGTATCAACGCTATATTTTGTCTTTGGTGCTTTTAGCTTATTTCTCGGAAAATATTTTTTTAGCAAATTCACTGACTGGTTTTTTGTTCCTGTAGGATTAATATTTTTAATAGTTGGAATATTAGCAAGAAGTTCATTTGGTGATGCTAAGCTTAGGATAAAAGCTCAACTTAATCTTATTAATGATTATAAAACTCGTCAAAGAGCATTGCAATATTACAGATTAAAGTTATTTTATAGTTGTTATAAAACTAAAACCATATTTAATAATCTAATTGAAATATCGCTAGTGTTAGCTGTTGGCCAAATAGTAACCACAATTACTAGGCATTCATGGAACAGTGATGCAAGTGTTGTTGCATGGGCACTAATTGCAGCAATGTATCTTGCATTAATGGAGGTATTAAAAGAACTGATTAAACCCACTGAAGAGTACCAACTCAACAAAATAATCAAAATTGTCAGTAAATTGTAATAATGCGACTATTTCCGATCTCCACTCATCTTCGTATAGGCATCACCGGCCACCGTATCCTGCCTGATCCCCAGAAGCTTGCCGCCTGCCTGTACAACATCCTTATCACTGGCTACCTGGGGGCGTTTACGCCAGATGCCAACGAAAATCTTGGTTCTCTAAAACCATCTTCCATACACCTTACCCTCATCTCCCCCCTCGCCGAAGGTGCTGACCGCTTGGTTGCTGATGTAGTACTTAAGCATGGTGGTATGTTGGAAGCTCTGCTCCCTATGCCGGTTGAAGAGTATGAAAAAGATTTTATAACTCTTGAATCAAAGCGTGAGTTTAGAGAGCTTCTTGCACAATCTCACCGAGTAACGGTAACGGATTGTGGCGTACCGACCGACGATCCGAACTACCGTCAGAATGCATATCTGCGTGTAGGTGAAGAGACCGTAGCCCGCTGTGACATACTGATTGCCTTATGGGATGGAGAGCCTGCTCGTGGTGTTGGTGGGACTGCAGATATCGTGGCTCTGGCGCTCAAGCAGAATATGCCGGTGTTTATCGTCTCTACATCACAACCAGGCAAAGTTGAGCTGCTAAACGGAGGCACGTTACAGGTGAAATTCATTTCTGAGTTGGACGCATTCAATTCTTTCCAAATTGATGATGCTGAGCTTGTGTCCTGTTGTGCTAGCACCTATCAGGAAGTTTTCGACTCAGCCCAGTCAGAATCACTACCGGAGCATTTTAAAGAACAGGTTAAAACGCATCTGATCCCAGCCTATTGCAGGGCATCAAAGATTGCTGAATATTACCAGGGTCGTTATAAGCGGGTTGGTCTGCTCGGTTATATCTTCTCCACCCTGTCGGTTGCCTTTATGGCCTTTGCTGTTGTCTTTGCAAAGCATCCGCTTTTCTCAATTCCTGGGTACATTGCCGAACTATGCCTGCTTGCCTCTCTGTACTTCATGATCCACCGTGCCGAGCACGCCAGGGTGCACCCTAGCTGGCTGGAAAATCGTGCATTGGCAGAGCGGTTACGTACAGCCTTTTATTTTGTGGCCTGTGGAGAATCACCATCGTCAGGTGGCGGCCAGAAGATCGGCTATCGTCAGAATCAAAGCTGGGTTGATCATGCGTTTTGCCAAATCATCTCCAGTATCCCTAGTTTAAAACGGCCCGAATCAGATTCTTTGCAGCAGTATTGTGCTTTTATCAATACGGGCTGGGTGCTAGGCCAGATTACCTATCACACGAAAAATGCTGCAAAGCTAACCTCTAGGAACGCCCAGCTGAAACGCTGGGGAATGTTATGCTTCAAGTTGGCAATTGGGGTGTCACTGGTGCATCTGGGTTTTGCACTTTACGGTGTTGCCACAGGCCATCACCCTGAAGGCCTGCTGCTCGTGCTGGAAGAACTCTTGTCTGTTGTTGCCATAACGCTCCCGGCAGCCGGTGCCGCCGTAGGTGGTTACCGTACACTGCTGGAACAATCTCGGATTGCAGCCCGTAGTCGGGCAATGGCGCAGCACCTTTCAAACATCATTGAGCAACCGCTGGCGGATACACCTGAGGCATTTAGAAAACACCTCGAACAAATCCAGGAAGTGATGCTGATCGAGTCAGAGGATTGGCTGGCTTTGATGGAACATGCTGAATTGGAGCGGATCGCATGAATACGTTTGTCGGTAACCTGCGGAATGAGGTGCTGCGTCACAAGCTTAAGGATTCAACGTTAGAGGGTGATCTCTCCAGCCTGAATAAGGTATATGCTGCCGGTGCTGCTGAAGCGGTGGTGTTCTACTGTGCCCGTATCCTTGAGGCAATTCTAAAAGACTCCCATCTGCTTTTCTTCGGTGAAGACACGAACCCGCGTTCCAAAAAGCTTAATCTTGCCGATATTGAGCAGAAGCTGTTTGACTATAATCTGCTGAAGCAGAATCGTTATTACTGGGCAAAGGGGTTACGGCTGCTTGGAAATGATGTTCGTCATACCTTGCGCAGGATTAAGCCTGAAGAGGCAGACTGCGCGCTTGTTTTCCTCGAATTTATACTGGTCTGGTACTTTTGTGAGTTTCCGATTGGTCCTCGACAAAACACCATCTACAAGGGGCAGGCCAGAGTTGAGCGAGCAGGAGGCAATCTTCTACCTGATCTGGCCTGGACGCTTGATAGCAGCAGGCTGAACCCGCAGAAACTGAAGGTAATTTTTGGCCCCCAAGAGCAGGACTATTTTAAAAAATTCTCCGCTAACTTTACCTTTCCGTTGTTACTGATCGACATCTTTATCGCCATTAGCGACCATGCCTCCGCAAGCCGCCTTATCGAAGGCTTAGCGTCATATGCATACAAGCAAAAAGGCGCGTTACGGGATCGCTTCTTTCAACTACATGGGCTGCTTCTTAGCAGGGAAGAACGGTTAGATGAGGCGATGCAACTGCTGGAAAACGAGCATGCGCGGCAGCGGGCTAGATCAGAACGGCTTGATATTGAGACTAACGGAATACTGGCTGGTGTTTACAAGCGTATCTGGAAACAGGGGCAGGATGAAGGCTATCTACGAAGAAGTCACGAAATCTATCGGCAGGGCTGGCGAGACAGCAAGAACACCTATTTGGGGATAAACGCAGCAACAACCGCGCTCTGGCTGAATATCCCGCTTGAGGCGCAGCAGATTGCCAAAGAAGTCAGGGGTATACTTGAGAAGCGCCGGAAAATGATCCAGAAGAAGACTGATTCTCGCTATGACTTAAACTACTGGGATATGGTTACGCTGGCAGAGGCATGTCTGCTCACACACGATGTGAAAAATGCACTTGAACTTTATCGGTTGGCCTTTGAAAAAAATAAAAACCAGGTAGAGGACCTTAACGTGACCAGACAGCAGCTGAACAGTCTGGTTGAACGGCTGTCTTTTACTGCGCCGGATGCAGAAACACTCCTGGGGCTTTGATCGTCACCTCCTGCTATCCATGATGAACCCTGTAACGGCAAAAACAATGGCAGCCCCAATCAAAACAGCCGTTTTTACAAGCGGTATGTCTGGTTTCACTATATTGCCAATGATTGCAATGGCCATGAATATTTTTGACAGGCTCCAAAAGAGCTCAATCAGTGATGTGCGCTGCTGCTTGTTCATGTGGGTTCCTCATAAATTCATTGGTGATTAATACTCGTTCAGCTTCTCATATTTCGGCAGTTTGAAAATTAAGAAAACATTTCAGAAACATTGCCAAAGCTGCTTATAACAGCATAGAGGGCAACACGATGAGCTTCATATCAAAAAATATACAGGTATCGTTCATTCTTGGTGGATGTTGCTTTGTTGTCATGATGTTTCTGATTGCAATAGCCTATTTTCCTGATTTCATGCCACGAGCTTACGAAAATTTCCGACGTACTGGACTGATCACCATAGTACCCACCGTAGCCGCCATCGGGGTAATTTCTTCAATTGGCTGGTTGTGGTGGGAGTGCCGTGAAAAAACCACTTTGGATGAGGACCAAGACGAATAGTCTTTATTGGCTTTGAGCGGTTCTCCGATTGCTTGTCCTGCAGCTCCAGCAACCTTTCCGCAATGTTTCATTTTCTGTTCCGTCTGCCCAATAAGGCTACAGTTCCTTCAAAACTACTACGGAGGAACTATGGACACGATTACCCTGTTTACTGTTGTCTGTGTCGGCCTGGTGCTGCTGATCGGGATTGTGCTGTTCAACACCATGGTTGGCCGCAAGAACCGGGTGCAGTTTGCTTTTGCCGGTATCGACACCCAGCTTAAGAAGCGCTTCGACCTGATCCCTAACCTGATCGCGACGGTGGAGCGCTATATGCAGCACGAGCAGCAGGTACTGCAGAAGCTGACTAGCCTGCGCTCACAGGCGGTGCAGGGCGACAGCGCAACTGATGATCTGGTGAAGTTGGACAACCAGTTGACCTCGGCCCTACGCTCGGTGTTTGCCCTGGCGGAGAACTACCCACAACTGCGGGCCAGCGAAAACTTTATCCAACTGCAGGGTGCTCTTAACGAAACAGAGGAACAAATTGCAGCAGCGCGACGGGCCTACAACGCAGCTGTGACCGATTACAACAATGGCTGCGAGATGTTTCCGCTCAGTATGGTGGCCCGGATGATGGGCTACCGTCTCAAGGCCTGGTTCGAGATCAGCGAGGCCGAGCGTCAGAACGTCAACGTGAAAGGGCTCTGGTCATGACCGTACATGAATGTGTGGCCGATGCCCTGAACAATGGCCTGGGGGAGACCTTGTCAACCCTGGAGCAACGCAGGCTGCAGGTGTTGCATGGCAACCGGAAGATCGTGCTCTGGCTGGGGGGGCTATCCTTGCCAGTAGTAAGCTGGATGTTGATGTCCGGTTTGCATTGGGGCTTTGCTTTGGCAGCGGTTTTTGTGATCTTCATCATCGCCGCCGTACTCATCGCCAACCGCAAGGGCAAGCTAGCTCGTCTGTTCAAGCAGGAGACGATTCCCCAGTTGTTGCATACGGTCCTGCCTGGCTTCTGGTATGACAGTAGCCGCTGCGTTAGTGAGTCTGAGTTCAATAATTCAAGTCTGTTCATCAGGCCAGACCGCTATAATGGCAAGGATTACTTTGAAGGGATCCATGGCAAGACCAGGCTGCATTTTTCGCTGGTACATGCCGAGGAACGCTATGAGACTACCACGACCGATACCGATAGCGATGGTCACACCACCACGCGGACCGAGGAGCATTGGCGCGATATCTTTAAAGGACTGTTCTTTGCGGCTGACTTCAACAAGCACTTCAGCGGCTCCACCCTGGTACGGGCCGGAAAGGCCGGTATTTTCTCAGGCCTATTCGGCAACCTGGTCAAACTGGAAGACCCGCGTTTCAGCCAGCATTTTAAGGTCTACTCCTCTGATCAGGTGGAGGCACGCTATCTGTTGACCCCTCGTATGATGGAGCGTTTGCTGAATCTAAAGGGGAGTCTTGGTAGTATTGAGCTGTCATTCGTTGGTTCATGGGTTAACATTGCTGCCAGCGGGTTTCCATACAATGCCTTCGAGCCAGATCTGAAACATCCCTTTACCGATCCGGCACAGGTAGAGAGGACGCTCGGTTGGATCTTTCTTGTGGTAGGAGTTGTTGAGGAGCTTGACCTGAATACCCGAATATGGAGTAAACAGTGACTAGGAGGGATAGATAATGCGCGAGCTTGAGTTAATACAGAAGGTGCTGCAGCAGACAAAACGGGAGCCGGTGGCTTGTCGGCTGATCCGTGATGTGTTGTTCTGCGCACAGCAGTATGTTGCAGCTGTCTATCAGATGGAGACAGAGTTGTTATTTGTCGACCCGGAAGGGTCGTTGTACCGTGAGCAAGTACAGGCATTGGACCAGAACCGTACTTTGGCGCACAATGCTTTGATTGACGCCATCAACATCTGTAACCGCCATCTGCGTAAACTATTAGGTGAATCGATGCCACCTGGCGGTATTTATCCTGAGCCGGGCCATATCAGTAGCGGTAACCGACGAGCTATCGGTGACTGGGCAGGGAACGTCGTGGAGGCGTTGTTTGTGGCTCGACGTTAATACACCTGGTACCACGGGTCAGCGTGGTAATTCATCGCCAACAATAGGAACCTGCTTCTTGACAGAATCTAAAATGCTCAAAGCCTTTTCCTGGTCGGCCCGAGCAGCACGCTCTTGAAAAAAAGCCGCTGTCTTCAAAGCCGACAACTTTTCTGCAAGGGCAACCACAATAAACTGGTTAAGTGACACATTATCCTCACGGGCCAGTTCTTTGGCATAACCAGCAAGTGAATCAGGGATACGATTCACGACAGCTATTGCCGTTCTGGCAGTTTTTAGTATTGTTACCTAATCTTGCGTCTGCAACAATGCCTTGTTGCCAGCTTCACTTTATCTGCAGAAATTACAGGTGCGCATATGAAAACCACAGCACAAACTCTTGATCTTTCGCCTTCGCCTGCTGCTGCTCGGCGTGAGGTAGCTGACTTCTATCAGTTCGTCATGCTAGGTTACGGTAGAGATGCGAAGAAGCAGGCTACGGTAAAGAATAAACTCCCTGCGGAATTTTACAAGCCTGTCAGTGTTTCTCAGTATCAGACGGTAGCACGGGACGACATCTATAGTGAAGTCTAAGATATTCATAGACTCCAACATCTGGATATACGCCTTTCTGGAAAGTGAAAAGGAACGTGCCAAACAGCAGCATATTCTATCGTTACTGGAGAATATACCATCTGTCAGCACTGTATTCGTATCTGTACAGGTAATCATGAATTTCACTGGATACTTTCTCGAAAGTACGGGATAGATGATGTCACAATCAAGGCAAAAGTGACAAAGGGTATCGCCGCCGTTGCCAATATGCATCCCTTGACTTTAAAGTGTATCAGGACGCGTACAGGATTCGTGGAAAGTACAATGTTTCGTTCTGGGACAGTCTGATTGTAGCTTCAGCACTTAATAATAGTTGCACTATTTTGTATTCCGAAGATATGCAGCATGGATTGATGATTGATTCTAAATTGAAGGTTATAAATCCGTTTTTTTGATGCCTGAGTACGCTCGGTGTGACAGAAGAATCCCCTACATCACCCCTCTCCAACAGCGACGTTTTACCATCAGTAGCAGGCAGAGTTTTGCCTCATCGTTTTTCTTGAGCTTCCACACAATTAAGGATATCTCTAATAAATCGATTTAATCACCTGCCCCATATACACACATATTACAAGGTTGACCATGAAAGTTACTGAAAAGTCCCTCAAAGCCCGCTGTACAGAGCTCAACTTCGGAATACTTAAAGATACCGGGTTTGGCGTCAGGGTAGAGCGTATTTCCTCCACTTACACTGTCAGTCTTGTCTATCGTGACAGCACCCAACCTGAAGTCCTGCTACAGGATGCAACCGCTGCGGAAGCAGACGCCTGTATCTCCGGTGTTGCAACTACCACCGCTGTCTATAAGGCAACCCAAGGGACTCAAAAGCCTGAATTCGTGTCTCAGGAACTGTTTCTCAAGCAACATGGAGAACGTTGCCCCAAGTGCGGTTCCCGAGACATCACCCAAGGCCATATCACAAAAGCCAAAGGCGAGCTGGAACAGTGGTGTAGCTGTGGTCGTTGTATGACCACTTGGAATTCTTGCTACAATCTGGCAGGTTATGCCCTTCCCGAAAAATGCAGCAGTGAAACATAACCAGAATCACGGGTAATTCTCCGGAGGGCACATGAATATCACCCTCACCGTCATAGACAGTCCACAAAAAGGCAAAGCATTCCAGTTTGCCCAGAATGCTGATTGATGCTGCCCTTGAAAAGGGTGGTCACGACAACGTTTCGGTCATCTTGGTACGTTACGCCACATAATCTTCTTGCTTCATTCGCTATTCGCGAATAGAATATGGCCATGATTCTTAAACCCCAAGACATTGTTGTTTTGCTCAAGCTGATGGTCGCAAAATCCAGGGACTGGTCCTTTGCTTCCTTGGCGGCAGAGCTTTTCATGAGCCCTTCTGAGGTACATGCCGGAATCAAGCGGGCCACTGCGGCCCGACTGTATGAAGATTCTCGTAAAATGCCAGTGCGAAAAAATCTGGAAGAGTTTCTGGTGCATGGAGTGAAATACGCTTACCCTCCAGAGCATGGCACATTGACCAGAGGAATGCCGACCGGGTATGCGGCCTATCCCTTGAACGAGCTACTGGCAATTGGAGCAAACGACGTTCCCCCGGTCTGGCCCCATCCAGAGGGAGAAGTGCGTGGCTATGAGTTCTCTCCGCTTTATAAGTCAGCACCTGCGGCTGCCATGAAGGACAAGGAACTGTACGCGATGCTGTCACTGCTCGACGCAATACGTGATGGGCGGGCACGTGAGCGGGAGTTGGCAATAAAAGAGTTGAAAAACCGTCTGGGTGACCTTGTATGAAGGCCAAATACGATATGGTGCCTGATAAGGCCAGTCAGGGGCGCCTGCCGTTGATTATGAATCGTACGACTCGGATCGCTGAAAATTTAAATGAGGAGCCCGCATGAAGCCTCTCTCCATTGCTGTTGATACTGCATGGCGGCTTGCTGTATAGGAAGCCTCCGCTGCCAATGCGAAGTTTGTCGAAAAAGAGCATGTCGTTATCGGAATCTTCAGCATGGGCAAGGTGGCGTCAGGCAAGCCGGGTGATATGCAATTGCATCGTGACTCCAGATATCTCGCTACACTTCCTGAAAAATGTGGCAGTGAACCGTAAGATACACTCGAAAGGAAAATCTCTATGCCATCAACCCTGACAGAACTCACCGCAAGTATTGTCTCTGCCCATGCAGCAACCGTTGAAATGACTGCGGACGAACTTCTTGTTGAGATCCAGAAAGTCCATGCAACCCTCAAGTCTTTGGAAGAAGGAGTAGTTGCAGCACCTGAACAGGCAGTTGAGACTGAAGCTGTACCGGTCATGTCACCCAAGAAGTCCATACAGAAAAACCAGATTGTATGTCTGATCTGCGGCAAAGGTGGTTTTAAGACCCTTACTCGTCACCTCAAGCAAGCCCATGACATGAAAGCTCCAGCCTATCGCAAGCAGTTTGGTCTGCCTGCTGGCACTGCGCTTGCTGCTAAATCTTATTCAGAATCCCGCCGTGAATCTGCGCTTAAAAACAATCTCGGTGAAAAACTCGCAAAAGGCCGTGAGGCATATCAAGCAAAGCAGAAAACTGCCAATGAAGCTACCAAGGCCAAGCCAGCGCCTAAGAAGGCTGCACCAGCGAAGAAGCCAACCGTGAAAAAGGAATCACCCAAATAGCCAAAATGACAGTTTTGACCTTGTTTAAGTGTCTTTCTCATCTGTACTGCATAGAACTGGGCGTGGACTGGAAAAGGCATCCGCTACTGCTGAGGTGATGGAATGACGAAAAGTGCAAATAATGCTGTCAGCCACAGCAGCTTAGTCAGGTCATCGGCAGCCGAATACCTGACGTTTGTAGCGGCTGCAGGTCAGGGCGGCGTCGAAGCGATTTATGCTGATGAAAACGTTTGGCTAACCCAGAAAATGATGGGGGTGCTCTACGATGTTGAGACCAACACCATTAACTACCACCTGAAAAAAGTATTTTCTGATAGCGAATTACAGGAAGATTCAGTTATTCGAAAATTTAGAATAACTGCTGCGGACGGTAAAAACTACGACACCAAGCACTACAGCCTTGCTGCCATCATCGCGGTCGGATACAAAGTCAACTCCGAACGGGCTGTTCAGTTCCGCAAATGGGCGACCGCCATTGTTGAATCCTTTACTATCAAAGGGTTTGCAATGGATGATGAGCGACTGAAAAATGACGGATCGGTGCTCTCCAAGCAGTATTTTGAAGAACAGTTGCAGCGAATTCGAGAGATTCGTCTGTCCGAACGCAAGTTTTACCAGAAAATCACTGACATCTACGCCACTTCGATTGATTATGATGTAACAGCACAGGCAACCAAGCGATTTTTTGCCACCGTACAGAATAAACTGCATTGGGCGATCCATGGTCAGACAGCAGCGGAGGTCATCTGCTGCCGTGCTGATGCAGAAAGACAAAACATGGGTCTGACTACCTGGAAGGATGCACCCGGCGGGAAGATCCAGAAGTTCGATGTTGTTGTTGCCAAGAACTACCTGACTGAAAGCGAAATGGCCCAATTACAGCGACTGGTCTCAGCCTACCTTGACCTAGCTGAGGACATGGCATTGCGACAAATCCCTATGACGATGCAGGACTGGGAAACACGCCTGAATCGTTTCATTGAGATGACTGATCGTGATATTTTACAGGATGCGGGTAAAGTCACGGCAGAGATTGCCAGGGCGCATGCTGAAAGTGAATTTGAAAAATACCGCATCACTCAGGATCGTTTGTTTGAATCAGACTTTGATCGACAGATTAAGTACCAATTGGGAGAAACAGAGGACGTATGACCAAAGCAGATATCGTAGATAAAATTCACACCACCACCGGCTTATCCAAGAAGGATTCCACTACCATGATGGAATCAGTCTTTTCAATCATGAAGGAATCGCTTGAAGCAGGTGAGGCCATCAAAATTTCCGGTTTTGGCAGTTTTGTGGTCAACCAGAAAAATGCACGCCGTGGTAGAAACCCTCAAACCGGTGAAGCAATCACCATTGAAGCTCGTAAAGTGTTGACCTTCAAGCCTAGTACTGTGCTGCGCGATGCTATCAACGGAGAAACAGCGTAATTGGTGCGCACCATGAACAACCGTTACTCAACTTCACATCTGGCGGAAGACCAGTATGAACCTAGTTCAAACGGAACCGTTCTCAGTAATCTGCTCGGTATTTCAAATCTTACAGATATGGAGCATGAAGAAGAAGTCCGCTTTGAATTTTTGCTGGAGGAAGCAGCGAGTCATTTCAATAAAGAGCATAGATTCATTGCTAATGACATCATATGGATGCACAAGACCTGGCTTGATGGTGTTTTCTCCTGGGCTGGCACTTATCGCACTGTTAATATTGGTAAGGGCGGCTTCATGTTTGCTGCCGCAGCGCACGTCCCTGAACTTATGAAACAGTTTGAGCAGGAACACCTCAATCGTCTGACGCCCTGCCGATTTGAAGACAGTGATACGATTGCAAAAGCTCTGGCTGAAGTGCATGTCGAACTGGTACTGATTCATCCATTCCGCGAAGGCAATGGCAGAATAGCCCGACTACTTTCAGTGCTCATGGGATTACAGGCAGGACTTCCGCCACTGGATTTTTCAGAAATTCACGGAACCAAGCGAGACGATTACTTTGCTGCTGTTCGGGCGGGAATGGATCGGAATTATCAGCCGATGGAAGCTATTTTCAGAAGAGTTATTGCCTGGACAATGGCTAGTTGCCAGCAGTGAGGGGCTTTGGCTTGTTCTTTACAGACGCCGTATCTGCGTCATTTAACAGAATCCCCTCAATAGCAAAAGAAGACACCAATGAACGACGCAGTAGCAACTTGCGTTGATCTGGATTCTTCAGGTAGGGGTTGGTTTCGAGCAATGAGTTTTTCATGGTGTCATTATACATGAAGCCATGTGAAAAGCAGACGTTTTTAATGCGTAACGTGCTATCTCAGGGGACGTCATAATTTGATGCCACAATATAGTACTGCACATATTTATTCTCAAGTGTATGCAATATTATGCACATCGTGCTTGCATCTGGAGCGCACGCCACAGATATAACAAAGAGGCTTGACGGCATCTTTAAGTGTTAGCGAATTGCTGCGACCGAATGTCTTACCTCGTACTCTGCATATACTCCGTGCCACACATTCTGTTTCAGTTCCAGCAAAGGCTGATTTTCTGGTGGACGACTCCATCATCTTCGAGGTGGGGGGTAAGAATAAGGATTCAGGTCAGATAAAGGAAATAGAGAATGCCTGGCTGGCTCTGGACAACATTGAGACGGGGCATGGTCGGAGAATACCGCTCTGGCTGTTCGGCTTCATCTATTAAAGTATTGGCAGCACGGGCACGATCTAAGTATTAGCTGTGCAACAATTCATACCGCACACTGCGCCCTTGTCCGATCCTCTGCAGCATGCCCAGTTCATACAACTGATCCAACTCACGGAAGGCAGTGGCACGGCTGCAGCGGGTCATGGAGGTGTACTTCTGTGTAGTCATGCCACCTTCAAAACCATTAGGTCCGGCATCAAGCAGGCGGTTGATGACTTTTTTCTGACGCTCAGTCAGTTTGTGCTGGTCATACTGCCGCCAGAACCGTGATTTGGTAAAGACGCCATTCAGGATATCGTTGGAGCGTTGCAGTGCCCGGCCAAAACAGCCCAGAAACCAGAGCAACCAGCCAGTGATATCGCAGTCGCCTTTCTGGGTCTGTTCCAGGATGCTGTAATAGCCTTCGCGCTCGGCCATGATCTGGGCTGAGAGGCTGTAATAGCGGGAATGCTGTTTGTCATCCTGAGCAATAGCCAGGTCGGTGATGGCGCGGGCGACCCGTCCATTACCATCATCAAAGGGGTGGATAGTAACAAAATAGAGGTGAGCTATGGCTGCCCGCAGCAGACCCTCGACACTATTGTTACTGCTGTCCCACCAGTTCAAGAACTGTTGCATCTCATGATTTAGTTGTCTTGATGGCGGTGCCTCGTAGTGGATTTTTTCCCGGCTAATGGGGCCGGAAACCACCCGCATTGGCTCATCACCGCTACGCCATGCTCCGGTGGTAATTTGATGCAGGCCAGAGTAGCCGGTGGGAAACAGGGCAGCGTGCCAACCCCAAAGCCGTTCATTGGTTAGTGGTTTATTAAAATTCTGTGTAGCATCCAACAGGAGACTGACCAGCTCATCAATCTTGCGATCCACCGGGAGGCCAGCAGAGGTTAGGCCTAGTCGCCGGGCAACCGACGAACGGACTGAGCGGGCATCCAACAGTTCACCTTCAATTGACGAAGTGGTGAGGGTCTCTTCGATCAATAGTTCTGCCTGAGCCTGTTGCTCAAGCTGCATACCAAGACCGGCAACCCTGCTGAGCAGCTTGCCCTGCTGCAGGCGGCATTCACTCAGCAACCCGAGCAGGGCTGAGGTATCCCAGGTGAAGCGGGGCCAGTCGCTATGTTGCCAGATGTATTGGGTCATGGAATCGCCTCATAAATCGCTTCAGATTTGTATGCGAATATTTGTACCATATGACATGCTAGCTAGCAAAGTGCCTACGCAAAATTCCATCTACTCCCTGAACGGCTCCTGTAAACCATCAATTCTTTGCGCGATTGATGACATTAAACTCAAGACAACTGGTCAAAATTACAATATAATGTTTTAAATTCAATAAACTCAGAGACTCGATATGAAATACGTAGACAGGCTGGCCGATAACAATAAACTTCAAGAGAAAATTCGTGCTCATCGCCCACTTGACATCTATGAGTTAAAACAACTGAAGGAGTATTATCGCATCGGCCTTACCTACACCAGCAATGCTCTGGAAGGAAACAGTCTGACCGAGAGCGAAACCAAGGTAGTTCTTGAGGACGGTATCACCATTGGTGGTAAACCTCTGAAGGATCACTTCGAGGCAATTGGTCACAGTGAAGCCTTTGATCTGCTGTACAAACTGGCAGAACGTCAGGAGATAACGGAAAGCGACATCCTCGACCTCCACCGCCTGTTCTACTACCGTATCGATGCTAAGACCGCCGGGAAGTACCGGGAGCGCAACGTCATCATCACCGGAACCGATTTCATGCCTCCGGCACCGCCTGCTATCCCGCTCGCAATGAAGGATTTCATAGGTGATCTGCCGTCACTGCACTCCTTGCACCAGGTCGAATATGCCGCCATGCTGCATCTGCAGTTGGTAACCATCCACCCCTTTATTGACGGTAACGGCAGAACTGCTCGACTGCTGATGAATCTTGCCCTGTTGCAGGCAGGCTACCCTATTACCATCATCCCCCCGATTATCCGTGGTGACTATATTTCAGCTCTTCGTGATTCCAACAGGGGGAACAATCAGACGTTTATCAACTTTATCTCCTGTTGTGTCTGGGAAAGCCAGAAAGAATATCTACGCCTGCTGGAGAGTCTTGATCGAAAGTAGCAAAGACGATTTCACTGCAGAAAGGTTTTTCAGCGGAGCTATGTTCCGTATCAGTAGCCCGTCACTGACATTGATTCAACTAACTAAAACTGATGCTGTTTCTAGTCACAATCAGGTCAAAGGACTCTACCGCAACCCACGTTGTTAGAACCTAATGTGCTAACCTTTAATAATGTGGGCACTTATTAAAGGTTACTTCTCCTCTGGGAATTCCTCATAGAAAGTTGCACTCAGCGTGTCATGGAACCCCCAACCGATATTTTTTGTTGATGCCACCAGTTCCTTAAAGCGGTCGCGGTATTCGTCAATGGTTGCCTCATCAAGCGTCAGTAACAGTTTGATGGCCTTTTCGTACATCCGCTCCAGAGACTCAAAAAAGTTTTCATCACCATATCCGACATCAAGGGAGAAAGCGGCACCACACTCAACAAAGTACACCATCAGTTCCAGCATCCCTTTCGGATCACCTACTGCCTTTCCGTAGTTTGCTATGGCCTTTTTCGCAACAGCTATCTCAACATCGTTGTTGGCCATGACATCAGGAAACAAGGCTTCTTCAACAACCTTTTTGTAAGGCTTGAGCACATCAGCCCCCAGTGAAAACCTGGCATGCAGAAAGTCCTTGTTTTCAGGACTGAACGCATACAGATCGGAAATGAGGCCTATCAGTGCAGGCCGCTCAAAAGCGCAGATGACTGCTTTCACATCCGTCCATGTAGGCTTCTTCTTGACTGGTTTGGCTGACTTTGCTGATTTTCCTGATACCATAGCGACTCCTACTATTCGACTAGTTTCTTTGCTACAAATGAACTGTCGTCAGCGTTATGGATGTAAACCCTGCCGGTCAACTATCTTCGCTGCAGACAAATTCACCAAATCCGCTCTCGTGCAAACTCCCTCAAACTATTCCGAAGTGATTCAAGAGAATCTATAGACATGGAATTCCCTTTGAGCTGAAAGATCAGCTATGTGTAGGCTGCGCCACCAAACGAACGCCAAGGGCAATATGAGACTGACGACCAAATATACACGATCACATACACATTATGTTGCCATTCAGCTAATTCTGCAATAATATATACGATCGTATATTGATTGGTAAGAGAGGCCATATTGATAGTTTCAACAGCAGAGGATATCGGAAGAATTATCAAGCAGAAGCGAAAAGCAGACGGCCTAACCCTGGAAGATGCAGCAGCAATCTGCGGGGTAAGCTATGCCTTTTTGTCTGCCTTGGAGAATGGCAAGGAAACGGTCCGACTGAATAAAGTACTTCAAGTAATGCACTGCCTTGGGATCGAGTTGTCCGCTACAACCCGTTCCTGGAATGTTCCCGGAGTAGTCAAATGACAGAAGCCCTTATCGTCAGCATTGATAGCAACGTCGTGGGGCGCTTGTGGCTGGACGAGCGCAAGATTTTTTGTTTTTGCTATGACAGCACCTGGCTGGAACGGTCTCGTATTCCGTTATCCTTATCGCTCCCGCTACAGGCAGAGCCCTACCTTGACGATCAATCCCATGCGTTCTTTGCAAATCTTCTGCCGGAAGAAAAGATGAGAACCCTGATCGCCAGAAACCTCGGCGTGTCTTTCAATAACGATTATGGTCTGCTGGAACGGATCGGTGGTGACTGTGCCGGGGCAGTATCTCTGCACCCTGGAACCAAGGAGACCACAGTTCAACCTTCTTCATATCGTGCCCTCACACTCGATGAACTGAATACAATCATTAAGGAGCTTCCGCAACGTCCTTTGTTAGCCGGAGAAAAGGGGATACGATTATCATTGGCCGGGGCGCAGAAGAAATTGCCAGTTTACTATAATGGCGAACACTACCATCTGGGCTATGGCTCTGCGCCGAGCAACTACATTATCAAGCCTGCAATTGATGAACTGCCCGACACGGTTGAAAATGAAGCCTACTGCATGGCCTTGGCACGTGCAGTAGGCTTGGATGTACCACCATCGTTCATACATCAGCATGAGGGGACACGGGTCTTCGTGGTCAAACGTTTTGACCGTGAAGTTGCCAATGATGCCATCAAGCGTTTGCATCAGGAAGATTTGTGTCAGGCCCTCAATATTCCTCCCGAGTTCAAGTATGAGACCGAAGGAGGCCCATCACTTGCCGCAAGCTTTAAGCTGCTGCGTACTAACAGCACCAGATCTGGTAAAGACATTCTCTCTCTGGTGAACTGGGTGATATTCAATTATCTGATCGGCAACTCCGACTCCCACGGCAAGAACGTCTCATTGCTGCTGTTGCCGGAAGGCCCACGGTTGGCTCCATTCTATGATCTGCTATCAACACGGGTATATGCTCCATATGGGTTGGCTGAGGGCCTGGCAATGAAAATCGGTGGTGAGCACAATCCACATGTAATCCTCAGGCAGCATTGGGAGCAGTTTGCTGAAGAAGTTGGGATTAAGCCTAAACTTGTTATGGCCAGACTGAAAGAGTTGGCACAACGGGTGGAATCCGTTCGTCTTGCTCTGTTCAAAGGTGAGTTCGAGCCTTATCGTTGTGATACGCTCTACCGATTGATGGAATTTATTGCCGGTCAGAGTGTTTATTCCATCAAACAGGCAGGCTAGAACCTGGCTGCAAACCAGTGTACCCCCTGATCAGATTTTACAAGCTCGTTCCAGATGTAATCTGGAAAGGGATTGAATCTGCAGTATCCTCTTTGTGTTTGGTGGGTTGGCGGTAAGTGTCGGAGCCCACCCTGGTTATGGAAATATTTTCAACTCCAAGCAGTTGCAATTTATCCTGAAGCTGTGTGGCAGCATCACGATTATCTCGATACTTGATGATGAGTTCCAGGTCGTCTAAGCCGCTTTTATCTCTGATTCTGCTCGGCGGAGAATTGGTATAGCAGTGCAGAATATTCTCCAGAAAGATCCGACCGTTTTTTGTACCTTGTATTTGAATTGTGCCGGTTGATGGCCACCAGTTCAAGACTCCACCCTCACTTGTCCGAAAAACATATTGCCCCGATCTCTTGCTAGTCCAAGCTCCTCGAGTATTTTTGAGCATTTCCTTTAGGTTCTGTATCGTGCCATTGAAATGGATAGCCATTGGGCGCTCCTTTGTATGTATGATTATAATTGTAGAGGCTCCATCTAGGCACAGCAGGCAAAAATGCTGTGCCTAGATGCGAAGCCGTGTATAGGTTCTAATCAATCTCAAGCCAGTTATCGCAGAATGAAAGCCAGTGTTGTAACTCTGGGCGTTTCTTCCATCGTTCTACAATCTGGGTTCTTCTTTTAATCAGGCGTTTCAGAAAATTCACTTGTGCGGGTTCCTTGGCGCTTGGCAGCCAACGCAAAGCAAATGCAGCAATATCGCCGGATGGTACGATGACACTGCAATCTTGAGTCCTCGGGATAGGCCGCTTAACTGAAGCAGCCCAGAGAATCTGCTGCCAAAGACTCAACCACAACAAAATCTTGCTGGCGCTCAAGGTGCCGTTATGCATGCGAACCTCCACGGTTCCATACGTGAACAGAGGTTGTAGATTTAACGTTACATAACGCTCTATAACGGCCCGTTGTATTGATGCTAATTTTCTCCAATTCCTGATTGATTTCAGCTTCAGGCACCTCGAAAGCGGAGCACAATAGCTATTTGGAAACGAAACATGATAATAAGGAGCTCGGTAAGTCACTATACGAGAAGGAGCTACTAACGTTGCCAGTGCAGATTCAGCAAGCCGCACAAGCTTGACAAGCCTGCTGATTTCAGGAACTGGCCGCTGCCCCCATCCCAGATGAATGTGAGTTCCGGTTTTTGAATTTGTTGCTAAGCCATATCGTTCTTTTACTTTCTCCAGCGCCTCGCAGACACGTGCCACCTCATGATACCCTTCAGCATCAGCTAAAATCCTGCTGGTTACCTCCCAAGTCACTGATGAGTCATGTTCGACATTCCATACTGCAGTATTCTTTCTTCTAAACTGGTTGTGACCGGCATAACCGTATAAAGGTTCAGCGGCAACATGTGAGGTAACAGTACGAAGTTCAGCAAGAATAGCCTTGGCAATAACGCCCCATTTGGGATTGGATGGTCCTAGCAAAGTGTTGTCTTTTAATACGAGTTCTAACTCAATACCGAATGTCTGGCCTCTTCTGAGCCAGAGCCCCTGCATGCATTTGGGTACTGAGTCATCTTGCGGAATCCAGTAGGGCAGACCAGTTGGATCAAAGGCATGTTCTTTTTTTGCAGTAGGAGCACGTGGAGAAGATTTTGTGTTACCTGGGTTAGAACCGCAAAAGAATGTCTTGGTTGACACCAGCACCTCTGAATGCCGCTTTACATTGTCCGTAAACTCAACAAGGTGAAAGCTGTCTTTGGTAGGTGTTTTACGTGTTCCACGCCCAATCATCTGAGCAAAAAGAATATCGCTTGTTGTTGGACGGCACAGAAAGATGGATTGAACAAATGGAAGATCAACCCCATGGGTCAACATCTCCACGGTAATCAGGACACGTTTGGCCCCCTGCTTAAAGTCCTGGATGAATGCATCTCGCTGATGGCGCTGAACCTGATTGTGAATAGGCGCAGCAGATATACCCAAATCAGAAAACTTTCTGACCAGTAGATCAGCATGTTGCACGTTACATGCAAAGACAAGTGTCTGCCGGTAGGTATCTAAGTGATCCCTGTAATGCCGTGCTATTCTGGAATTGCGTCTATTGTTCTGACTAAGTCTTTCAAGAGACTTTGCATCAAAATCACCATTGTTGGTACGAGTTGGTGACCAGTTCACCCCTGTATTGACTGGTTCAGAGCAGATTGGTTTTGCAAGGTAACCATCAGCCACGAGGTCATGAAAGGATTTCTGATATACGATGTTGTACGTGTTGTCATCACGTGGTGTTGCTGTCAGGCCAAGCACTGGAATCTCAAATTTAGACAAGTACTCTAATATGGTTCGACCAGCAGGACTATTTTGTCCCCAATGACATTCATCCCAGACAACAAGCGATATATGTTCAAGCAATCGGCTGAGTTTACTCACCTGCTTATGGAAAGTTTGCAGCGTAGTATAGGCAATTCCAGTTGAGGCTGATTTGGAAGAAAACTTTTTAAACGGCAAATCCCTGCGTGAACCTCCGATCCGATGAATCGCCACGTTATCATACCTTCTGAAAAAGTCGGAAACCGCCTGGTCAAGTAGCCACCAATCCTTTGTGATCCAGAGGACTGTTCCACCAGTAAATTGAAGCCACTCACTCACAAAATCATTTGCTACCCTCGTCTTTCCTGCACCAGTAGCAAGACTTAAACAGATAGGGCGTGAATAGCTTCCTAAGCCTTCGAAGATAGCTCTATGAGCATCTTGTTGGTACGGTCGTGCTAGACGTTTTCTGCGCTCAGGCAATGCATCATTCAAACCGGCAAACTTCAAAATGGTACTAAGGCAACTGTGTGCATGCACGACACCACTGGGGCTGATTGTATTTTTAAGAACTTTTCCAAATGCACGAAGACACGTGGTGATGCTCGCATTGCCGATATCATCAGCGCATGTTTCTGGATTATTCTGATACAGCCAAAGTACCTCGCGTGAAATATCATCTTTGGTCTTGGCAATATGTATGTTGTGTAATTTGGCAATATTCTGAAGTGACCGAATATCTGCAGATTCAATATAAGATTTAAAGTTTGCATTCATGTCAGTACCACTCCTAGCTAACTGCAGACAAAGCTGCAGGTTGTTGGTACTGAGCAAATTGTTTTACGTGATAAAGTTTTTCAGTATGGTCGTTACGCTCCAACTCGAATTTAAAAATTCCGCATCGGAATAAAATTCTGTCCAGAATGCTTCTGCTGATTCTTTTGCCCTTTCTGTAAGTTCGCCAAGGTTTGTTTCTATCTTCAGATAATAATTTTATGATATGACCAGAGCTCAGATACTTCTTTTTTGATGTATTGAATATTTCAGCTACATCACTCAAAAGTTGATTGTAGGATGCCAAGACTGGCGTTTTGTACTTCTTGCTATAATGCTTAGCTTTTTTCTTCGGCTTGTTCTGAAACGTCTTCTTCGTTTTTTTCTGCATAGATGTCTCCTTTAGATATATTGGCAGTTGAAGCCTCATCTGCCTTCGACACCTATTTACAGTTTTTGATTTTGGTGATTTTTATGTACTGCTGGTTCGATTGAAGAGGATGTGTGGCAGTCTTCGACAAATGGAATTACGCAATAAACGTGGGATGCTTAGGCAAAGCTGAATACTGCACCTAACCTAAAGCATCCACAAAATAGCTCAACAAGGCACAAGATAATTTGTGTCACATCTTCAAACTGATGAATAAGAAAGTTTATTCAGAGTACTTAAAAAGCAGATGAACTTGAGTGCAGCAGGCAAACAGCGAAGGGGAAGGTAATGACTCAGCTAAAGATCTCAAACAGAAGATATTTTTTTCGACTCAAAAGAAACATCACGCACATACTTCTTGTACGCTTTTCTGATTAAACCGTACTTGTAACCTTTGGCGTTTCCAGTTTTGTAATATAGACTGCAACTAGAAACACCGAATGGCTTCAGCAAGCTTGCAAGTTGTCTATCTGCGATCTGCTTTCCTCGATTGTATTTTTTTAGAGCGTCTGAAGCAGAACAAAGGTAGTTAATAATATCACATGTCCTCATCTGTTTACGCTCATTATGACTTTTGAATATTTTGTACACAGCCTTGAGGACCATCTTGTTAGTAATAGTATTACTACCTGCTACTGAATCAGTACCACTTAATATTCCATTTTCAGCAGAAAACGCAGACCTCTCATAACTTTTAACAAAATATTCTTTTTCAAAGCTTATGGTGTCTGATAAAAGATCTTTACCAACAATCTTCAATCGATGAAGACTATAATCGTCAAGTTCGTTAAAAAAATAATCGTAGCTATTGCTTGAATACCCGTGAGTCAAGTTAACAGCTTCACCATAAAACACATGAGTTTTATTATTGGTTAGTACATTTTTCATAGACTTATTGAAAATATCATTCTGTTCCTCTTTATCGAATCTAGTATATCTATCATTGTGCTTAATAAGCATATGCACATGTAATTTATTGTTGCTATTTTTCATAGTATGCTCTTCTATGAATGCAAAACCTTCTAACCAGCTACCATCTTTATTGAAATATCCATGTTTAAAATATTTTAGATTCATATTGTTTATAAATTTTTTAGTATACCTGCACATTAAATCAAAGCTAGTATCAAATTTAAATGTCAATGTGATAAACCAATAGTATGGACCACATTGATGCACCCACCTTCTATAATTTTCAGTAACCTTCATTCGTCCTAAAATAAGCTCTTTTTCTTTAAACTCAGTATTTGTTGTGCTTGTTCTTGGATTAAGCTTAGATAAATAAGAATAAGACATGATATACTCCTTTAATTTTATTTATTTGCATTATTTAGTATACAAGCTAATAATACTATTATTAATATTACATAAATAAGTTAAACATAACGGATAAGGTGCTGTGTTAGGTATTCTGTCTCCATCAAGACAGGCATAAAATACCTCTCTTTTTAGTGCTATATTCATCAAATCAGCTTTAATAGCATACGCTAGGTTATTGCAATAAATACCAATTTTATGTTTACTATTGTATTCATAGATAAATTATTAAAATCAGAATTATGATTACGCATTAGACTAATTTTTTTATTAGCTTAATATTCACATTCATCCAAATTATAGTTAATAATATTGAATTCGGTGACAACGATATCTATTAAAATTGCATTGATAACGTTGTCACCAGTTAAAAATGATCTAGGTATTTTCATGTTTTATTATTAAGATCATTCCTTGTTTGCGCGTTCATCAATCCATCTATCAATATCTGCTCGCTTGTATCCGATGCTAAATTCTGTTAACTGAATTTTAGGAACGAATTTATTTTCTTTTTCTAATCGCCATATTGTTGTTCTTGACAAACCTGTATAGTTTTGTAGGTCTTTGGGTCTGATTATTTCTCTTTGATTCGTATTGACTTTCATTTTGTACCTTTCTGTGCGTTTTCAAATGACGCACGCAAAAATACGCAATTTCCAAAACGAAATTCTTCGTAATGGAAACATGCTACTTTTGATTGTTTGTTGAGTTTGATTTAACTTCAGGAAAACTTCTGATTGATAAAACTGAATTGAATGGCGCATAATGAAAATATTGCGTCAAACAAAATATAATGTTTAGCGAGTAAAACTAGATTGTTTTACAAGAGGTATAGTGATGAGCTGATACTTTCACCTCCTTCTGTAGCTCAACTTTTTTGACCATTAAATTTTACATGAAACGGTATGCAACAGTTATCAGTACAAGATATTTTATGGCTGATATGTTTTATTTACAGTTTTTGTTTTTCTGAACTTTACAAAAAATTAGATGGTGACTGATATCTAAAAATCATCCTTGATATCTGATGCGAAGTTTAACGCATCTGAAGTTGCGCATCACAACTTTCGTCGAATCCAATTTGCTATAATAACTTGCTCAACGTGCACAATTGGCAGTTATATGCAAAAGTTTACTACGTTTGAGATGAACTTTAATTTCGGATGCTAATTTTATTGGTATGGTTGCATCCGTACTTTTTATAAAAATATTTATTTCGGAATAAATTACGATTTCATCTGCTCCGTTTGCCCACAATTCCTAACTTTTTTAAAAAACACGCCAAAACAATCATTATCCATTAAAATCAGGGTATTACATAAATGCACTGCAGATAATGAAGGCTCAAGCAACCTATTTTAGACGCCAACATCTCTCCGCCCCCGTATTTTGGCAGGCTCAGAGGTTTTGATACTCCTAAAGCCTCACCAATACTAAGTTCAGACTAATTATCGGTTCTGCCAAGTTCTCCGCCCCCGTATTTAAGCAGGCTCATGAGGTACAACGCTTTCAAAGCCTCGCCAATACTAGGTTTAGATCAATTGTCGACGCTGCTGAGTTCTCCGGCTCCATATTTTGGCAGGCTCAGAGGTTTTGATACTCCTAAAGCCTCACCAATACTAAGTTCAGACTAATTATCGGTTCTGCCAAGTTCTCCGCCCCCGTATTTAAGCAGGCTCATGAGGTACAACGCTTTCAAAGCCTCGCCAATACTAGGTTTAGATCAATTGTCGACGCTGCTGAGTTCTCCGGCTCCATATTTTGGGAGGCTCAGGAGCTTTTGATACTCCTAAATCCTCACCAATACACAGTTCAGACCAATTTCCGGTTCTGCCAAGTTATCCGTCCCCGTATTTAAGCAGGCTCATGAGGTTTTAGACTCCCCTTCAATACTCCTCCGGTAACAGTACCGTGGTCACCGACCTGTCCCATTCAGTGATGATCCATATCTTCTGAAGTCCTTCCTGCGTATATGACGAAAACAACCGGCCACCTTCCGCTAATGCCTGTTCATTGGCAACCCGATCCTCATCACACAGATCCCCCCAGTCTCCAGCCAGATGCCGAGTAATCGACAACTGAACATGACGGGCAAACGTATCGGTTTCCAATGTCAGTGCATACACACCATTGGTCATAACCAACTTTCCCGGATCGAACTTCATATCGTCACCCCCTTGCGGGTCAGTAACTGCTCCATAACCCCGAACATGGCTGCAGGAAGTTCTTCAATACCGTCTATGACCTGGTGATTGTTCCAGTACCGCTGAACACTGGTATCCATAATACCGATAGCAGCCATCTCAATACCGTCGTGCTGAGCACGTAACGTCGCATCCTTGGTTGCCTTTCCGCAATCAGGTCCACCGTCAGTCAGTAGCAACATAATCCTGCGGTGTTCCTTTCTTTGCAGCAGTAGTGCCCGTGCAGCCCAGATAGCAGTATCAGTCGGCGTGCCGTCAAAGGTGCAATGGTTAAAATGCTCAGAGAGCGGTTTCTTCCCGAAATCAACCAGCATACTTACATCCGGTGTTCCATCCTTACCGCTGAACTCAAGAGAACAGACTGCAACTCCCGGCAAACCATACAGCGTTGTATGCAGCGCAAAGGCAGCGGCATTGGCAACCTCATATCTGCAGCTCATACTGCCTGACAGATCAACCAATAGTGCAACAGCAGTATTCACCTCAACCGCTTCTACCTTCCTTCTGAATATCCTGGGATCACCGGTTGCCAGTCTCACCAGTCGCTCCGCCGCCACCTTTCTTCCTGAGAGTCCGTATGAAGTCGGTATTCGTTTTATTGACTGCAAAAGCCCCATCATCCTTGCACGCATCCGTGAAGAAGCTGCCAGAGCCGCCACCTCATCCAGCTTGCCATTGTACGGATGCAGTCTGCCAATTTCAGGAAGTTGTGGAATACCGGCCTTGACTGTAGATGGTACATGTTCAGCAAGTGCATCCAGTTCTGCGGTTATCAACTGACCACGGTCGCCATACCCGGAACTGTTTTGCAGCAACTCCGCAATCTCTTCCGAAGCAGGAGGATGCGCACCACCAGTACTGCAAACCATAGACTGACCTGCTGTCTGCTGTGTACTGGTAGTACTGCCTGCCTGCTGCTGCATCCCCTTGTTCTGCTGTTCTAAGAGCAGATCAACCAGTCGTTGCGCCATGGCAGTTGCATCTTTAGTACTCTTGAGTTTCGGTATCCCTTTGATGATCTTCTCAACATCTGTAATGAACTCAGGACCAAAGGCATCATCCATCATCTCGTCACAGACTGCTTCAAGAGGAAGAATTGCTATATGGTGCAGTACTCTTCCGTATCCATAGGCCATCACCTTGCCAAGTACGGCCTGAGCAAGAGTCTGTGGTTCAAGACTCCCTTTCTGATAGTAATGGGTTGTTATCGCCTCCAGGTTGAAACAGGTACCAGGACGGGTTTTGATGGTCTCCCGATCTACACGGACATCCTCAATCAGATTCATCATCTCACCGAGGAATCCCTGTGGCTTGCCACCCTTGGTAAAGTTCTTGTGACCTATTTCATGAAACACCAGACCGGTCATCAGCATCCGCCCCAGTGGTGTAGATGGCATCCGCGCAATATTGATGTGTGAACCATCCGGTTTGCAAAAGGAGGTATCACCACCAACCGTAATGGTAATCTTTGCATCGCGGCCCAGTGTCATGGCCAGACCGGCAAGTTCCTGATCACGTAGCATGGCATCCTCCCTAGAAATCCCAACTGATCGGTTCAACAGCACCGGACTGTTCCGCAACAACGGCTGGCATCAGATACTCTGGTTCCTCATCAACCGTTTCTTCCTGTTCAGGCTCCTGTTCTGCCACGCGCCCCAGATTGGCAAGTTGTCGTCCCACCAGTCCTGCCACCATGTTCAGGTCAGTACCGGAAATACTGCCATCCGGGAGTTTGTTAAGGGTTTCATCAATACTCTGAATGGTTTCCGCAATGGCTGGAGACAGAAACAGCAGACCAGCCAGCTTGTCACGAATACTGCGGATCGGACGGAGAGTTTTCTGGCTGATCTCCTGTTTGCCGACAAATGAACTTTCATAGGCGTGACGCGCAGCAACCCGTACTTCATGGCAGAGTTGACCATAGAGACTGTCCACTTCTTCAAACAGACCGTTCTCCGCAACCGTTGAGGGAGCTGACACCTCCAATGCCGAGTAGTTGAATGAAAGGGTTTTCTGAATATGACGGGGAGCATCAACTGATGCACGGATGACCGGTGTCCACTCTGAAGGATTGGCTGCAATCCAGTTTTCCACCTCTTCAGCGTAGACTGAGAGAAACGAGTTCTTGGCAGATTCAAACTCCTCCTTCAGCCGCTTCAGTTCAGTACTCAGTACCGCAACCTTTTCTTTTGGTACTGCGTAGCCGTCACCACCAAAGCGTACTCCCTGCTGCAGGCAGATACGCATGGCAGCACGTTTAAGTGCAATGAACGGCTTTACCGCATCAGGTGAGATAATCCGTTTACTTCCCAGCGTCGCAAGTGTACCGGGTGGTAGTTTGCTCACATCAATACCGTTCAATGCAAGATCAGTACTTTTAAGTGCCTTGCGGCCCTGCCAGATGGAGATATTCAGCACCACCAGCATCATCTGGTCGAGAATGACCTGTGTTGTCTTCATGGGAGACTCCTTCATGTATGTAATTGTCTAAAAGGGGATGATTCAGTTGCTGCGGGAGAGGTGCTGCAATGTACTTGCTCAGAAATCCCATTCAATTGCAGCATCAGGTGCTTCCACCCAATCAACTTTTGCAACAGCAGGTTGCGGTTGCTGGACTGGTGTGGCTTGCGTTGCCTGAGTACGCTGACTTTCCCAGCCATGCTGCTGCGTGTAGCGGTCTACTTCCTGATAGCGGTCCTTACCGCTTTTCTTCTGGTCAATGATTCTGTTCAATGCCGCAACATCTCCAGGTTTACCGGCATGTTGACTGATCTGTCCGGTTCTGCCCCAGTAGGTATGGATCTCGCTATCTGTGGTGACAGAACCAACCCAGTCTTTTCCACCGGAAACAGAATCTGCACGCAGATGCACGGCAAAGACTGTCTGAGGTTTCAGATTCAGTATCATGGCTTCACCCCCTCGATCTGCGGAGCAGGTACACCAAAGTTGGTCTGTATCAGCGTATGCAGCATGGCACGGACATGGGGATCAACACCGTTGCCGAACGCTTTGTCGAATGAGTGATACAGTGGTGGTACATCCTTGCGGTTCCATGCCTGAATCAGCTTTCTGCACCAGCGCAGAAGATCACGGATGGAGATAGGACCAGGACAGTTACCATCCTGATAGGCTCTGCGGATATCAGCAGCGGTCTTGACCATTGCCTGCATCAGATTCGGCTGCAGTTTTCCTCTGAACTGATTCTCCAGTATCTTCTCTTCAACCTCGGCTGGCGGATAGGACATTTCCCACTTTTCGAAGCGATTTAAGCTGGCAAGGTTGAAGATATTGGTGGCGGCGTACTGGTCACTGCCTTGACCATCACCACGGGTATTGGCGGTTGCAGCCAGATAGATACGTGGCGCAGGTTCAATGACGGTACCATCGTCCAGTGTTACCACTGCCCGTTCCAGCATCCGATGACAGGCCATCAGTACTTCAGGATTGTAGCCGTCAATCTCGTCAAAGATGATGGCGTATCCCTGCTGGTACGCCTGCAGCAGTTCTCCCGGCACAAAGACCGTATTGCCGTTTCTGAGTTGTACCCGTCCCAGAATGTCATCAGGTTCTGTTGAGGATTTGGCGGAAACGATCACGGTTGGAATTTGCAGTGCAGCAAAGACGTTTTTAAGCGCATCGGTCTTGCCGCAACCGGTTGGCCCAGCTATCCAGAGCGCATCAGGACTTGGTTCTGTCAGCCACTCAATGAAGTCTTTGACGATTCGTGCATCCCAGACGTATCCGGGAGTTGGTTTCGGTACCAGTGGATGACCTGGCTTGTACCCATCAAGCGGAAGTTGAGATGGAAACCCGAAGACCTCCTGAACGGTATAGCTGGTGGGGATGAGTTTCTGTTGTTCCGAAGTTTGCATAGGTAGTGCTCCTATTTAGAATTTGGTCCGTTTTGTTTCTTGATATATGTATATAAATGTGTATAATTTCCCCATGCAATTCACCTGGGATGAAAAGAAGCGGCAAACCAATCTGAAGAAGCATGGCATTGACTTTGCCAAAGCTCCGGAGATTTTTGCTGGCCCTACATTCACATGGGAAGATGCTAGATTTGACTACGGTGAACAGCGTTGGATTACGATGGGTCTTCTAGGCGCATTGGTAGTAGTACTGGTTGTCCACACTGAGTCAGAGGAGGAAATACATGTCATCTCAATCCGTAAAGCAGATAAAGACGAACAAACACTCTTCTTCAGCAATATCTGATGACGCACCGAAAGTTACCCAAGCCATGCTTGACGGAGCACGGTTCAGGGTTGGTCTCAAGGATGCTCCTCGGAAGCAAAGGGTCAATATTATGCTTGATACCGGCGTTATAGCCGCTTTCAAAGCTAAAGCCGGTGACCGTGGCTACCAGACTCTTATCAATGAAGCGCTAAAGCAGTATCTGAGTCAGGATGTTCTGGAAGAAACAATCAGACGGGTAGTCAGGGAAGAACTTTCCCATAGTCACTGAGCAAGTAGCTGTACCTTTTCGACCAGACCTCACAGTAATCCCCGCTCAACAAACGAGACGTAACGGCCTTCTCCGATGATGATATGATCCAGTACCGGCGTTCCCAATAGATCGCCTGCCTCCTTGAGACGTCTGGTAATAGCCATATCTTCATTGCTTGGTTGGGGATCACCTGATGGGTGGTTGTGTATCAGCACGATTGACGATGCAGAACTGAGCAGTACCGACTTCATCACCTCTCTAACATGCACAATACTTTGGTTGAGGCTGCCGACTGATACCCGATCCATACAGATGATCCGGTTCTTGGCATCCATATGCAGACAGATGAAATGTTCCTTGGATTCAACGGACAGATTGCGAAACAGTTCATAAATCTGCTGTGGTGAGCAATACTGGCCGCTTGGCAGATAGACCGGCATATCCTCGCGGATAACTTCACGACTGAATACCGGACGTATCACCTTCATCCGCACGGTTTTTACCTCATCACGTTTCAGCAGAATGTTGATGGATTCCATGTTTCCTCCTCAAAAAGAAAACGCCCCTGAGTAGTATTCAGGGGCGTCTATGTTGGTGAGTACTGTGGTTCAGGCAGTAGCAGTCTTTACTGGTTTGCACTCAAGTTTGGTGTACCCGGCCCGTTCTTTCAGAACCAGTGGATAGATGGTGGGATAGCGTTCCTTGAGCAGTTCAGCATCCACACTCATGCTTGGCGCAACAGAGGAAACAATCAGAGAAATTTTGCTGGAACCTCCTTTAAAACTTTCACCGGTAAATCCCATTAACTCCTGCCTGATGCTCTTCATCTGCTTTTCAGCCTTTGACTTGGTACTGTTCAGCTGAGCGTACTTTTCGGCAAGTGCTTCGATTTCAATTGGCAGTGCAACCTTCGGTACGTTCAAGGCAGGACAGTCAGAACGGTACTGACAGTAGGCACAGAGGTGGGAAACCGTTGTGCGTGGTGTATCCCGTCCTTCCAGACAATCCAGAAGATACAGCGCTCTGCAGTAGAGATAGTTGAACAGGGCATCATTGTAGCTGTACCCGTTAAACTGGTGGATCTGACCGGCATTCAAGTCAACGGCCAGTATTGATCCGCCGATCTTCTGGTCAGGGTACTGTATCCGCAACAGACCCAGTTGATAGGCCAGCTGCTCTTCCCACTGCGGATACGGTTCATCAGGAATACTGCTGACCGATTTAACTTCGATCACATGCAGTTCCGGTTCGCTGTCCTGATTGAGGTACAACAGAAAGTCCAGGTGTGCTTTAAGCGGATAGTCAGGATGCTGCAGTTCAACCTGCATGTCATAGCAGTGCTTCAAGCCACCGGCATCAAAGATACGTTGAATCAGTGTTTCAGCAACATGACCGCGACTCATCTTGAGGAGATTGCTTACGGTTGGCGTGACCGGCGATGTACGCTGCAGCAGAAACTTTCTGGCACAACTGCTCACATCACTGGAACCGATATACTGGGTACGATCTCCCAACTCTGCTGATGACTTCCGGTTTAATGCAACCGCTGCTGTTTCGAATAACGGAGTGAGATTCATGACGGTCTCCTTTCCTAGAACGGTTCGTTCCTGAATTTGAATACCCAACGCTTGGTGTCGGGCGACCACCGGAATCCGGAAGATTTGAGCAACTCCTTTTCAGTGAATGAATTTGCAGAGAGTACACCGTCATTTCCATCAAGGATGATGTCATAGGCAATATGCTTGCTGTCCAACAGATCAATCACCTGCAGGGCAATGTCATCAATCACCTGACCACGTTTTGATGAAAAATCAGGGATGTCATCTTCAGCAATGACAGACGACTGCTCCTCCTCATCAATGGTGAGAACCTGCTGCTGTGCATGAGTACGTACAGTTCTGGTCTGCTCAGGTTTGTTTCTTGGTTGAGTTTTTTCCGTATCCACCCGTGTGTAATCAGCTTCTATGGACTGGGGGACGATCTCACCGTTTGAAAGTTCAAAGCCCGCTCCCATCTCTTCCGGTGAGTAGACGCCACAGATATTGAACGCCTTGCGCAGTGCCTGACTCTCGGCAACTTTTTTCAGCATGGTTTCCGGTTTCTCTGCCCAGAACTTGGTGGGAGTACCTTCATTGGTTTTCTGGCAGTATTCGTTATACGCAACCTGCGCGGTAAACGGTTTGCTGCTGTCCTTTCTCCAGACCATGCATTCAGCCACCAACTGTTTTCTGAATACCCACTGACTGTTTTCAAGCTGCGGTACATCGCGGATACTGACCGAGGTCTCAATTCCGGCAAACTGGTTAGTACGGTGGGCAATTGCAAGAAAGCCATCACGGCCTACCATCGGTTCAACCTTGTTGATCCAGGTGTCCCCGATCTTCTGGCGGCGTTTCACAAAGAAGATTTCCTTGGTAATCGGATTGAGGCACAACTCACGTGCCACGGAAAAGCAGTACTGCTGTTCCGCCTTGCTTGCCCCTGACGGAAAAAACTGTGATTCGATGACTGCCATCTGTTCCTTGTCAAAGTCCATTTTTACCAGTGCATTACTCATGGTGCTGTTCCTTTCATGGTGAGAAGTACGGCATGCAGACGCAGAACGCACAACGGCCCTCGTCGGTAGCTACATACCGGAATCTGATGTCTGATTATGTTTGGGATGAGCTACTGCGGTTGGTTAGCTGCTGGTGATATCGAAGCCTATCTTGCGGGTACTGCCAAACTGTTTCATCCGTGCGTTCAGTTCTTCATGGGCAATCTCCTTCAAGGTTGCATGACTGATCCTGGGTTGTCCGCGATAGGCGGCAATTCGTACTGCCCGTTCCACTACCAGTCTGATCTCTCCACCGGTTAATCCCAGGTCGGCAAGTTGCCCAATATCGACATCAGCTTCCAATCGTTTTTTAGGAAGATGGCTTTTCCAGAGTTCCATGCGAAGTAGCCGGTCTGGTGGGGGCAGTTCCAGTTTGTAGGTAAAGCGGCGGCTGAATGCATTGTCCAGAAGTTCACGGCGGTTTGTTGTGGCAACCAGTACACCGGAAAACCGCTCAAGACCTTCAAGAAAGAGATTCTGCAGGTTGTTGTTCATCCGGTCTACTGAACTGGTACCAGCTCCACGGTTTCCTAACAGCTGATCTGCTTCGTTCAGGAGCAGCACTGGGGATTTTCCAAACTCCTTCTGCAGCATGCTATAGTCATCAAAGACACGTCTGACATGCTTTTCACTTTCTGATACCCAGCAACTTAAGACCTTTGCAGCATCAATCTTGAGCAGCGGTTGTTTCAGTTCACTGGCAATGTACTGGGCAGTCAGAGTTTTGCCAGTGCCAGGAGGACCATACAGCAGTACGGTTGTTCCGGTGGGAGAACCCCAGGCAGCAGGAAGCGTTGCATGCCACCCTTTTCTGATCCGCTTGCCAATGTACGATTCGCTGAAGAGGATGGACTTGATGGTTTCCATGGTCTTTACAGGAAGCATAACCGAATCTTTTTTTACCTTGGGTTCCTCATAATCAAAGAAGGTCTTCTTTTTTACCCGCTGTTCCAGTTCCTGTCTGGACTTCTTGGGTTCCTGCTTGCCAATCAAGGCGGTGAGCGCGGTCTGCGACAGTTGCACGGATTCACCGAATGAGCCGTGACTGCTTTCGATCAGCTTGGATTGTTGCAGCGGGCTCTTTTCACTATAGAGATGTTCCTGCATCTGTTTTCTGCAGATACGTCCCTTGGCAAAGAGTCTGGTGACATCGTTGGTGTCACTGAAGTCGTAGCGCAGATCACCTTCACGCAGTGCCAGAAGTCCGATCAGGTTAAGGAACTGGTAGATACTTAGCTTGTAGGTGTGCTGAAGTTGTGCTGCAGGAAGTGCAATGGTTGATGCCTGTACCCGCATGGCTATTCTGCGGTACCAGGCAAAAGGTTCGGCAGCGTACAGATCCAGACCGTGATCAGTTACCCGGTAGGTACTGCCATCGTCACTGATCATTGCCTTCAGGTAGTTTATGACGGCATCAAGATAGGAGTCATTGGAGGTGAACTGTTGCGAGTGCTGCGTTCCTTCTCCAATGTTCTTTTGAAAGGTGTCACCAAATTCTACTGAGGTCTGCAACCAGCAGAACGGTTCCTGATCAGTGAATGCGCCGGATGGTGTTTCAAGAAAGCGAATCCATCCCAACTCCTTCAGTTCAGCAAATCCCTTCAGGTAGTCGATGGTGTGTTCAGGGTCGCAGACCAGTTTCGCGATGATTTCATGGCCTTCAGTGAACGGGTCATTTTGCATTTTGCATCTGAACAGGTAGGCAAGACATCCCAGTGCCTGAGGGGAAAGTTTTTTGAGACATGCAGGTTTAGCACGTACAGAGTTGACAACTTCTTTCATAAGGGCGCGTTCATCATCAAAGCTTGGTTCCGTGTGCCGACCACCTCGTTTCTTTTTGTTTTTCCAAAGGTCTTTCAACTCTTCTTCGTAGGAATCTTTGGCCTGCTCGTGACGTGATGCGAGACAAATCAGGAATTGTCCAAGTTCCATCGGTTCTCCTTTCTTCTGCGTAGTGGACACCTGGAGCAGGCGCAGTTGTGCCAGCATGATGATTGAGCGGTCATCATTGGTTACTGGTTCTGCTGCAGGGTGTTGATGGGATAATGATGCTTGTGAGAGATGCGATTGGTGCGGTGAAAAATTGACAACTTTCCGGGGGTGTCAGAGGGGGAGGCAGGCACTGGGCGTTCTACCCCCTGATGATAATCACTATAGCAAAATTAAGCCCTTAGGTCAAATTTGAGGGAAAATGGAATCTACTGAAAATCTGACAACTTTCTGGTGGGGAATGATTGATTGATGCTTCTGGTGATCGTGCTAAAACAGTTTCATGACCGACTGCGCTGTTTGTCCAGCCATGCTGAGACTGGTAATACCGAGATTCTGGCGGGTCTGCAGCATGAGCATGTTGGCTCCTTCTTCATTCATATCTGCCAGTGTCAGGTTGTCAGCACCGGTTTGAAGGTTTGCAACCATGGAATCAGTGAATTCTTTTCTGACAGCGACAACACTGAGGTTTGAGGATAGGGTTTGTGCATCCGTGCGCAGTGTGCTGAGGGCGTTTTCAAGTTGTTGCTCAGATTTGCTGATACCTGCGTCGGTGGACCAAGTATTCTTCAAATCTCCATCGCCCATACTGTCAGCATAAAATCCCCATGCGATAAGGGAACCATCATCTTTTTGCACTACTCCGCCGAGACTTCCTGCACCTGCTGAAATTGCAGTGACTCCTGACTGAACTGTAGCAGGAAGTGAAGTTTGGCCCATGCTATTATCTCCCCAAGCCACAACTGTACCATCTGACTTGAGCGCTACAGAATAGTGTTGGCCTGCAGCAATAGCAACGACACCTGATTGGGCCTCTACCGGTACAGGATAAAATACTGAGTCAAAACCCCACGCAACTACCGATCCATCATTTTTCAGAGCAACGGAGTGATCCCATCCTGCAGCAATAGCAACTACTCCTGATTGAGCAGCAATGGGTACCGTTGTTTGGCCTCTAGAATTGTCTCCCCACGCAACTACTGAGCCATCGTCCTTAAGTGCTAGAGAATGTGTGAAACCTGCGGAAATAGCAACGACACCTGATTGGGCAGCAACCGGTACACTTGCTTGTCCATAATTGTCAAGTCCCCAGGCAACAACTGAACCGTCACTTTTTAATGCTAGTGAAGGACCTGCACCTGCTGATATTGCAGTCACGTCTGACTGAGCAGAAACGGGTACACTTGTATTTCCGTGTGAGTTGTCTCCCCAAGCGATAACTTTACCGCTTGCATTTAGCGCTAGAGCGTACTCTAGCCCAGTAGAAATGGAAACCACTCCTGACTGGGCTTCTTCTGGAATTGTCGAAAAAATTGGGTTACCAGACAGTAAGGCTACGCCCCCATTAGTATTAATTCCAAGAACTGCCTCAGCATTTGCAGAGTGTGTTCCGACTTCGATATACGGCTGAGAAATACCAAGACCACTTGACGTTGCGTCAACGCCATTGATGGTCAGGTTTGAACTGCCGTTTTCATTGAAGTTGACGGTCAGATCATTGTTTTTCAGCAAGTTGGTACCACGATACCCAGAGTCACCGGCCAAGGTGTCCATCTGATTCAGTATCTGGTTGAATTGCGAAGCGAGACTTGCCCGGTCAGAAGCACCTGCCATGTGAGCGCTGTTTGCTATCCCCTTGGCCGTTTCCAGAAGTGAAACAAGGGACTTTAATCCGACATTGGCAGCATCACCATTCTTGATGGCTTCCATGATGCCGTCTTTTCTTGTCGTGAGGTCTCCTGCTCGGTTGAGATGCGCTTGGGCAGCAAAGTAATTGGTAGGATTATCCAGCGCAGTCATAACCTTCTTGCCGGTAGCAAGACGTTCTTGAGCACGCTCGATCTTTGCGCTGGTGTCCTTGAGGGAAAACAGCGTGGATCGCATAGAGGACGTTAAGGAGATATCAAGCAGGCCCATAAGTCAGAGGTCAGAAGTTGGTTAGAGAAAAAACTTGATGTAGGCGGCAACCAGCACAGCCGTTGCCATGAGTGCCACAACCATCACGAATTTTACCGGAGCTATGATCTTGGAACCTGCTGTGTCGATTTTGGCATCAATTACCTGCTGCACCTCTTCAATCCGCGTAATTGACGAAGATAAATACTGGTTCGCTTTTTCAGCAGTTTCATTGCTGATACAGGAAACTTTTTCAGTAACTGCCGTTAGCTTGCCTGCATGTCTGCTCAGTACGTCGCCAGCTTTCGTGTCAATCAGTTCAAGGGCAGTATTGACCGCTGCCTGAATGGTTGTATTGAACAGATACTCAAGGGGAGTGCGCAGCAGCTTGAATTTGGAGACAATGATCTGTTGCAGTGATGGCAGTATGACGCCGAATGTAACCCCCTGCAGAAGATCGGAAGGTTTCGGCAAGTTGCTCTGCAGATCAGTTGCACTATTGGCCTTGTTCTGGATTCCGGTAGTGATGTCACGCAGGATCGTGCATACGGTATCAAGCGAAAGTGCAAAAATGCTCTGTACATCGTTCTTGATAGTGCTCATCAGAAGTACCATGCCAATCAGGATACCCAAGCCGATTGACGGTACAATGCCGATCACGCCGATTGCTATACCTGCTAACACTTTGGATGTCATGACCGAGTAGGCTGCCAAGCCTCCAAAGATCAGCAGTAAAATCAGGATGGGAATCGCAACAGCTTTAAGAGCGTAGAACTGGATGGTAAGCATGTTTCCCAGCTTTGCAACCAAAGCCGGGTCTCGATATCTGGCAAAATCAATACCGGTTCTTGCTGTAATTTCATTGAGTTTGTCTTGGTAGCGCATAGTAGATCCGTGGTGTCCTGTGTTCTGGTGAATTGGGAAACTTAGTCGTAATCCTCAAGCTCATTCAGCAAGATAGACCTGTTCTTTGCCACAGCCTGAATGGCGAAGATGCATTCGTCACGTTTCTGCTTATTGGTAAAGGAAATGCCGCGTGAACCAAACGGGCCATGGAGATACAGACGCTTGCCTGCCTGACGGGAAATCTTTTCAATCTCAGCCAATTCAACTTCATCCATGCATGCAAGGTTTCTGATGAACTTCAGCTTGATGTAGTCTTCAATGCCGTATCCGGCCATATCTTCCGGGAAGACAACGGTTGCCGTTTCAGGAATTACGGCGGCACCGAAATAGCAGGATGCTGACCTTTGGGCGAGTTTAATTGCGATATACAAGGCGATAGCCAATGTAACGAATCTAAATCCTGGAGGTTTGCCATTAAGCATCCCACTTATTATATAAGTCCCGAGGATAAGTGCTACGAATGAGTAAAACGGTGCTCCAAGGTTCCAGACATCAACGACTCTCCTCACACCTTTTGATTTCAGGTAACGGCTTTTCAGTCTCAGGTAGTGCCACAACCCAAATGTTGCTACGAAAGGGATAAAGATGACTCCGATTGCCATGAGACCGAGTTCAGCACCACCCTGATTCTGTTTTTTTGCCACAGTCTGCTCCTTTGGGATTCAGAATTACTGCCTGAATCCAAACGTTGCGATTCAGTCGTTTTACATACGCAAGTAAGTATTTAAGAGACAAACACGTATCTGCAGGTGTTAAATAGCCCCAAAATAGCGTATTGTCAAATCCAATACGTCTATATGTACGTTCAATATGCTTGCCATGCCAGTCACCCTGTACGCACAGGAGGGGTTGGCATGCAAAACGCGAATGAACTGCTTGGTAAAAGGATACGGGAACTCAGAAAACGGGCCGGATTGACTCAGGAGCAACTGGCGGAACAGTTGGGGATCGACCAGAAGCATATGAGCAGAATTGAGCTTGGCAAGAGCTACCCGAGTCTGGATCGTCTCACCAAGATTGCGGAAACGGTAGGAACTCCGTTACCAGCTCTATTCAAATTTGGACATCTGAGCGATGAGGGAGATTTGCATAAGCAGGCCGCCGATATGCTGCAACAACTCGGTCAGAAGGACCTGAAGAAGGTGTACCGGATACTTGAGGCGTTCTTGGAGGGGTAGCTTGACAGTTTTATGGTATTCAGCAGGTAGTGGAGATCATCCATGTGCGATGTGCCTGATGTATACTACAAATGGTAATGGACCATTGATATCTGTCAGCGGTAAAATCAAAATTAATGGCGGTGTTGAAACTACATTTGCTGCCGTGTGTGCTGGAAAGCCTGACGCACCTATACAAAATCCTCCTGACTACCGTGACAAGTGGGGGCACAGATGGTAGGAACGAAAGAACCGGTAACACCAAGTGCTATTGCTGATAGAAAGCTGAAAAAAGCACGTAATTTTACTCCCTGTCTGGTTGATGACGAAGAGGAGATATACCGAAGAGGCATTTTTGAATTTAATATTTCTAAGATGACGGAATACATTCACAATACTCCTGAAATTACTGTTGGGCCGGTGCATATACGTCAATTCAGCATCGGCTCGTCAAAGGTGAATGAAACCCACCTGCCAACAGTTGATATTTCCAAACCAATCATTGTGGCTGAGTTGTCACCGGGGCGATATGATGTGATAGATGGTAATCATCGTTTGGAAAAAGCCAGAAGGGCCGGCCTTGATTATATTCAGGGGTATCGACTGGAGCCAAAGCAGCATATGCAGTTTTTGACCACTGAAAAAGGCTATGTCGCCTACATTGAGTACTGGAACGACAAACTGAAAGACCTCAAAAACAGATAGACTGGAATCAAACTACTATGGCGATAGCAGCAAACATACCAGACGACCTCAATGCAGTAACAGAAGAATATCTGCGGCTACGGCCGCTTATGACACGGCTACACACTGAAATATCAAGGTTGCTGAGAAAAGAGGAGACGTTAGCCTGTGCCAAACGGCTCCAGATGCTTTCAAAGCAGAATGGCAAGAAGATCATCACTTATGCCCATGAATTTGAAGTCGATATCTTTCAGGACTATCAAATTTACATGCATCGTCCCCATGGCATTAACGCGGTTCAACAGATGCTGAATCGTAAAAAATACCCTGGGGGAACTGATGAGTGCCGTCTGCTTGAGGGTATGGCGCAGGCACGTTTTTCGGTATTTTGGGTTAAACAGGTCATAGAGCATTCAGGGTTCATAGGGTTCGATCTTTATTCCGGGGATGAATTTTTTATTATGGACCAGACCTTGCCGAGCAAGGATGTAGTAGGACTGATGATCGGCTTCAGAATCTTCCCCTTTGGCAACTACTGGATGCATACCGGGGCTAATCTTACGCTTGGGTATGTACGCGCCAGGGATTCCCTCAAACCTTTTGGGTGTCTGCGTACCGTCAGTGAGGAACAGCAGTTGAATGACGAGGTGATATTCAGGTGGCGCGATGTGGTCAGCGAGCTTGATGAATAAGTGAAACAATAAAGACGGTGAATTTTTATCCGTGCTTATTGAGATTTACCAATTTCCTCTGTTCCTGGCAGAACGAAAGCCAAAATGCCCCAGGCTATGGATGCAGTCAACAACAAGCTGGGGGATTTTACCGTGACCTACGGCAGCCTGCTGCAAACCGAGGAAAAGGGATCATACGTCATCAGTCCGGCATGGAGACCGGAGGGGATCAGGAAATGTGGGGGTACAGTAAACGCAGTGTGATTTACCGACTATCTATCTATTGAAATTATGTAGTTGTACGGATAGTCTGTGTACGTGCCATGTTGTTTTTGCCACTCTTCAAATTCAAGCACTGTTGGGAGTTCACAGTTACGTGCTTCTTTCTCTTTTTTTCTGTGAATAGAGTTATCTCTGAACAGTGCATTACATTCCTTGAATTCCCTAAGCAGCTGATACTCTGATGGATATAGCTTTAAGTGATTTTGCTCAACGTGTTTGAGTTCATGCGCAATTAAGCGTAGCACATCACGATAATGATACTGTGTACACACTATAACCTTATCAATGTCTGGTTTGTAGGGGTACTCCGGATCTCCACAGGCAATATACTCGCCCGACGCCCTTTGACATGTTTTTGTAGGCTTAAATTCGATCTGTATAGGCCGCGTCAATCGGAATTTGTTAGTGAGAATGTATGAAACAAGCTCAATAAATTCATCTATATAGTATCCGGTAACTTTAACGGGATGGGTCAAGTTCAATATTTTTGTTTGATATTTAGCCATTTTGACTGTTTTCCATGACATAGGATTTATTTTCCAGAAAATAGGTGAAGTTCAGGATCGTTGAGCCATCTGGATTGTCAACGAGCTTTATCGTACAGAACGCCTATTTGTGGGCCTTCAGTTTAGGTAGATTAGATACCCATAAATCTTTTGGAGTATTCAAAATGTATTTTCGAGTTTGAGCATAAAGGCAATCTTCAGAGATGCTCATGGCCTTTTCTATATCTATATTGAGATACGTTGAAAGATAATGGGCTGCCATAACATCACACTGGATTTCGCAATTTATTGAGTTATAAGATTTTCTACTTCTGGATTCTAAATAGAACCCTTGATCCTGTTGTACTGCATGCTGATACTCGTGGGCGATAATGCTAAGGATTTTATCTCTTGAAGTAGTATGGGTTGCCCTAACTCCCATAGAGGTTCTGCGGAATATTTTTACATCTTGTGAGGTGTTAGCACAGCTTCCTCTGGATTGTTTTGCCGAGTAATCATATTTTATAGACATGCCAATCTCTTGGGTGCTGGTAAGAGGGTATTTTTCTAATAGGAAGCTGATGAAGTCTGAGTATACTGCTGAGTCTTCTACTTCTATGGTAATGTTGGTTTTCAATTTTATATCCCTTTGTCTGTAGGTTGCCGGTCTCTTTTCAATTGGCCGAAAAAGTTGGTGGTAACAAAACAGCCCCGATAGGCAACTTCTCTGATACAGCATGCCCCGATAAATGAACCCATTCTTCGGGGCATGCTGATTAAAACTGATAATTGCAGGCTTTTGAGTAGCCTTTCTGGCAGGCAGCAGTTATATCGTGCTTCGCTTTATCCATGTTATTGGTCATTACATATCCGTTCTCACAATGTTTTGAATAATCTGCAAAGCACCGCCAAGGATCAGCCAACCGTCATGTTCTTCCCAGGAGCGTATACCCACTCTCTGGAAAACGGCGCTTCACTGGATCTTTTCGGAAGGCTTCACGACGACAAGTATTATCGGGCATTCAATATATTTCACTGCGATATCTGATACGAGGGAGTTCTGATGGAACTACGTGCCATATTCAGTAAGCCGGTAGACAGGACAATTGAAGGGGTCATTAAAGCGGACGATGAGGCGAGCCTTCGCATAGCCCTCAGTTACGAGAAGCCTTCTTCAAATGTCAATCATTGGGTCACTTATCTGATTTTCGAATTGGAATGGCAACGGGAAATAACGAAATCTATGTGCGCAATTGGCATGAGATTTCAGTCAATCGTTGCTCCTTCACTTCTGTAAGTAGATCTGAAGCGAAATCGTCGTGTAAAAAGTGGTTCCCTTACACAAAGGGTGGAGCTTTTAGGCGTTGGGCTGGAAACGAAGAATTTTTAGTAAATTGGGAGAATGATGGTCACTTACTTCAAACCACTAAACACCCAAGTGGTGAACGTATTTGGGCTCACAATTTTAATTTGACAAGCATTTTCAGACCATCCTTATGTTGGACTCAGGTCACGACCGGTAAGAATAGTTTTCGCTTTCATTCAAAAGGTTTTTTGTTTGACGCAGCTGCAGGTGTAGGGCAGCCTAAAATAACTGAAAATATGAATAATGTTTTAGGATTATTGAATTCTAAAATTGCAGAATCTGCACTATCCGTTCTTAATCCAACAATTAACTTACTTCCAGGAAATTTGAGTTGTTTGCCATCCAAGAATCCTAGTGGAAATCTATCAGTTTCGATCCTTGTCCAACTTTCTAAGTCTGATTGGGATGACTATGAAACATCCTGGGACTTTAGCGGACTTTCCTTGCTGAATACTGAGTTCCGTCAACCAACAATTAAGACAACTTATTTCAAGCTCCGCGCCCACTGGCAGGAGATGACACTGGAGATGCAGCGGTTGGAGGAAGAGAACAACCGCATCTTCATCGAGGCCTACGGCCTGCAGGATGAGCTGACACCCGATGTGCCGCTCAACGAAATTACCCTAACCTGCAATCCGCACTATCGTTACGGCAACGACAAGAGCGAGGAAGAGCTGGAAGCCCTGCTGCTGGGCGACACCATGAAAGAGTTCATCAGCTATGCGGTTGGCTGCATGTTTGGCCGCTACTCTCTCGACAAGCCGGGCCTGATCCTGGCTAACCAGGGAGAGACGGCTGATGATTACCTTGCCAAGGTGCCAGACCCGACCTTTGAGCCTGATGATGACAATGTCATTCCGATCCTTGACGAAGGGTGGTTTATTGACGACATCACCGAGCGGTTCCGCAAGTTCCTGAAAGTCACCTTTGGCGAAGAGCATTACGAAGAGAATCTCAGATTTATAGAGGAAGCACTGGGCAAAAAAGGGAAGCGGCAAGAGGTCAGAGATTATTTCCTCAAGGACTTCTATCCCGACCACCTGAAACGGTACAAAAAGCGCCCTATCTATTGGCTATTCACCAGCCCTAAAGGGAGTTTCAACGCCCTGATTTATATGCACCGCTACCGCCCCGATACGGTCAGCGTGGTGCTCAACGACTACCTGCGCGAGTTCCGCACCAAGCTATCCGCCCGCAAGGAACATCTGGAGCAGGTCAGCATCAGTGCATCCGCTAGTCCGAAGGAAAAGACCCAGGCACTGAAGGATCTGGAAAAGCTCCGTAAGGTCATTGACGAACTTGATGAATACGAGCGCGAAACCCTTTATCCGCTGGCAACAAAGCAGATCGCAATTGATCTTGATGACGGTGTGAAGGTCAACTACCTGAAGTTTGGTGATGCGTTGAAGAAAATACCTGGGCTGGATGCTGGGGAGGAGTGATTTGTTATTTGGGAGATATTTTCTCTTGAAAGGCAAGTTTTTGTGGTATAGTTTCTTTTATCCTGTTTTTTAAAGAGACTATATCTCTGGAAGGTGCATTATGATTATTTCTTTCTCTGTCGAAAACTGGCGGTCGTTTCGAGAGCAATCAACCCTGTCTATGGTTGCCGGCAGGGAAAAACAGCATAGCGACAGGTTGTCTGATCTGCCCGGTTACGGCATGAAACTACTGCCGGTGGCAGCCATCTATGGCGGTAATGCTTCCGGCAAGACCAACCTTTTTAAGGCGCTTAATTTTGCAAAGCACTTTATTGTTGGGGGGGCACAACCTGAGAGCCTGATTCCTGCAGAGCCTTTTCGTCTTGCACCTGAGTGCGGTGCACTGCCTTCTAAATTCAAGTTTGAGCTACTGATCAATAATAGGTGCTACGAGTATAGTTTTGCTGTCACCCGCCACCGGGTAACAGATGAAAAACTTGTAGAAATACTTAAGACCACTGAGAAGACCCTCTATACACGTTCAAACGACAGCATTGCTTTTCATGATACTCTGAACAAAGACCAGTTCCTTCATTTTGCGTTTAAGGGCACACGGGAAAATCAGCTGTATCTCACAAATGCCACAAACCAGAAAGTTAATGACTTTAGCCATATATACAACTGGTTTAAACATAATCTGACGCTTATTGCCCCGGATTCACGTTTTGGCCCTTTTGAGCAGTTTCTTCAAGAAGATCATCCGCTCTATAGCAATCTGAACTCCATGCTTTCTATGCTTGATACCGGCATTGAATCTCTTGGCGGTGAAGATCTGCCTTTTGAAAATATTCCGTTTCCTGATCTGGTTAGAGCAGATCTGCAAGCAGAGCTTAAAGAAGGTATGACCGTTCGGCTGATTACGGAACCGGTTAATGACCGCTTTTTGGTGACACGCCAGCATGGGGAGTTGAAGGCAAAAAAGCTGGTTAGTTTTCATAAGGATAACAATGGGCAAAACATCAAGTTTGATATGCAGAACGAGTCTGATGGAACCCAGCGAACCATTGACCTGCTTCCTGCTTTCCTTGAGCTTTCAACGATATCAAACGACAAAGTATTTATTATTGATGAGCTTGATCGCAGTTTGCATACACTTCTGACACGCAGGCTTATTGAGGCATATCTCTTTGCCTGTGGGCCAGAGAGTCGCTCGCAACTGCTTTTTACCACCCACGATGTGCTGCTTATGGATCAGGATCTGCTGCGCCGTGATGAAATGTGGGTTGCCGAGCGTGATCGAAATGGCTGCTCTGCGCTTATCTCCTTCAGTGAGTATAAGGAAGTGCGTAGTGATAAGGATATCCGTAAAAGTTACCTGCAGGGGCGTCTTGGAGGCGTTCCTCGTATCTTGATGGGAACATTGCGTTCTTCTACGGATAAACAATCCGAAGGTGAGGCTGCGTAATGGCTAAACGGAGAAAGTTTGAACGTAATCCTCCGGTGCTTCATTACCGCAAGGTGTTTGTACTTGCCACTGAAGGCACTACAACTGAACCTCAATATTTTGAGCTGTTTAACAGCAAAACAACCACAATTACCATTAAATGGGTAAAAGGCACCCACAGCGACCCAGACCATGTTTTAAGGAGGATGAAGCAGTATCTGAAAGATAATGCCCTTAAACCTGGTGATGCAGCTTGGTTGGTTATTGATAAGGATCAGTGGACAGATGAACAGCTTGCCAGGCTGCAGGTATGGGCAACTACGCATGATCAGTATGGTCTTGCGGTCAGTAACCCCTGCTTTGAATTATGGCTGTTGCTGCACTTTGAAGATGCTGCCGGTGTTACGAACCAGCGGCTGTGCAAAGAACGTCTTAAACGCCATCTGCCCAACTATGACAAGCATGTTGAAGCAGGTAAGCTGATACCTGGTATCAGTGAGGCCATAGATAGAGCCCGCCGCAAGGATAATCCCCCCTGTACTAACTGGCCCCGCACCATAGGCACTACGGTGTACCGGCTTGTTGTAAAACTTCAAAGCTGACCGGATGCCCAATGGACAAAATATCACTAGCCCTTACACGACAGTTTAATAAGCACCGGATTGTTTTCTGGTATGACGCCAAGAAAGAGCTGCGGAAAGAATTTGAGGCGCTGAGTCTTCCTGAAGTCGAGAAGATTGAACTCAGCAACAATGAGTTCGGCATCAAGTATCGCATCTTACGGGAAGCGCCGGAGCAGAAGTTCCTCATCTATCATGAAGGGGCACAGCCGGAAGATATCAACAACTGGCTCCTGGATGTGCAGCTTTCCCACGGGGAATTCAGAACTGATCAGGCATCGATTTGGCTGAATGAGCTGGATCTTGGGATGGAATTCTCTGACATAGTGCAGATGCATACTGCGTTTTTCGATAACAGCAAACATCGTGACAAACTAAAAACGATTGTGGCAACTGATGACACACCCGGTGCAATCAGGTTGAAGATGTTGGCCATCTGCACCGGAGCTGATCCACGTCTGGAAAACGTACTTGAAAATCTGTTGTCTGAGTTGTCAAAAAACAAAGACGACAAGCTCAAGCTGATCAAGCGCTGCGGTCTGGAAGAGTTTTTGTTTGAACAGCTTAAGCGTTGCTATGGCTACGAATCGGCATCCCCCGGTATACGGGATTTTGCTATAGAGCTTTTCAAATCGTGCTACGCCATGGGAACCGATGGCACAGTGAAGCTGAACAGTGATGCTCTGGTGTTTTTGAAACGCTGGAAGGACAGCCGTCAGTACGAGTCATCATTTGAGGTACTTTCAACTGAATATGCCGAACTGCTGCATATAGAACAGGATCTTGGGCAGCGTGACTTCCGCAATCTGATGGAGCTGGATTATTTCCGGCTGATTGACCAGATGATTCTGAGCAATCTGGCACGAGCAGTTGCCGAGCGAACCATGCCTGCAAATGACTGTACGGCATTTATCAGGCAGCGCAGATCAAGCCACTGGTACAACGAGTTCCGTCATCTGTACGAAGCCATAGATGTTGCTACCCGTTTCATTGCCACCCTTGAAGAATCAACCCTGGCTATGGATTCTCTGTCTGATGGCGTGCAGCGGTATACTGCTTCCTGGTTCCGTCTGGATCAACTGTATCGGAAGTTTGTCTTCCATGCTGCCAAATCAGGGCAGACATCACTACTTGAAGCCCTGGCTGTGCAGATTGAGAACCTGTACTCGAACAATTACCTGCTGCGGATTAACGATATCTGGCAACAGCATGTTGATGCAGCAGATAAATGGGATATTCCAGGGGTTCCGCTCCAAAGAACGTTCTTCGACAAATGGGTGCGACCGTTCCTGAAGGACAATAAAAAGATCATCGTTATTATCTCAGATGCCATGCGCTATGAAATCGGTGAAGAGTTGATGACGCTTATCCGCCAGGAAGACCGCTACACCGCTACCGTAGATCCGGCAATCGCCATGCTCCCCAGCTATACCCAGTTGGGTATGGCCGCACTTCTCCCCAATACAGACATAGCACTTGTTGAAGACGATAGTGGCTCAACCACTGTAAATGGCCAAAGCTCCCAAGGGACTGCTAACAGAATCAAGATTCTGACTGAAGCGATTGAACAGCGGGCAACTGCAGTTAAGGCTGTTGAGATCATGCAGCTTAATGGTGACGACTGCCGTGCGCTCCTGCGTGAGCATGATGTCATTTATGTCTATCACAACCGAATCGATGCTACAGGGGACAAGCTTGTCTCGGAAGAACGTGCTTTTGAGGCGGTAGAAGAGACCCTTCAGGAGATTATCAGGCTTATCAAGAAGCTGACCGGGGCTAATGCCAGCAACCTGTTGATTACTTCAGATCATGGCTTTGTTTATCAGAACAGAGCCATTGAAGAGAGTGATTTTCTTGGCGCTGAGCCGTCAGGAACATCTGTTCTGTTCAGGGACAGACGGTTTGTGATTGGCAAGGGATTGCAAGGAAATTCAGGACTCCGTAAGTTCAGCTCAGCTCAGTTGGGGTTGAAAGGTGATGCTGAAGTTCAGATTCCCAAATCAATCAACAGATTGCGATTGAAGGGCTCTGGCAGCAGATACGTTCATGGCGGGGCCTCTTTGCAGGAAACTATCATTCCTGTGCTGCAGATTAACAAGAAGCGGCAGAGTGACACCAGTACTGTTGATGTGGATATTCTTCGTGGTGCGACATCAATCATAACATCCGGCCAGTTTTCAGTTGCTTTCTATCAGGTGCAGCCGTGCAGCGAAAAGGTTCAACCGAGGACACTTCGCGCAGGGATCTATACCCAAGCAGGTGAACTGGTATCTGACAGCCATGAATTAACGTTTAATCTTGAATCTGACAACCCGCGTGATCGGGAGATGCAGATTCGTTTACTCCTTACCCGCCAGGCAGATCAGGCAAATGGTCAGGAGGTTATCTTGCGGCTTGATGAGCAGGTTGCAGGCACTACTCATTTCCGTGAGTACAAGTCTGCCCGTTACCTGATCAGACGTTCATTCACCACTGATTTTGATTTCTGATAGAGAGGCAATCTCCATGAGCGAGCTCGATAATAAAGTCAATGAGCATTTTTCCGGGCTGGTGGTGCGTAAAGACCTGGTAAAAGCCGTAAAAGGTAATGCCATTGTCCCTTCATACGTTCTTGAATACCTGTTGGGTCAGTATTGTGCCACCTCTGATGAGGCGAGTATCCAGTCTGGCATAGAGACCGTCAAAGAAATCCTCCGCAAGCATTATGTCCACCGCAATGAATCCGGTCTGGTGAAGTCAATCACCAAGGAAAAAGGACGGCATAAGGTAATCGATAAAATAAGCGTATCGCTGAATGACAAGAGCGACATGTATGAGGCAACCTTTGCCAACCTTGGCATCAGCAAGGTCATTGTTGAAAGTGACACCATCAAGAAACACCCGAAACTGCTGGTAGGTGGAGTCTGGTGCATTGCTGATGTAGAGTACGAGTTTACTGAAGACAAGAACGCCTGCCCCTGGTTGATGAGCAGCATCAAGCCAATTCAGCTTTCCAGCTTTGACTTTGACGGATATCTGTCAGCACGGCAGAAGTTTACGACGGATGAGTGGATTGACCTGCTCATCACCAGCATCGGCTTTAATCCGGAAATGTTCGGCAAACGGAGCAAGTTGCTGCAGCTGATCCGCCTGATCCCTTTCTGTGAGCGGAACTACAACCTTATTGAACTGGGGCCGAAGGGCACCGGCAAATCCCATATTTATTCTGAGTTTTCACCCCATGGCATCCTGATCTCCGGCGGAGAAGTCACCGTGCCCAAGCTATTTGTCAATAACTCCAATGGCAAGCTTGGTCTGGTTGGATACTGGGATGCGGTCGCTTTTGACGAATTTGCTGGCAAGAGCAAAAAAGTAGACAAAGCCCTGGTAGACATCATGAAGAACTATATGGCCAACAAGTCATTTTCTCGTGGTGTGGAGACATTGGGGGCTGAAGCGTCGATAGCCTTTGTTGGCAATACTCAGCATAACCTGCCCTACATGCTGAAGCACACTGACCTCTTTGATGAACTGCCGGAAAAGTACTACGACTCGGCATTTCTGGATCGACTCCATTTCTATATCCCCGGCTGGGAAGTGGATATCATCAGAGGTGAGATGTTCTCCTCCGGTTACGGCTTCGTCGTTGATTATCTGGCAGAAATCCTGCGTAACCTGCGGTCTCACGATTTTTCACAGAAGTACACTGACCACTTCACTCTATCAAAAGACATCTCAACCCGTGACAAAGACGGCATAAATAAGACCTTCTCCGGCTTGATGAAGATCCTGTACCCATCAGGCGAAGCGACCAAAGAAGAGATGGAGGAGATCCTCCGCTTCTCCATTGAGGGACGAAAGCGGGTGAAGGATCAGGTAATGCGGATTGATCCGACTTTTGAACCGGTAAAGTTTGGTTATTCTGTTGGGGGTGGCAGCCTGATCCCTGTAAAGACACTTGAAGAGGAGCAGTATCCGCAATACTACCGCTCCAAATCAACATCAGAAGCCGCAGGAGATAACCAATCAGGCAACGAGTCCAACACTGAAGGATCAGAACCAGAGCAGACCAAAATTGTTCAGGAACAGCTCAAAGAAACGCATGTGACCTATCAGGAAAACCAGCGAGGAGTGTCATATGACGCCTTGTTTGGGCCATACCTGAAAGGTGCCAATAAGATTGTCATAACTGATCCCTACATCCGGTTGTTCTTTCAAATCAGGAATATGATGGAATTTCTTGAAACCGTGGCCAAGGTCAAGTCAGACGTGGATGAAGTAGCCGTACACTTGATTACCGTCGAAGATGACTTCAAGGGACCACAGCAACAGGAGTATTTCCAGAAAATGCAGGAGAATTGCGATGCTGTAGGGATAAAATTTACCTGGGAATTTGACGCAAGCAACACCATTCATGCCCGGCACATTGTGACCGATACCGGCTGGAAGATCCTTCTGGATCGTGGCCTTGATATCTTCCAGCACTACGAGATGAACGATGTATTTGCCTTGGCTAACAGGCTTCAGAAAGCACGGCAGTGTAAGGCTTTTGAAGTGACGTTCCTTAAAGCCTAGGTTTCTAATTATGAGCATTGAACGGATTAGCAAAATTTAAAGTCAATTACAACCGTGACGAGCACTAAATACACGACAGAATAGAGTGTTTATGAAAATATCACAGGTTAAAATTTCAAACTTTCGTGGCTACAAAGATGAAACCACAATAAATTTCAATGATCTGACAGTATTCGTCGGGAAAAACGATGTAGGAAAATCAACAGTGCTTGAAGCTCTTGATGTGTTCTTCAACGAAGGTAAGGGCGTCATAAAGTTGGACAAAGAAGACATCAACAAACAAGGGCTTGCGGATGGAAATAGTGATATCTGCATTACTGTAGTTTTTGAAGATTTACCGGCCAACCTAGTAATTGACAGCTCAAACGAAACGACACTTCGGGATGAGTATCTACTGAATAGCCAGGGTAAACTTGAGATTGTCAAAATTTACCCAAATGCTGGTAAGGAAAAAGTATCTGTAAAGGCAACCCATCCCACAAATCAGGCCTGTTCTGATTTGCTACTAAAAAAACAGAAGGATTTACAGGAAATAATTAAGAAAAATTCTATTATCTGTAGTGATGAAAAGAAAAATGCGGTCATGCGTAAAGCTATTTGGGCACATTATACAGACGATCTTCGACTTGCTGACGTTGTAATCGATGTAACCAAAGAAGACGCAAAAAACATTTGGGATCAGCTCAAAAACTACATGCCGCTTTATTCTCTCTTCCAATCTGATCGAAAGAATAGTGATGGCGATAGTGAGATACAAGATCCAATGAAATTGGCTGTTCAAGAAATATTGAAGGAAGCATCTATTCAATCTTCGCTGAATAAAATTGCTACAGAAGTTGGCTCTAAACTTAAAGAAGTCTCTGACCGGACATTGGAAAAACTAAAAGAAATGAATCCGGAAATTGCCAACAGTCTGAATCCAGTCATTCCTTCGGTTGAAAGCCTTAAATGGGCCGATGTTTTTAAGAATGTCTCAATATCTGGAGATGAGAATATCCCAATCAATAAGCGTGGAAGCGGCGTGAAGAGGCTGATATTGCTAAATTTTTTTAGAGCTGAGGCGGAGAGAAGAAAAGCTGAAATGAATGTTCCTGATATTATTTACGCAATTGAGGAACCAGAAACATCTCAGCACACTGATCATCAGAAGAAGCTCATTGACGCATTCATTGAGCTGTCAAAGAACCAGCATACTCAAATTATTTTGACAACTCATAGCCCCGCCATTGTGAAGATGTTGAATTTTGAGCATTTGAAGCTGATCAAAGGAAGTCAACCCAAAGAGATTGTAAATATTGAAAGACATAACCTGCCCTATCCATCACTTAACGAAGTGAACTTCCTCGCTTTCAATGAATCTGATGATGGTTATCACAATGAACTGTATGGATACATTGAAAGCGAAGGATGGCTGTCTGATTTTAAAAGCGGAAAGTTAAATCGTCCTTACAAAAAAGAGTGGAAAGGAAGCATCACAGAAACCCAGATAATCTTGAGCGAATATATCCGGCACCAGATTCATCATCCTGAAAATACTCGCAATCATAGATTCACAAACGACGAATTGAGGCAATCCATAAGTGAAATGCGAAGCTTTATTGTTGGCAAGCAAAATGCTTAGTCATATTCATGACTCTTCAGCGTTTTGCGTAGTTCAGCAATTCGTGTTCATTGGTGCGAATTCGTGGTTCTAAATTATTTCCTGTCTTGAGCATTTATCATCGTTAGAAAAGAAAGCCCCATGAAAATTCTCCACACCTCAGACTGGCACATTGGCCGCACACTCTATGGCAGAAAACGTTATGAGGAGTTCGAGGCGTTTCTGACCTGGCTGTCTGAGACAATTCGGCAGAATGAGGTTGATGTCCTTCTGGTTGCAGGTGATGTATTTGACACCAGTGCACCGAGCAACCGTGCTCAAGAGCTGTATTATCGTTTCCTGTGTCGGATAGCAGCATCACCTTGTCGTCATGTTGTGGTTGTTGCTGGTAACCACGACTCCCCTTCATTCCTGAATGCCCCCAAGGAGCTACTCAAGGCTCTTGATGTTCATGTCATCGGCAATGCGACCGACTCACCTGAAGATGAAGTGCTGGTTCTCTGTAATGAGCAGGATGCTCCTGAGCTGATTGTATGCGCTGTGCCATACCTGCGTGACAGGGATATCCGCGTGGCTGAAGCTGGTGAGAGTGTAGAGGATAAGGAATCAAAGCTGATCGAAGGTATCCGCAGTCATTATTCTGCAATTGCGGCAATTGCGGAACAGAAAAGAGCTGAAACCGGATCTGACATTCCGATTGTTGCAATGGGGCATCTTTTTGCGGCCGGGGGGCAGACTATTGATGGTGATGGTGTGAGAGAACTTTATGTCGGCTCACTGGCTCATATTACCGCTAAAATATTCCCTGAGTGCTTCACCTACCTGGCTCTTGGCCATCTCCATGTACCACAGAAAGTGAGCGGTTCCGATGTCATACGCTACAGCGGATCACCTCTCCCCATGGGTTTTGGTGAGGCAAAACAGCAGAAGAGTGTCTGTCAGGTCGAATTTCATAGCACCTCAGCATCTGTCCAACTGATCGATGTGCCGGTGTTCCAAAAACTTGAGCGTGTCAAGGGTGATTGGAGCAGCATTGCCAGCCGGATACTTGAACTGTCTGCTACCAACTCGCAAGCATGGCTTGAAGTGATTTACGAAGGCGACGAAGTCATTGGCGATCTACGAGAGCGACTGGATGCTGCCATAAATGGTTCTCAACTGGAAATTCTGCGGGTTAAGAATAACCGCATTATCGACAGAGTGTTGGGACAAATTCATGAAGAAGAAACTTTGGACGACTTGAATACTAACGATGTGTTTGAGCGTTGCCTTGCCCTGCATGAAGTGCCTGAAGAACAGAGGCCGGAATTACTTCGAGCATATCAGGAAACAGTCGCGTCTCTCTTGGAAGACGATGCTCTGGCGGAATAGAGAGGCTGGCAATGAGAATACTTCAGGTACGTTTCAAAAACCTTAACTCACTAGCCGGTGAATGGGAAATCGACTTAACGCAGCCGGCTTACACAGCTGATGGTATTTTTGCTATTACCGGTCCCACCGGTGCCGGAAAAACTACTATCCTTGATGCTATTTGTCTTGCCCTCTACGGGCGCACTCCCCGATTGAATAAGATCACTAAAAGCGGGAACGAGATTATGTCCCGCCAGACAGGCGAATGTTTTGCCGAGGTCACGTTTGAGACCCAGGTTGGTCGTTTTCGTTGCCACTGGAGCCAGCACCGTTCTCGAAAAAAATCGGATGGCGAACTTCAGGCACCAAAGCATGAAATTGCCAATGCCGATACCGGTGAAATTTTTGAGTCAAAGATGCGTGGTGTGGCTGATCATATAGAGTCAGTTACTGGTATGGATTTTGATCGGTTCACCCGCTCAATGTTGCTGGCACAAGGTGGATTTGCTGCTTTTCTTCAGGCAGCTCCTGATGAGCGAGCCCCAATACTGGAGCAGATAACCGGTACAGAAATTTATAGCCAGATATCTATTGGTTTGAATGTTAGAGGTGGTCGTAGTGTCGAATTGAAACAGAACTATCGAAACACCAAACAAATTGCCGAAGCAGCTCTTTCTCTTTTGTCACATGATCCGCAGAATTCAGACTTCTCTGAACACTTGTTGCCCCATCGTGAAGGACCAGTTCCGATTGTCAAGCACGTCAACGGGTCTGCTTCTCAGTACTCAGAACTTATCAAAATACTTTCAAAAATAGATTTATCAAACGAAACCGTTGTCTTCCTACATAGAAACAGGAGGGGTGTTGAGAATATCTTGTCATCACTCAAGCAGAAAAACTTCAAGTGCATCAATATAATTTCGAGTCCTTCAGAGGATATTAAACCTGCTGGTATTTACGGATGCACCATGTCGTCGATAAAAGGACTTGAATTTGATCATGTTATAATCTGCGATCTGAATGACGATATCCTGCCTTACCCAGGTGGCTTTACTGACGAAAACGATGAATTACACATTTCAACAGAAAGGCGTCTCCTTTACACATGCATGACACGAGCAAGAAAAGGACTGATACTTCTTTCAACAGGTAAGCCCTGCCGATACTTCCAGGAAATTGACCGCAGTAAGGTGGAGGTACATTCTGCTCACCCCCTCTGATTACAAATCCGATTATAAGCTGATCGAAGTCGAGGTAGAACGAAGGCAGATTACACGCCTCGTACATTTTACGCCGGCGATGAATTTGATAAGTATCTTTGAGCAGGGCGCTCTCTTGTCCCGCCATCAGTTGCGTCAACTTTCTGTTGAATATCCTGATTTACACATTGATGACTATGTTGAGATCAATGATAAATTGCGGTTGGATGGACTGGAAGATTTCATAAACCTGTCAATTCAACACTCCAATCATTATTTGCTGAAAATATTCAGAGATTCATGCCGCAGCTGGTGTGATAGCTGGTGCGTGATTGCAATTTCACCTCAATACCTTTTCTTGAAAGATACCCTGTTCAGTATTGGCAATGCTGCATCAACAGTATCTCAGCGTATTGGGATTGACGCCACATTCGAAAAATTTGCTGCGATGTTCAGCGAAAAAGTTTCTGGTACAGGTCAGCGTGTGTTTACACGAAACGGAATGAAAAATTGTTTTCCTACTGACGTACAAGCTGAGGTTCTGGTACGGGGTAAAATTGCGGTAGAACATATTTTGGAAGTTTATTTTGAGTCAGACGAAGAACTTCACCGTTCCAGAGGCGCGATAAAAATGCTCTATTCCGGCGAAATTCCTTCATGCACCGTGAACAGATCCATGTTTCAGCAAAGGGGGGCATAATGGCAGTTCGCCCTGTTTTTTTTGCTACTGATTCCGGCAATTCATTTGTTGATGTCAGGCTTGTCGAATTTGAATGGATTCCAGGGATGGCAAAGACTCAAAAACAAAAAAGCGTCGATTCACTGCATAATGCAATCAGGGGTCTTGGAGAGTACGCTGTATTGGAAATTTCAAGCAAGTCTCGTGACCAGTTGGGAATAGACCTTAGTGCCTTTAATCTAGGTTTTTATCATCAAAAGAGTGGTAAGTTTATTACCGTAGAATCTGCCTTCCAAGGCAGCAAAGTTTTTGAACACGGTGGTCCATTTCCAGAGCTTTATTCAGAGAATGCAAGAGCAGCCAAGGCATTTTTCAAAGATAAGAATATGGGAAATCTTACCGACTTCATGTTTTTTGGTCAGAGTTGGCCTATTAAGCCTTTTACTCTCTTCTATGACTGGGTCTACCTGAATAGTTTGAAAAAAAACGAAGACCTCTCACGTGCCATTAGCGAGTATGACTGTTTCACAGATATTGAATTTAACCCAAAATTATCTATCAACTGTCAGGCATATTCAGCAGCATTGTTTGTTTCATTAAGCCGCAGGGGAATCACTGATGACATTTTGAGTAGCAGGGAAGAGTACATACGAGTTGTCCAGCAACAGCCCGATTGGATCAAAAAGACAGACTATGGTAAGTTTCACAAGGAAGTGCATCCAAAACTGATCTGATAAACATCTCGCACAACAACCGCCTACCAGTTACTACACGCCGGAGGATTGTTTGCGACTAAGTTATTCCGTTCGCTGCCTGGAACGGTTTGCAGAGTTTTTTGGATTGGTGGAGATCGAACGGCCTGAAAGGGATCGTTATTCTGAGGATTACAAGGTACGTAAACTACCCTTGCTTGACCAGGTGGTACAGTTCAATTGTTAGCCCATCATGCTGACTTCATCTGATGATGCCAGCGAAATGCCTTCTTGGAATCATGGAGAGATTGGTCATCTGAAGCTTCAGAAAAGTGGCTCAGAATCTTCCGTGTTCTTCCCTCAATCCAGTTTTGGTGATTGCAAATACAGAAAATGCCTGATATTTACATATCTGACTGAATTCACTGCAAATTGTTTCAGGACATTTCATTCAAGTGCAAGATTCAAAGGATACTCAAAGGATACCAGAAGGCCTGCCAAAAAATAAAGGGCTACACCTTGCGATGTAACCCATTGATTTTATGGCGGGCGGTATTGGATTCGAACCAACGACCTTTGGCTTCGGAGGCCAACACTCTATCCAGCTGAGCTAACCGCCCGTGAACTAAATCTTTTACACTATCAGCCCTACCAACTCAAGGGAAAAATCTGGTCAGTCCAGTGATGCTCTGCTACTATTGCGACATGTTGACTATCGGACTGACAGGTGGCATTGCCACCGGCAAAAGCAGTGTTGCAGCGCTTCTGGCGGAACATGGCGCAGAGGTGATTGATGCGGATCATCTGGCGCGGGATGCGGTGGCACCGGGGACCGCTGCCCTGCAACGGATTGTAGAGCTGTTTGGCCAGCAGGCCCTGCTGGCCGATGGCAGCCTGAACCGTCAGGCAGTGCGGGATCTGGTCTTTAACGAACCTGCCAGGCGGCAGCAGCTTGAAGCGATCCTGCACCCGGCCATTAAAGAGCTTGCCCTGCAGCAGATTGAGCAGGCACGAATCCGTGGTTCCCGCGTGGTGGTCTATATGGCACCGCTGCTGATTGAGGCGGGGGCCACCGACCGGGTAGATGAAATCTGGGTGGTGACCGTGCGGCCCGAGGTACAGCTGGCACGTCTGATGGCCCGGGACGGCTGCAATCAAAAACAGGCAGAACAGATCATTGCGGCCCAGATGCCGCTGGCAGAAAAAGAACGCTTCGGCGTGGTGGTTATCGACAACAGTTCAAGCCTGGAAGAGACCAGCCGTCAGGTTGAAGCTGCATGGCAACAAAGGATAAGATCATGACAGAACAACGCACCATACTCCGTCGTAAAAGCACCGCAGTCAGACAACCGGAGGGTCAACTCACCCTGTTTGCCACCGTACCGCTGGGGGCGGAAGAGTTGACGGCTGCAGAACTGGGGCGGCTGGGAGCCGAGCAGATCACGGCGGTACGGGGAGGTGTCAGCTTCAACGGCAACCGTAGCACCCTCTACCGCAGCCTGCTGCAGGTACGAACCGCCAGCCGGATACTGCTGCAACTGGGGCAGTTCCCCTGCGGATCGCCGCAGGAACTATACGACGGCATGCGCAGCCTCCCCTGGGGTGAGCTGCTGACTCCAACCATGACCCTGGCGGTTGACTGTACCGTACGCGATTCCCTTATCACTCACTCCCACTTTGCCGCACTGAAGGCCAAGGATGCCATTGTTGACCTGCTGCGGGACAGTACCGGCAGCCGCCCCAACATTGACACCAAAGCACCTGATCTGCGGATCAACCTGCATATTGCCAAAAACCAGGCCAGCGTCTCGCTGGATGCCAGCGGTGATCCGCTGGACCGGCGCGGCTGGCGCCTGGATCGTAACGACGCACCGCTGCGTGAAACCCTGGCAGCCGCCATCATGCTGCATACCGGCTGGGACGGCAGCGTACCGCTGCTTGATCCGATGTGCGGCTCCGGCACCCTGCTGCTGGAGGGGACCGCCATTGCCCTGGGGCAGGTGGCTGGTGCAGGACGGGAGTTTGGCCTGATGCGCTGGCGCGATTTTGATCGCAGACTGTGGGAAAAGGTACTGCAGGAAGAACAGGCCAAGGCGGCCGAAAGCCTTGATCTGCCGGTGCTGGGCTATGATCAGGATCCACGGGCCATCATTGCCTGCCGGGAGAATGCCCGACGAGCCGGGCTGGCCTATCAGGTGGCCTTTGATCGTAAAAGCTTTGATGAAGCTGAGCCATGCGGCCATCAGGGGGTGCTGGTAATGAACCCACCTTACGGTGTACGGATGGGAGACAAACGGGAACTGGAACTGCTGTATCGCAAGGTCGGCGAAGTATTCAAGCGCCGCTTCACCGGCTGGACCGCCTATCTGCTGGCCGGAGACCTGGAACTGGCAAAACTGGTGGGGCTAAAACCTTCCCGACGCTTTGTGCTATTTAACGGACCACTTGAATGCCGATTGCTGAAGTACGAACTGTATTAGCACTCCTGTCCGTTCGCTTAGCTGCTGAACAGGTGAAGACCGTACTTATGTGCGGTCTTTTTTTGTGCTGTTCGATTACATGCAGCTTAAACTTGTCATTGCAACGCAACATGGTATAGTTTTATCAAATATTTTTTCAGGAGGTGGCCATGAAACTGATTAGTGTGACGCTGCTGATGATTGTGTTAGCCATCGGCACCGCCTGGTGCTTCGATGCCGGTTCCAGCTGTGTTACCTGCCACAGCGACCGGGCCAAATTGAAAGAGCTGGGTGCTGAGTCAATGTTTCTTGACCCGGCACAGGTTGATCGGGAAGTGGGGATGAAGGGCAAGCCGACCTGCGTAGACTGCCACCTGGGTGATCCCAAGGCTGCTGACAAGGCTACTGCCCATAAAGGGATGCTGGCTCCGTTTCTGGTGGCAGCCGGCAAAAACCATAAGGGACAGGCCGTATCCCGCGAAGCTGCCGGGGCTCTGCAACCACTGGTCCCAAACGGTACGGGGATGAATAGCATGATCCCCAAAGGTGATCCCAAAAAACTGGAAACAGCCGGAATAAAGAGGATTATCGGCATCCAGTGGCACGACCGCGATCCCGAGACTATGGCCTATGCCCCCAAAGTTGCTGAGCAGACCTGTGGCACGTGTCATGGCAAGGCGGTCAAGGAGTACAACAGCTCAGCCAAAGGGCTGACCAAGAACCAGCGCGCCTTCCGTGATTGGTCAGAAAAGCAGCCCGGCCCACAAAACTGCGGCATGTGGCCCGGCCAGAACGAGGAAACTATTCGCAATCACACTGCCGTACCTTACACCAAGGCCATGAACGGCTCCATGGAGCGCTCCTGCAATATGTGCCATGCCTCCTGCAACGACTGTCACTTCAAACCGGTAGCGGGCAAGGGAACACACTCCTTTGGCAAGCCGGACACCCCCAGTTGCTACGGTGGCGGCAGGGCCAGTATCTGCCATGCCGGCCCGATGGACCGTCGCCGTGGCGCAGGCTATATACGCGGCGAATACGCCTTCCCGGCCAACCTGCACCAGGGCGCCCATGTAAAAGCCGGTATTGAGTGTCTTGACTGCCACAAACCGGCCAATCACCAGTTCGGGCACCTGGCTGCCGACGACGCCCGCAATGCCTGCAAAAACTGCCACAGCCAGATCGTTAAGGCCGTACAAAGTTCATCCCACGGCAAGGTTGATTGCGCCTCCTGCCACGTCACTGTCTCCGGTGCCTACCAGTACACCTTCTGGGGACAGGGACATTACTACGGGGTAGAGACCCCCTATGGCAAGCATAAGGAATATTACGGTACCCGCGACCTGCCAACCATTATCAAAAATGCTTCAGGCCGGTGGATTCCGGTCAAACCGTACCCGATGGCAGTCTTGAACCAGACAACAGAACTGGGACCCACCGGTCTGTTGTTCCGCGCCATCCCGCAACGGACCGTACCGGGCAACCCGCGCATCGGAGAACCGGTCACCTTTGAGGTGGCGCGTTCCACAACTGATGTGAATGATGCCTATATTGTGGTTGGTACCCGTAATGACCTGCCTGGCGGCAACAAGGCGATCCTCTGGATCCAGATGGACAAGCTGAGCCATGCCATGGGTAAGCCCCGTAACTGTGGCAGTTGCCATGACAGCAAGGCCCAGGTGGGTAAATCAGAGTGGAGTTTCTTTGAAGATCGTGATGTGACCAAGCCATTCAAGGGTAGTTACACGATCAGTGCAGACAAAAATGGTATCCGTTTCAGCAACGTTGCCTGGGAACAGCCCTCATTGGCCCCCAATCGCAAGCTGCAGGATATCGCCCCCTTTACGGTGCTTCCCACCACTGCCTGGGATGTGAAGGGGATCAACTTTGAACTGCCGTACAACAAGGCCAAGACCGACAAGACCCGCAAGGAACTGGATAGATTCCTGGCTGATCTGGACAGGCGCAAGCCTGACTCTAAGACAGCGGAGATCCGCAGTATTGCCTACCATAACCTGGCCATGGCAAAGCAGATGCTGAAAGAGAAGTAGTATCAATTAAAACGGCCACCCTGTTTCCGGGGTGGCCGTTTGTATTAGTTTGCCTGCAGTTTATGGCAGAACAGACAACGATGTTTTGGGGGATGGTTCGGCGGTAGTTTGATATTGTATTGAGCATGGCAAGGCTCGCAGAGTTTTTCAGCATCTTTCTTTGCTGGCTTGAAAAATGTCTTTTTAAAAAACGATGCATCCGGACCCGGGGCATTTTTGTATGCCTCCAGATAGACCGGTTTGTGCATATCATCATGGGGTACCGGTTTGGTTTTTTCCTTGCCTGAGATACCAATAAATACAGCCAGAATCACAACTACCAAAGCAATAAAAAACCAGTCCTGTTTTTCAATCTTCATACCTGCACCTAATCCTTGATAAACAAAAAATAGACAATCACGCCGCCAATACCCAGGCCAAACGCCATAAAGGGAATCAGGCTTTTCAACCCCAGTTCGGTACCGGCAGGCGGCATGGCATACTTTACCATCACAATCAGTCCCAACAGGAAAAACAGGGTCAACAGTACGGCCTTTGAGCGCTTATAGATACCCAAAAAAAGCACACCAAACGTTATCAGCAAAAATACCCAATTTGAAAAAATCTGTTGTAACGTCACGTTCTGAATGGTGTTCATCAGATTTTGAGTTTCAAAGGGACGTAACGCTTCAACCGTTTTTTCAACCATCTCCTGTTTTTCCATACCACCTCCACCTGCCAGAATGGTCTCATGCTAACGCAAAAAGACTATCCAGGCAAGTATCCCTCCTGATCAGCTCAAGAAATCCATCACTTTATCCAGAAAGCCCTTCTTCATCGGATGGGCATCTTCGCCGCTGATCTTGGAAAACTCCTCCAACAGTTCTTTTTGTTTTTTGTTCAGATTGGTGGGTGTCTCCACTTTAACAACCACCAGCTGATCCCCACGTCCATACCCCTGCAGTGAAGGAATACCCTTGCCCCGCAAACGGTAAATCTTGCCGGACTGCGTACCATCGGGAATCTTCATGGATACTTTGCCATCCAGTGTGGGCACTTCAATTTCACAACCCAAGGCTGCCTGGGCAAAGCTGATCGGGATCTCGCAAATGACGTTATCATCTTCGCGTTGGAACAGGGGATGCTCTTTGACCGAAATGGCAACGTAGAGATCACCGTTCGGACCGCCCTTAACACCCTGCCCGCCTTCACTGGTAAGCTTCAGGCGTGAGCCGGTTTCAACGCCACCCGGTACCTTAACCGAGAGGGTCTTGGTATCCTTGATGCTCCCCTTGCCACGGCAATCGGGGCAGGGATCATCAACCACCTTGCCTTCGCCATTACACTGCCCGCAGGTCTTACTAACACTGAAAAAGCCCTGCTGATAGCGCACCTGACCGGCACCGCGGCAGGTTGGGCAGATCTTGGGATCAGTACCCGGTTTTGCACCTGAGCCGTTACAACTACTACAGCGTTTGGCATAGGGAACATCAATTTTCTTTTCACAGCCAAAGGCAGCCTCTTCAAAGGCGATCTCCAGGTTATAGAGCAGGTCATCCCCACGTCGTCCCTGGCTGCGACGGCCATTACCACCGCCGAAAATGTCGCCAAAGATATCACCGAAGATATCACCAAAAGGAGAACCACCCCCGAATCCTCCCCCAGAGAAACCGCCCCCACCTGATACTCCGGCATGACCAAACTGATCATACTGAGCCCGCTTCTGGGCATCGGAAAGGACTTCGTAGGCCTCGGTGGCCTCTTTGAACTTTTCCTCGGCTTCTTTGTCCCCCTGATTTTTATCCGGGTGGTGCTGGATCGCCAGCTTGCGGAATGCCTTCTTGATCTCGGTCTCGGAGGCATTTTTATGGACGCCAAGTATCTCGTAATAATCGCGTTTTTCGCCGTTTGCCACGCTTCATATCCTTATCAGTCAGAATACAGATGTAGGGGCGGGTCTTAAAACCCGCCCCTACCATTACCAGCCGGATACCTTCGTATCGACTACTTCTTCACTTCCTCAAAGTCTGCGTCAACGACCTTTTCATCCTTGGGCTTGGCGCCTGCCTCCTGCTGACCACCGCAGTCACCGCCGCAAGAGTCAGCACCCGGTGCCTGCTGGGCCTGGGCATACATCGCCTCAGCCAGCTTGTGAGCGGACTGTGCCAGCTCATCAGTAGCCTTCTTGATGGTTTCAGCATCATCGCTGTCCATCACCTTTTTCAGGTCGGCAATCTTGTTCTCGATGTTGCCTTTTTCAACGGCATCCACCTTGTCACCAACATCCTTCAATGACTTTTCAGTGCTGTAGATCATGGAGTCAGCCTGGTTACGGGCCTCAATCGCCTCACGCTTTTTCTTGTCTTCAGCAGCGTGGGATTCGGCATCCTTGACCATCTTGTCGATCTCTTCCTTGGACAGACCGCTTGATGCCGTGATCCGGATGGACTGTTCCTTACCGGTGCCCAGATCCTTGGCAGAGACATGCACAATACCGTTGGCATCGATATCAAAGGTCACTTCAATCTGTGGTACGCCACGGGGTGCAGCAGGAATACCGGTCAGCTCAAAGTTGCCCAGGGTCTTGTTGTCGCGAGCCATCTCACGTTCACCCTGCAGTACGTGGATGGAAACGGCTGGCTGATTATCGGCTGCCGTAGAGAAGGTCTGAGACTTGCGGCACGGGATGGTGGTGTTCTTTTCAATCAAGCGGGTCAACACGCCACCCAGGGTCTCGATCCCCAGCGAAAGCGGGGTTACATCCAGCAGCAGCACGTCCTTGACATCACCCTTGAGCACGCCGCCCTGGATACCGGCACCAATAGCAACAACCTCATCCGGGTTGACCCCTTTGTTAGGGGTCTTGCCGAAGATCTCCTGTACGCGCTGCATAACAGCCGGCATACGGGTCATACCACCCACCAGAATTACTTCATCAATCTCGGAAGCGGACAGGCCGGCATCCTTCATGGCAGTACGGCAGGGGGCTTCCAACTTGCGCAGCAGATCATCGCACAGCGACTCCAGCTTGGCACGGGACAGCTTCAGGTTCAGGTGCTTCGGCCCGCTGGCGTCAGCGGTGATAAACGGCAGGTTGATATCAGTCTCCATGGAACCAGAGAGCTCACATTTGGCTTTTTCTGCCGCCTCTTTCAGACGTTGCAGAGCCATTTTGTCACCCCGCAGGTCGATCCCCTGATCCTTTTTGAATTCGTCGGCGATCCAGTCGATGATCTTCTGGTCAAAGTCCTCGCCACCCAGGAAGGTATCTCCGTTGGTGGATTTTACCTCAAACACACCGTCACCCAGTTCAAGTACAGATACGTCAAAGGTACCGCCGCCCAGGTCAAACACGGCAATCTTCTCATCCTTCTTCTTGTCCAGACCATAGGCCAAGGCAGCAGCAGTCGGCTCGTTGATAATCCGCAACACATTCAGGCCGGCAATTTTACCGGCATCTTTAGTTGCCTGACGCTGTGAGTCATCAAAATAGGCCGGCACGGTAATAACTGCGTCAGTGACGGTCTCGCCCAGATAGTCTTCAGCGGTCTTCTTCATCTTCTGCAGAATAATGGCCGAGATCTCCGGCGGAGAATATTTTTTATCCCGCACATCAACCCAGGCATCACCATTGTCTGCCT